>NZ_JBSGFZ010000019.1:69477-195859 GCF_053603655.1 Kribbella sp. NPDC004138
CTGCGGCGCGGGTCTGTATAACCCCGCGGGGGCGGCCCGTCGGCCCCCGGCCCCCACTCCCGGTCTTCGGCCTGGCGGCCGGCTGCTCGTCCTCCGGCGCAGCACCGGCCGGCAGTGACCGGAGCGAGCGGACGGAGCAGACCGCACCGGTGTCCCCCACCACTCCTTCACCGGCACGGTCGACCGCTCCGTCCGCTCCCCCGGCGACGACCGGGAACGGGATTCGCGTCCGGCCGGCCGAGCCGCCCACCGCGGCCGAGGTCGTCCAGCCGAACCGCTTGCGACTCGAATCCATCGGGGTCGACGTTCCGGTCGTTGCCGTGGGCGTGGCGGCCGACGGGCAGATGGAGCTGCCGCCGAATCCCGCCGTCATCGGCTGGTACCGGTTCGGGCCGAGCACGACCGACCAACGCGGCTCGGTGGTCCTCGGCGGCCACCTCGACAGCAAGCAGTACGGCGTGGGGCCCCTCGTCCGGCTCCGGAAGCTCCGGCCCGGGGACCTCGTGACGGTCCGGCTGAGCGACAACTCGACGACCAGCTACCGGGTCCGGACAGTCGAGGACATCGCGAAGTCGAGCCTCGCCCTCGACCGGGTCTTCGATCGCGACGGCACGCCGCTGCTGCGGATCATCACCTGCGGCGGACCCTACGACCGCAACGCCGGCGGCTACCGGGACAACCTCGTCGTCACGGCAGCGCCCACATGAGCGCCGTACGGCGAGTCCGGGATCAGCGCAGCGTGACCGGATGCCTGGGCGCGGTGACGTTTCGGCGCGGCCCGGCCGTCGGCACCGGCTCCCGCACGGGAGATTCGCTACAGTGCCGTTTGTGACCAGCATCGAGGCCGGCGCACCGTCGCCGCCCGACATTGCCAAAGGTCTGGCGGAAGGCCGCGAGCAGAGCCTCGCGGACGCCTACCGGCAGTGGTCCGGCCTGGTGTTCACCTTGGCGCTGCGAGCTCTCGGCGACCGGACCGACGCCGAGGACGTGACCCAGCAGGTCTTCGTGTCCGCCTGGCGCGGGCGTGCGAACTTCGACCCGTCGCAAGGCGAGCTCGGCGCCTGGCTGACCGGTATCACCAGGCACCGGATCGCGGACCGGCTCGCCGCCCGGAACCGGGAGCACCGCA
Source organism: Kribbella sp. NPDC004138 (assembly GCF_053603655.1). Lineage (NCBI taxonomy): Bacteria > Bacillati > Actinomycetota > Actinomycetes > Propionibacteriales > Kribbellaceae > Kribbella > Kribbella sp. NPDC004138. The sequence continues at coordinate 70,607 of NZ_JBSGFZ010000019.1, forward strand.
ACGCCGAGGCGGCCGGCGGCCTGCTGGACCGGGAGACGTCGCCGGACCGCGTCGACCAGGACACGGTCGACAAGGTGGTCCTGGCCGACGAGCTGGCCAAGATCGACGACCCGCGCCGAACCATCCTTCGCCTCGCCTTCTACGAAGACCAGACGTACCCCGCGATCGCGGAGCAGCTCGACCTGCCGCTCGGAACCGTGAAGAGCCATGTCCGGCGCGGCCTGCTGCACCTGCGTGACAGACTGAAGGAGGTGAAAGGTGACGACACATCTGGATGAGGAACTGCTGGCCCAGTGGGTCATCGACGGCGAGACGCCCGATGATGCCGCCGCCGATCACCTGCGGCTGTGCGGACGCTGCCGCGAGAGCCTGCAGGAGCTGCGGGTCGTCGCGGGGCACATCGGTGAGCTGCCGCGCCTGGACACGGCACCCGCCGACGTCTGGGACCGAATCGGCGCCGAGCTCGGCTTCGAGCCCGGCACGACGCAAGCGCGGCCATCCGTACCGTCGACACCGTCAACTGTGCCGTCGTCCGTGCCCGACGCGTCCGTTGCCGAGCTCAGGCCACGGCGACGCCCGGTCGGCAGGACCGCGTTGGCGATCGCTGCGAGCATCGCTGCCGTGGTGGGCATCGGCGTCGGCGCGATCGGCGCGCTCCTGGTCACCTCGGACGACGCGGGCGGGCCGACCTCCGAGGCGGTCGCCAAGCTGGAACCCTTGGCCGGCAAGTCCGGCGACGGCAACGCCGACCTCCTGCGCGGAGCCAACGGGATCGAGTTGAAGGTCAGCGCGACGGGCCTGGCGGCTGCTCCGGGCTTCTACGAGGTCTGGCTGATCAACGAGGACGGCAAGAGGATGGTCGCGCTCGGCGTTCTGAACCCGAGCACGGGCGGCACCTTCCAGATCCCGCCCGACCTGACCGGCCAGGGCTACCGCATCGTCGACATCTCCCTCGAACCGGACGACGGGAACCCGGAGCACTCCCACGACAGCATCATCCGGGGCACGCTGCCCAGCTGACCGTCAGGCCCGCTGCATCTGACGAGACGCTGCGACGATTCGCGTCACGGCCCCGTCCAGGTCGTCCAGCTCACGATCGGGACCGGGCCAGCCGTGGCCTGCCTTCAGGACCTGGTGCCCCAGCCGCTGCAGGCGCCTGCTGAGGGCGGTCTGGCCGCTGCGCCGCAGCGTCGTCCACAGCACCACCACCGTGGGATCGGTCCGCTCCGCCGCCGCCACCACGGCCTCGTCGTTCAGACCTGCCTCGAGAGCGATCGCCGGGATGCCCCGCTCGAGCAGACAGCCACGCAGGACCGTCATCGGCAAGGTGTGGCGCTCGTCGGGGCAGATGGCGAGCAGGCACGGGCGTCCGGTGCGCTGCAGGCCGCGCTCGGCGACGTACCGCTCGATCGCGTCCTCGACCGTCCTGGCCAGCAGGAACGTGAGATCGATGCAGTCGCCGATGTCGGTGAACCGGCGCTCCAGTTCGTGGAACGCGGGCGCGATCACCTCGTTCCAGGCCGGCCCGACGCCGCGTTTCTGCAGCAGGTTGTCGAGGATCTCCGCCATCGTGGTGACCCGGTACGACTCCGCCGACGCGAGCAGCGCATCGGGTTCGGTGACGTCCGGACCGGTCCCCGCGGTCAGCCGCGCGGCGTCCACCGGCGCGGCGCCCTTCGCGATCAAGGCGATCATCCGGCGCAGCCTCGCCACGTCGTCGGCCGAATAGCGACGATGCTGCCCGGTGCTGCGCTGCGACGGACCGATGCCGTAGCGCCGCTCCCAGCTCCGGATCGTCACCGTCGGGACGCCGAGCATCTCCGCGACACGCCCCACCGGCCACACCATCTCCTCCGGGACGGCGGGTCGGGCGGCACTCGGACGGTTCGGCATCCTTCTACGATAGTCATGTCGATGAGCTAGGCCCTGGAGCGCTCCCGCTTCGCGGCGGACTCGAGCTCGCGAGTGCCGTCGGTCTCGGCGGCGTGATCGGCGTGATCGGTGTGATCGGTGTGATCGGCGTCGTCGGCGTGGGCGGCTTCGAGCTCGGCGGCGGTCGGTTTCTGAACGGCGTCGGCGAAGTAGAAGCGGCTCAGCGCGGACCGGAGACGCTCACGCCGGCGGTGCGGCCGCGCAACGCCGTTCTCGTCGGCCGGCGGCGGCTCGTCGAGCACGGTGTCCCGGTCGCGGGCGGTCAGCGCGTACGCCTCGTACACCGAGATCTCCGCGTGCCGCTCGGAGTACCCGCCGTCGGCTGCGCGGACGATGACGCCGCTCTCCCGGCCGTGCAGCAGCCGCTCCCGGTCGGCCCGCTGGAGCGAGATCGCCCAGCGCCTGGTGATCCAGAACGCGAGGACCGGGCCGGCGACGATCAGCACCCGGCAGGTCCAGGTGATCGCGTTGATCGAGCTGTGCAAGTGCGTCGCGATCAGGTCGTTGCCGCTGTTCAGCCACAGGACGCCGTAGAAGGTGATCATCGCGACGCCGACACCGGTCCGCGTCGGGTTGTCCCGCGGCCGGTCGAGCAGGTGGTGCTCGCGCCGGTCGCGGGTGATCCATGCCTCGAGGAAGGGGTAGAGGGCAACGAACCCGATGAACAGCGGCGGCACCAGCAACGCCGGCAGGAAGATGTTCCAGCTGACCGTGACGCCCCAGAAGTGCGACTCGGCACCGGGCATCAGCCGGACGGCGCCGTCCAGCCACCCCATGTACCAGTCGGGCTGCGACCCCGCCGTCACCTCGGCCGGGTTGTACGGCCCGTAGAGCCAGATCGGGTTGATCTGGAGCAGCGCGCCCATCAGCGCGGTGACGCCGAAGACCACGAAGAAGAAGCCGCCCGCCTTCGCGACGTACACCGGGAACAGCGGGAAACCGACGACGTTCTTCTCGGTCCGGCCGGGTCCGCGGTACTGCGTGTGCTTGTGATGGACGACCAGGAACAGGTGCACCGTGATCAAGGCCAGCAGGATCCCCGGGATCAGCAGCACGTGGACGGTGAAGAACCGGGAGACGAAGTCGTCGCCGGGGAACTCTCCCCCGAAGATGAAGAACGCCAGGTAGCTGCCGACCACCGGAGCGGCCAGCACGAGGCCCTGGGTGATCCGCAGGCCGGTGCCCGACAGGAGATCGTCGGGCAGGCCGTAGCCGATGAAGCCTTCCACGACGCCCAGGAACAGCATCACGATGCCGATCAGCCAGTTCAGCTCGCGCGGCTTGCGGAACGCGCCGGTGAAGAAGATCCGCAACAGGTGCACGCTCATCGCGGCGACGAACAGCACCGCGGCCCAGTGGTGGATCTGGCGCATCAGCAGGCCGCCGCGGACGTCGAACGAGATATTCAGCGCCGACTCGTACGCCTCCGACATGTGCAGGCCCTTGAGCATGCTGTACGAGCCCTGGTACTCGATCTCGGCCATCGACGGCTTGAACCACAGCGTCAGGAACACACCGGTCAGCACCAGGATCAGGAAACTGTAGAGCGCGATCTCGCCGAGCATGAACGACCAGTGGTCCGGAAAGATCTTCCGGAGGTTCTTCCTGCCGATCTTCGCGATCCCGAGACGGTCGTCAGTCCACCTGACCGCCGTCGGAAGCTGCTTGTCTGCCATCAGCCGCCGCCCGCCGTGTCGGTTGTCTTCCGGGTCGCCGGTACCCGGGACCCGTCGGACCAAACTTATGCACAATTGATGCACGCAGGCCACCGCCACGCAAGCACAGATACGTCACACCGGTCGACTCGTACCGGTCACGTGCCGCGCGCCCGGCGGCGAGCCGCTGCTGGAAAGCCTCGCCGCCGAGAGGTCGGTCTAGCGCGGCCAGTCGGCTTCTGTCACCGCTCCCCCGACGACATCCGCCGTCAGCCGCACCGGTCCGCCGGGGCGCACAGACAGTTCGTAGCTGCCTTGCCGAACCTCGAAGAAGACCGCTGAGTGCACGATCTCACCCGCCGGCGAGGGCCGCGGAACCACCGCCACGTGCGGCAGCGCACCATGACCGTGCCCATGCCCGTGCTCATGGCTGTTCGGGACGATCGTGTGCCCGGTAGGGCGTAGTTCGATCTCCTGCCCGTCCAGCTCGGCCGGCATCGTGACGACGAGCGCACCGATGTCACCGCCGATGTCGAGCAGGACCGACGATCCTCGACCCGCGTGCGGGTTCTCGACGCCGGTCATCACGCGGCCGGGTTTCCGGGCTCGGACTGGTAGCCGCCGGCCGGCGTCCCGAGATACGGGAACGACGGACGGTAGTCCGCGTTCGTGTTCGACGTCCCGTCCTTGATCGCGGCCGCGGCCGCGTCGGGCTGGTACGACGGATCCACCAGCGGGATCGTCAGCCCCGCGACGGCCCGCAGCTCCACGGTCACGACGTCGTCGAAGACCCTGCGCCCGTTCGGGAACCCGGCTGCGTCCCCGGCCACCAGGCCCAGCGGATTCGGTGCCTTGGCGGGCGGCACCGCGACGTTGAGGCGGAGCAGGTCGGCCTGAACGGGTCCGGTGAAGTTCTGGAACCCCGGTACGACGCCCTTCGGGATGCCGGTGAGCAGGATCGCCGCCAGGTCGGCGCGCGGCTTCTGGTACGCGGCGAGGTTCGGGAACACGCCCGGGTACAGCACCGGCAGCAGACCGGCCAGCTCGGGCTTGGTCACGAACCCGGCGTACCGCTTGTCGTCCTGCGGAGCGCGACCGTTCCACCGGTCCTTCTCCGCCATCGGCACGATGACCTCGTTGAACAACGGGTTCCCGAGCCTGGAGACCTGCTGGTACGGGCCGTGCCAGGCCGCGATCCCGCCGTCGAGAATCCTCGACGTCTGCCGGCTCGCCGAGGCGTAGACACCGATCACCGCGGCCGGGTCCAGCACGTTCGTGGGCCTGCGGCCGTCGCGGGTGAGGTCCGTGATCGGAACCTGCAGCGCGATCGTGTGCACGTTCGATCCCTGCAGACCGTTGACCCCCGCCGCGGCCGCCGACGGGATCAGGTGGGCCAGCTGGAAGGGTCGCAGCGTACCGAGGTCGAAGATGCTGCCGAGGTCGGCGAAGAATCCGTCGGCGCGCTGACCGGCGAACACCTTCCGGTGGTTGCCGATCGTGTGGATCGCCTGCCTGGCCAGCTTCGCGTAGTCCGGCGTGCTGCGCACGCCCACGTTGACCGGCGGCGCGGGCAGGTTCCGCGCGAGGACCCGCGAGCGTCCGTTCTCGAGCCTCGTGACCGAGTAGTACTGCGGGCGGTTCCAGGTCGTGTCCGTGATGGAGGTGATCGGTCCGGTGTTGTACAGGAACGTCTTGGCGTTCCTGATCCTGGCGTGGAACCGGAACTGGTAGCTGAGGTCGGCACGGCCGGTGCCGCGGTTGGAGATGTGGATCTGGTACAGCACGTCGTCGCCGAACTCGTAGAAGTTCGGCCCGCCGTACGGGTTCTGGAACGGGATGAAGTTGGCGATCAGCGTCACGGTGTCCGGCTGGTCCGGGCTGACGAACGCGTAGACATCGGTGTTGTCCGCGACCGGGTCCTTCGAGATCTCCGGCGCTTCGCGATGTGAAGACATGACTGTTCCTCCGGTGCAGGCGTGGGTGGATCGCCGGATCAGGCGGTCGTGGCGCCGGCCAGGCGCGCGGCCAGCTCACGGTCGGTCAGGACGACTTCACGGTCCCCGACCAGAATCGCCATCTCCCCCTTCCGCACGTCTTTCACGTGGACGACGAACGACTCGGCGGTGGCCAGGTCGGCCGCCCGCAACTCGTCCCCACCCGTGGTCTGCGCGGACCGCTCACCGAAGATCTTCGGTCCGGCCACGGCGCCGACGGCTGCCGCGGTCCCCGCGCCGGCGAACACCAGAAAGCCCCGGCGTGTTGCGTCACTCATGGTTCTGCCCCTTCCCTCTCGAAAGGCCCCGGCGATGAAACGGGTGCCCGAGGGGTGTTCGCCGCCGGCCGCGGCCCGGATGGGGCCGGACAGCAGGCACTACGTGGGGCGACCACAGGCTTACTCGACGCGCTGGGGTCAGACCGGTGGGGGCTGGATGCCGTAGTCGTGGATCTTGCGGTAGATGGTGGCGCGGGACATGCCGAGTGACTTGGCGGCGCGGCCCTTGTGGCCCTCGTTGGCGATCAGGCTGCGGATGATCGCGTCGCGCTCGAGTGCCTCCAGCTGGCTCAGGCTGCGGCGGCTGGTCGCCTGCAGCCGGGCCGGGAGGTCTGCGGGGGTGATCACACCGGCGCGCCGGCGGCGGACGACGATCTGCCGCAGGATCTGGCCCAGCTCGGCGGTGTTGCCCGGCCAGGCCGAGCGCATCAGCTGCTGCATCGTGTCCGGCCCGCAGGTCAGTTCGCCGTGGCTCAGGCGGTCGAGGAAGTGCGGCACCAGTTCGCGGATGTCCTCGATGTGGTGTCGCAGGGGCGGTACTTCGATGGTCAGCGGGAAGATCGTCAGCAGCTCGCCGAGATCGGGCGGGTCGTTCGCGTCGCAGGTCAGGGTGAGAACGATCCACGGCGGCTCCGCCGGCCGGCGTTCGACGACGTCGTACAGCGCCTCGACCGTGGCCTGCGCCCGGTCCTGGTCGAGGGCCTCGGCGTGCCGGATCACCAGCGCCTGCAGCGAGTCGTCCTCGAGCTCGGCCTCCAGCTCACCGGCGTAGCCGTCCCCGAGCCGGGCCGCGTCGACGACGTGGAACCGGCCGGCCTGGCTGTTCTGGCGGTGCGCCGCGCGGGCCAGCGCAACTTTGCCGACACCGCGTTCGCCGGTCAGCACGACCCACTGCCCGGCCCGGCACGCGTTGTCGACGTCGCGGCTGCTGCCGAGCCACGGCGCGGTGTGGCCGACGAGTCCCGGGAGCGCGGGACGCGGCGGCGGGCGATGACCGGAGGCCGACGGGCCGGTGCCGCTCGCGGAAGCGTGCGGACTGACCTGAACGATCCCCGCGCCGCCGCGACCGCCGGGGACGACGGGTCGGCACGTGATCCGGACCCGGGTACCGGTCGGCAGCTCGGTTACGATCGCCTCCGGGGCGCCGCGGTTCATCATCTCGGCGGCGTGCCCGAGCACCGCCCGCTGGTCGACGGCGTCGAGGGCCTGACCGGCTTTGGCGTTCATCAGCAACAGATCGTCGTCGACCGCGATCACCATGTCACCGAGCCGGCGCGAACTCTGCAGGTACGCCCGCAGCAGGCGCAGCTCCCGGGCGGAGCTGTCATCGAGCAGCGCCCGCCGGATGCTCTCCGCGGTCGTCTTGGCGAGCGCCATCAGCAACGAGCCGGCGTCCTTGCGCCAGCAGGTGAGGTCGATGGCGCCGATCGTCTTGCCGGTCACCGGATGCTTGATCGGTACGCCGGCACAGGCGAGCTCCTCGAGGTCCTCCGCGTAGTGCTCGTGACCGAACACGTGCATCGGCCCGCCGCCTTCGAGCGCCGTCCCGATCCCGTTGGTGCCCGCGAACTCCTCGGCGTAACTGAAGCCCGGCGCCAGGAAGACCCTGTCGAGGTGCTGCGCCAATTTGGTGTCGGCGGTCAGCCGCTGGAGAACCAGGCCGGTCCGGTCGGTGAGGATCACGCTGATCGGCTGGCCGTCGAGATTCTCGTGCAGCCGCTCCAGCACGGGCCGGGCGCTGCGCGTCAGCGGGAGGTCCAGCTCGGGATCCGCGACGTACGGCAGGGTGATCCGGTCCGCGGGCAGGTTCCAGCGCCGCGACCGCTGCCAGGAGGCCAGGATCGGCGGCCGGACGTCCTGCGACCTGACGGGATCGAAGGTCAGGAAGTTCAGGCGGGCCGCGGCTGCCCGCTGGTTCTCCTCCGCCGAGGGCGCGTGCTCGTCCACGGGACCTCCTGCCGCTGGGCGGCTGCAGCCGATCCGCACGGCCCCCGCCCAGTCATCCCCTTCCGAGAATAGTGCAGCCGGCCACCCGCGACGTCTCAGAATGAGACAGCCGTCGCGGCGTCGCGGGCTTGTGATGCCAACAGGCGACCACGGAGGTTCCGATGGACAACGATGTCTCGCGGCAGGAGTCGTACAACCCTTGGACTGTGGTCCGGCTGGTCTTCGATCACTTGGCCGAGGCGGGTCTGCACCCCGTGCTCGGCCCGGGCGGACACCCGGGCGAACCGGCCGCGGAGCTCCTGCGCTGCTTGGGTATCCGGCCCGATCCGCAGGGCGACCACCGCACCGCCGAACGCAAGGAGGCGGAGCTGGCGAGGCTCCGCGCAGCCTACCTGGACGAGCAGTGACGGGTGTCTCAATTTAGGACTTCGTCCCGCCGCTGAGCGCGCTGTACTGCAGGTGACAGCCGGTCACATGAGCGGGAGGAGTGCCATGAGTCGCCAGAGTGTGGCGAAGGCCCACCAGAAGATCCAGGAGTTGTCCTGGGAACCGGCGTACCACGAGCCGGTCTCCCAGTACGGAACGGACTACACGTTCCGTAAAGCGCAGAAGAAGGACCCGCTGAAGCAGGTCCTGCGGTCGTACTTCCCGATGCAGGAGGAGAAGGACCACCGGGTGTACGGCGCCTCCGACGGCGCGATCCGCGGAAACATGTTCCGCCAGGTGCAGGAACGCTGGCTGGAATGGCAGAAACTCTTCCTGAGCATCATTCCGCTGCCGGAGATCTCCGCCGCCCGGGCGATGCCGCTGCTGTTCCGGAACGTACCGAACCCCGAGCTGCACAACGGCCAGGCGATCCAGATGATCGACGAGGTGCGGCACTCGACGATCCAGCAGAACCTCAAGCGCCTGTACATGAACAACTACATCGACCCCGCGGGTTTCAACTCGAGCCTGCGGGACTTCCAGAGCGACTACTGCGGCACCATCGGCCGGCAGTTCGCCGAGGGGTTCATCACCGGTGACGCGATCACGGCGGCCAGCATCTACCTGACCATCGTGGCCGAGACCGCGTTCACCAACACGCTGTTCGTCGCGATGCCGGCCGAGGCCGCGGCCAACGGCGACTACCTGCTGCCGACCGTCTTCCACTCTGTGCAGTCGGACGAGTCCCGGCACATCAGCAACGGGTACGCGACGCTGCTGATGGCGCTCGCCGACGAGGACAACCACCAGCTGCTCGCCCGCGACCTGCGGTACGCCTGGTGGAACAACCACCGCGTCGTCGACGCCGCGATCGGCACCTTCATCGAGTACGGCACCAAGGACCGCCGCAAGGACCGCGAGTCGTACGCCGAGATGTGGCGGCGCTGGATCTACGACGACTACTACCGCAGCTACCTGGTGCCGCTGGAGAAGTACGGCCTGGAGATCCCGCACGATCTGATCGAGGAGGCCTGGAACCAGATCTGGAACAAGGGCTACGTGCACGAGGTCGCGCAGTTCTTCGCCACCGGCTGGCTGGCCAACTACTGGCGGATCGACCCGATGACGGACAAGGACTTCGAGTGGTTCGAGTTCAAGTACCCGGGCTGGTACGACAAGTACGGAAAGTGGTGGGAGAACTACAACCGGCTGTCCCGGCCGAACGGGCACAAGCCGATCGTCTTCGAGGACGTCGACTACGAGTACCCGCACCGGTGCTGGACGTGCATGGTGCCGTGCCTGGTCCGTGAGGACATGGTGATGGCGAAGGTCGACGGGCAGTGGCGGACGTACTGCCACGAGATGTGCAAGTGGACCGACGAGACCGCGTTCCGCCCGACCTACATGGGCCGGCAGACGCCGAACATGGGCAAGCTGATCGGTCACCGCGAGTGGGAGACGCTGTACCACGGCTGGAACTGGGCCGACGTGGTGTCGGACATGGGCTTCGTCCGCGACGACGGCAAGACCATGGTCGCGCAGCCGCACCTCGACCTGGACCCGGACAAGATGTGGACGCTGGACCACCTGCGCAAGTGTCCGCCGCTGGCCAGCCCGAACGTGCTGCTCAACGAGATGAGCGACGACGAGCGCACGGCGTTCGCCGCCCGCTACGTGAAGGGTGGTCCCGCCGGCCGTCCCGCCCCGGCTGATGTGTGACGGGGCCCGATGAAACACGTCGTGAGGTTCGAACCGGTCGGCATCGAGATCGAGGTCGACGAGGAGCAGACGATCCTGCGCGCCGCGGCCGAGCAGGGCGTGATGCTCATGCACGGCTGCAAGGAGGGACAGTGCGCGTCCTGCAAGTCGTTCGTCCTCGACGGTGAGGACATCGACCTGGACCGCTACTCCACCTTCGCGCTGCCGGAGTACGAGCTGGACGAGGGCTACACGCTGCTGTGCCGCGCGCACGCCTTCGAGGACCTCACGATCGAGCTGCTGAACTACGACGAGGAGATGATCCGGTCCGGGCTGCCGATCCAGGAGCGCACCGCCGAGGTCGTGGCGATCACCCCGGTGACCCACGACCTGCGGCACCTGGTGCTCCGGGTGTCCGGGGAGCTGAAGTTCTTCCCCGGGCAGTACGTCGACATCTCGGTGCCGGGCACCGGCGCCAGCCGCTCGTTCTCGATGGCGAACACGTCGAGCCGGGAGACCGGCCTGCTGGAGTTCGTCATCAAGGTGTACCCGGGCGGTCTGTTCTCGGAGTTCCTCGACCGGCGTCTCCGGGTCGGCGACCGCCTGGACCTGACCGGGCCGTTCGGGGTGTTCACCCTCCGGGACAACCCGGACGCCCGGCTGGTCTTCCTCGGCGGCGGGGCCGGCATGGCGCCGATCCTCGCGCTGCTGCGGTCGATGGCCGAGCGCGGCATCGACCGGCCGACGACGTTCTACTACGGCTCCCGCACGCAGCTCGACCTGTGTTTCGAGGACGAGTTGCGGGCGCTCGAGCAGACCTTGCCCCGGTTCCGGTACGTCCCGGCGTTGTCGGAGGCGGACTGGGACGGCGAGAGCGGACTGATCACCGACGTGGTCCGCCGGCTCGAGCCCGATCTGACCGGAGCGGACGCCTACGTGTGCGGTCCGCCGCCGATGGTCGAGGCGGCGATCCCGCTGCTCGAACAGCTCGGCGTCGCGACGAAGCACGTCTACTACGACAAGTTCACCACGACCGGCGACGCCGGTGACTCAAAGGTGCTGGAGGCAGAGAGCCGATGACCACCACACAGGACGCACCCAAGACCGAACGCAGTGTCCCCAAGCCGGTCTTCACCGATGCCGAGGCCGGGGCCCGCGAGTTCCCGGACTCGACCCTGCGGCACTACAACTACTACAGGCCGCAGAAGCGCAAGCAGAGCCACTACGAGGACGTCACGGTCGACGTCCAGCCGGATCCGCGGCACTACCTCAGCCAGGGCTGGCTGTACGGGTTCTCCGACGGTCGCGGCGGTTACCCGCTGGACTGGACCGCCTTGAAGGCCTGGGGCTCCGACCAGGCGGCGCCGAAGCGCGGGCCGGGCACCGGCGGACTGTTCGTCAAGGACTGGCCCGCCACCGGCTGGCACGAGTTCCGGGACCCGAACGAGGAGTGGGAGCTCACGCTCTACCGCTACAACTCCAACGTCGTCCGGCAGGTCACGCAGAACGTCGAGGCGGCCCGGCAGTCGAAGGCCTTCGAGCAGTGGAACGCGAACTGGGTCGGCTTCGTCGAGCACCACGTCGGCGCCTGGATGCACGTCGACCACGGCCTCGGTCTGTACCTGTTCGCGAACGCGAACCGGCGCGCGCCCACGAACATGCACAACAACGCGATCTCGGTGAACAGCATGCACCGGATCCGCGCCGCGCAGGACCTCGCCCTCTACAACCTCACCTTGTCGGAGGAGCTGGAGGGCTTCGACGGCAGCGCGCACCTCGACACCTGGAACAACGACCCGGCCTGGCAGGGCGTGCGCGAGGTCGCCGAGGGCCTGACCGCGATCGACGACTGGTGCGAGGCGATCTTCGCGGCGAACGTCGTGTTCGAACCGCTGGTCGGCGAGCTGTTCCGCAGCCAGCTGGTCCAGCAGGCCGCGCCGCGCAACGGCGACTTCGTCACCCCGACCGTGATCGGCGCCGCAGAGTACGACTTCGCCGAACGCGACCTGCGCTACACCACGGCGATGTTCGAGCTGCTGACGAACGACAAGGAGTTCGCCGATCACAACAAGGCGATCCTGGCCGGCTGGCTGAGTTCCTGGACCGGGAAGGCCCTCGCCGCGGCCCGGACGCTGCAGCCGCTGTGGTCGCAGCCGGACGCCAAGCCGCCGCGGTTCGAGGACGGACTCGACCGCGCGAAGAGCCGGTTCAGCGGGATCCTCACCGCGCTGGGCCTGACCGAACCGAAGGAGTTGGCACAGTGACCACGCTCAAGGCAGTCGTCGAGAGCCCGTTCAAGTCCGACAGCACGGCGTCCAACAAGTGCGGCTTCACGCTGATGAACAACCAGGTCGGGGAGATCGTCGCCGAGGTGATGGGGCAGAAGGACAACGTCACCCTGACGCCGTTGCCGTCGATGATCCGGGTCGACGCGATCGGCAAGATGGAGGTCGTCTACGACGACGTGTCCGAGGCGCTCGGCGAGGAGCCCGGCTACTTCGACCAGGCCGAGTTCGAGGAGAACATGTCCACCCACTACGGGCGGATGGTGCACCTGGACGACCGGACGATCCTGTTCGCCAACCCCGAGGACGCCGCCGACTACATCGGTTTCGACCTGACCGCATCCACCTGACAGAGGGGGTCTCTCGTGTACGAGAAGAACGGTGAGAAGTACTTCGTGGTCGACAGCCACATGCACTTCTGGAACGCGGCACCGGACAACTGGGTGCCGGGCGCGGAGCAGTACGCGAAGGGCTGGATCGAGTGCTTCCACGCGTACATGAGCCTGGCGCCGCAGAACACGCACTGGCCGCTCGAGAAGTTCATGCGCTACTCCGAGGACGACCTGATGAGGGACGTCTTCGAGGACGGCTACGTGGACGTGGCGATCTTCCAGCCGACGTACCTGAAGGAGTGGTACAAGGAGGGGTTCAACACCACCGAGCAGAACGCGACGCTGGGTGAGACGCACCCGGGGATGTTCGTGCTGAACACCCGGTTCGACCCGCGCGACGGCGACGCCGGGCTGGAGGAGCTCGCGCACAACGTCGACCGGTACGGTTCGAAGGGCGTCAAGCTCTACACGGCCGAGTGGAACGCGGGATCCCGCGGCTACAAGCTCACCGACACCGCGGCGTACCGGTACCTGGAGAAGGCGCAGGAGCTCGGGATCAAGAACATCCACGTCCACAAGGGCCCGACGATCTGGCCGCTGGACAAGGACGCGTTCGACGTCTCCGACGTCGACCACGCCGCGACCGACTTCCCGGAGCTGAACTTCATCGTCGAGCACGTCGGCCTGCCGCGGATCGAGGACTTCTGCTTCATGGCCACCCAGGAACCGAATGTGTACGCCGGTCTGTCGGTCGTCATCGGCGGCCTGATGCACGCCCGGCCGCGGTTCTTTGCCAAGGTGATGGGCGAGCTGTTGTTCTGGGTCGGCGAGGACAAGATGACGTTCGGCAGCGACTACGGGATCTGGGAGCCGAAGTGGCAGGTCGAGGGCTTCGTGGACTGGGAGTTGCCCGACGATCCGGAGTTCGCGGACTACCCGCGGCTCGGGGTTGAGGGGAAGAAGAAGATTCTCGGGCTGAACGCCGCCAAGCTGTACGACCTCAAGGTGCCCGACGAACTGCAACTGAAGGAGGCGACGCCGGCCGCGCAGGACGACTCGAAGTTGGTCACGTCCTGATGCCGGCAGTGGCGACTGAGCGGGACCGGGTCCTGGACGCGCTGGCCGCCGTCCGGGACCCGGAGCTGGACGAGCCGATCACGACGCTGGGTTTCGTGTCCACCTGCGTCGTGTCGGCCGCCGGTGATGTGGTCGTCCGGCTCCGGCTGCCGACGTACTTCTGTGCGCCGAACTTCGCCTTCCTGATGGTCGCCGACGCGTACGACGTGGTCTCCGCGGTACCCGCCGTGCGCTCGGTCGACGTCGCACTCGAGGACCACTTCGCGGCCGCGCAGATCAACGCCGGCGTGGCCGCCCGGGCCGGGTTCGTCGCGTCGTTCGACGGTGAGGCCGCGGCGGAGCTCGACGAGCTCCGCCGTACGTTCGTCGCCAAGGCGGTGCTGGCCGGGACCGACCAGGTCTGCCGCCCGCTGGTTGCGTCCGGCATCGATCCGGCCGGCGTCGCCCGGCTGGCGATCGCCGACGTGCCGCCGTCGCCCGAGCTCGACCGGTTGCTGCGCCGCCGGGCCGAGCTCGGGCTGCCGGTGGGTCCGGACGCGCCCCTGCTCGTCGACGTCGGCACCGGTGCGGCGATCGCCGCGGACGCCGCGGCCCGGCACCTCGGGCTGGCCCGGCTGACCCGGACCGGGATCGAGGCCAACACAGGCATCTGTCGAGGAATGCTGAAGCACCGGTACGCCGAGTCCGGTGCGGGCGAGGAGGAATCGTCATGAAGGCCGTTCGACTGCACGGGTACCACCAGCAACCAGTGGTCGACGACGTACCGGAACCGGTCGTCAAGGGCCCGCTCGACGTCGTCGTCAAGATCGGCGGCGCCGGCGTGTGCCGTACCGACCTGCACATCATCGAGGGCCAGTGGGACGCGGCGATGCACCCGAAGCTGCCGTACACGATTGGCCACGAGAACGCCGGCTGGGTGCACGAGATCGGCTCGGCCGTCACCAACGTGCAGGTCGGCGACACCGTCATCCTGCACCCGACGCCCACCTGCGGGCTCTGCACGGCCTGTCGCGCCGGGGACGACATGCACTGCGTGAACAGCACGTTCCCGGGACTCGACAGCGACGGCGGGATGGCGGAGTACCTCCTCACGTCCGCCCGCGCCTGCGTCAAGCTCGATCCGAGCACCCGGCCGCAGGACGTCGCGGCGCTGGCCGACGCCGGCATCACGGCGTACCACGCGGTGCGCAAGGCGATTCCGCTACTGCCGCCGGGGACGACCTGTGTGGTGATCGGCGCGGGCGGTCTCGGCCACATCGGCGTCCAGTGCCTGGCGGCACTCACCGCGGCCCGGATCATCGTCGTCGACCGCAACCCGGACGCCCTCAAGCTCGCCGAGCAGCTCGGCGCCGACCAGACGGTCGTTGCCGACGGCCAGCAGGTGGACGCGGTGCTCGGTCTGACCGACGGCGCCGGCGCCCACGTCGTCCTGGACTTCGTCGCCGAGCAGGGCGCGGAGCAGGACGGCTTCGCGATGACCGGCCGGGGCGGGTCGTACTTCGTCATCGGGTACGGCGGCCAGGTGCAGATCCCGACCCTGGACATCATCTCCACCGAACGGAACATCGTCGGCAACATCGTCGGCACGTTCAACGAACTGGCCGAGCTGATGGCACTCGCCCAGGCCGGGAAGGTCACGCTGCACACCAGGACCTACCCGCTCGACGCGGCCGCCGACGCGGTCGCCGATCTCGACGCCGGCCGCATCCGCGGCCGGGCGATTCTGGTTCCGTGATTCTGGAGGGACGTCATGGCGAAGGAGCTGCGCTTCGGAGAGAACGCCCGTGATCTGCTGCTGGCCGGGGTCGACCAGCTCGCGGACGCGGTGAAGTCGACGCTCGGCCCCAAGGGCCGCAACGTGATCCTGGAGAAGATCACCGGGTCGCCAGTGGTGACCAACGACGGCGTCACGATCGCCCGGGAGATCCACCTCAAGAACCAGTTCGAGAACATGGGCGCCCAGCTGGTCAAGGAAGCCGCGATCAAGACCAACGACATCGTCGGCGACGGCACCACGACCGCGACCGTGATCGCGCAGGCGATCATCCGCGAGGGAATGGCCGCGATCGGCTCCGGCGGGAACCCCGTCCTGGTGAAGCGGGGGATCGACCTGGCCGTCGGCAAGCTGGTCGACCGGCTGCGCGAGGTCGCGCACCCGGTGGTCACCGAGCAGGACTACGCACGGGTCGCCGCGATCTCGGCGAACGACGACGACGTGGTCGGCGCGGTGATCGCGAAGGCCCTGCACACCGTCGGCGACGGCGGCATCGTGACGGTCGAGGAGTCGTCGGTGCACGGGATGGCCGTCGACTTCGTCGAGGGTTTCGAGTTCGACAACGGCTACCTGTCGCCGTACATGGTGACCGACCCGGGAAGTCTGCAGGCCGTTCTCGACGACCCCTACATCCTGTTGTGCAGCGAGAAGATCACCAAGGTCCAGGAGGTGATGCCGCTGCTGGACCGGATCATGCGCGAGCCGCGGCCGCTGGTGATCATCGCCGAGAGCCTCGAAGGCACGGCACTCAGCATGCTGGTGCACAACCACGTCAACGGGTTGTTCCAGTGCGTTGCCGTGAAGGCGCCGGGGTTCGGCGACCGGCGGCTGCACAAGCTGGAGGACATCGCGGCGATCACCGGGGGCGCGGTCTACAGCCGGCACTCGGGCTTCAGCCTCGAGACCATGACGCTGGACCAGCTGGGTCGCGCGGACCAGGTGCGGGTGAACGCGGACCGGACGGCGATCGTGGCCGGTTCGGGCCACGAGGAGGCGGTCGCGTTCCGGGTCGCGCAGCTGCGGGCCGAGCTGGAGCGGGCGACGTTCGGCGTCGACGAGGACGTCCTGACCGAGCGGATCGGCGCGCTGTCCGGGAAGGTCGCGGTGATCCGGGTCGGTGCGCCGACACCGGCTGAGCTCAAGGAGTTGCAGCACCGGGTCGAGGACGCGCTGTCCGCGACGCGGGCCGCGATGGCCGAGGGCATCGTGGCGGGTGGTGGCATGGCCCTCCTGCATGCCGCCTCCGCGCTCGACGGCCTGGACGTGCAGGGCGACTACCGGACCGGGGTCGACATCGTCCGGCGGGCGCTGCGCGAACCGGCGTACCTGATCGCGGCGAACGCCGGCTACAACGGCGCCGAAGTGCTGCAGCGGACGTCGGCGATGGACGTCGACGACGGCTTCGACGCCCTGGAAGGTCGCTACGGCAACATGCTCACGATGGGCATCATCGACCCGCTCCGGGTGGCCCGCTCCGCGCTGCAGAACGGCGCCTCGGTCGCGGGTCTGCTCCTCACCACCAACACCCTGATCGCCGAGGAGCAGACCCCGTGGGGCGGCAGCCCCGCCCTGATGACCGAGTACGGCGCACTCGACGAGGGCCTGCACCAGCCCTCCCCCGACTCCAGCACCCCCCAGTCCCTGGGCCTCGGCCCCTCGGTCGCTTAGGAGGTGATCACAGGGGCAGGCCGTTGCCGTCGGTGGTGAGGGACTGTGGTTTGAACTTGGTCAGGACGGCGGTCAGTTCGCCGCCGGGACGTTGGATGACGGTGCCGCCGTCCTGCCAGATACCGTCGAGATGCTGGAAGGGGCCCGGAGGGTCGCCCTGGTTGTAGTGGATGTCGTGCACGCCGAGGCCGGTCGAGTACGGCGCGCCGAACACATACACGCGCTCGCATCCGAGCAGCCGCTGCTCGAGAAGGTTCAGTGCGTTGTCGGCGGTACTGTCGATCCAGCCGAACCTGGGAGACTTCAAGATCTCGTTCAGCCAGGCGAGGAGCGGGTCGTAGACAACAGTCACGCACCCACCGGAGCCACGCAATAACGGCGATCTGATGTAGTCGAGGGCGCCGGACGTCGGCGTACTGGCCAGCAGGTGCCACCCGTCGTTCAACGCTGCCGTCGACGCGAACAGCTGCGGGTTCAGGTTGCGTACTTCGCGGTACTGGACCGGCACCCCGCTGGGCGTCGACACGTCCACCGCACACTCGTACTCACCGGCCGGGGCCGCGATGTACATCTTCCCGTGGTACCAGGATCCGAAGTCGTCGGGATCCTCACGGGCGAACCGCACCAGACGACCGACGAGGACTCCATAGCTCGCTAAAGGCATTGCCCCTCCCCCACCGCGCGAATCTCCCTCCATCATGACCGTGATGGAGGGAGAACGCACTGTTGCCGAGCGCGGGGTTATCCGGCGTCGGCGCCGATGTTGGGTGGGTTGGGGATGGTGGTGCCGTAGTAGTCGACACCGCCGCTGCCGGAGACCGGGGTTCCTGCGCCGATGGCCGGGGAGCCGGTCTTGAGGGTGTACGCCTGAGGGCAGGGCTGCGGTCCGGTTCCGGACGGCGGTGACCAGGTGCAGGTGCCGCCGGCGCCGGGCGACGTGAAGAGCGGGTCGCCCCAGACGGCGCCCGATTCGAGACCGGCCGCATTCCAGGCCGCGAAGTCGGCGTACGTCGTGCCACTCCAGCGCCAGCCGCCGGTGTTCGTCCCGTAGTACAGGTTGTTCGCCAGCGTCATACCGGTCTGGTTGTAGGGGTTGTAGTAGAACTGACCGGTCTTGCCGAAGTTGTTCCGGTTGGCCAGGTAGCAGATGTTGTCCTTGATCTGCGAACCGGCGGCCCAGACGCCCGTGCTGTAGCCGAAGTTGAAGCAGGCGCTGGCGCCCTGCTTCTTGTTCGCGCTCTGGTCCTTGTTGCTGAAGAACGTGTTGCCGTAGATGGACAGAGCGTTCTTCGGCGCCGCCGGCACGACGTCCATCAGACCGCCCTGCGCCAACGCCCAGTCGTCGTTCTCCGAGATGTTGTACCGGTAGGTGTTCGGTCCCCAGACGCGGGACGCCGCGGTCGACGTGTACGCGAGCAGCCCACTGCCGGCGTTGTCGTGGGTGTAGTTGTACTCGACGAGCGAATTCGTCGTACCGCCGTCGAGATCGATGCCGTCCCAGTCACAGCCGGCCGTGTACGCCGGTACGGGCTCGACCTTGTAGACCTCGTTGTTGCGGATCGTCACGTTGTTGGACGTGTACGACATGATCCCGCTGGTGCCGCCGCACGACGTCACGTTCGCGCCGATGTCGTGCACGATGTTGCGCTGGATGAGTGCGCCGTTCCACCCGTTGGCGGTGATCGCCGCGCCAGTCGAGCTGGGCGCCATGCCGAGGTTGTAGACGGTGTTGCCCTCGACCCGGACGTTGCTGATGTTCAGGCCGGAGCCCCAGCCGTACACCCCCGGTCCGGCGTTCGACGTGACGCTCGCGCCGTACAGCTTGTTGTTGACGATCTGTACGTCGTTCAACGGGCCTGAGTTCCCGTTGACCGCGTAGCCGAGCACCATGATCTGCCCGCCGAACGTGCTGGTGCTGCCGCTCGGTGTGGCGAAGCCGGAGATGTCCGCGTAGTTGATCTGCAGGCCGCTCGTCGCCGTGGACGAGCTCTGGTTCTCCAGCAGCACACCGGCCGCGGTCGTGCTGCCGTTGACCAGTTTGACGTTGTTCAGCTGGAAACCGTTCACGGCGTCCGCGGTGACGGCCGCGGAGTAGTCACCCGTGCAGTTCGAAGAGATCGTGGCCTTCCCGGTGCCGTAGGACGCGACCCGGAACGGGACCGACGCCGCCGAGGCCGGGACGTTCGTGGGATTGAAGACCAGGCAGCCGGTGAAGGTCGATCCGCCTTCGAAGGAGATCAGGCTGCCTTGAGGATAGGTGAAGCTGTTGACCTTCGCGATCGTCTTCCAGGCCTCACTGGGCGACAGGCCGCTGTTGCTGTCACTGCCGGTGGCCGACACGTAGTACGTTCCGGCAGCGGCCTGGGCGGGACTCGTGAGTGCGCCCACCAGAAGCACACTCACCACCGCTGCGACCCCGAATGCTCTTGCTCTCATCCTGCTCCTCACTTCGTGATACTCGCGAACCAGTCCAGTTGGGCGTCCTGCTGGTACGTCTGACCTCCCTCGTGCTCGTTGTAGGGATAGACCTCGATCTGCTTGTCCGCGCTGCCGTAATGGTTGAAGGCGGCGAACACCGTCGAGGGCGGGCAGGTGGCGTCCATCAGCGCGACCGAGAACAGCGCCGGCGCCGTGGCGAGCCGGCCGAGGTTGACGCCGTCGAAGTAGCCGAGCGTGCGGAGCGCCGCGTCGGCGTGGTGCCGGAAACCCTTCAGATACTGGGTGATCTCGTTGTAGCGGCCGTGGTCCGTAATCTGCAGCGCCCGCTGGAAGTGACACAGGAACGGTACGTCGGGCGCGCAGCCGAGCAGCTCGATCCCGGCGATCGGCGCCAGGCCGGCCGCCGCGATCGCGATGCCGCCGCCCTGACTGACTCCGGCGACGATGAGCTTGCCGGGGTCCACGAGCGGCGCGGCGCGGGCCGCGTCGAGGGCCCGCACCGCGTCGATGAAGACCCGGCGGTAGTAGTACGTCTCCGGATCCGTGATTCCCGCCGTCAGGAACCCGGGGGTGTGGTTCAGACCGGCGTACGGGCTGTCGTCCGGCGTACCGCTGCCGCCGGCCGTCCAGCCCTGGCCGCGGGTGTCCGTGACGAAGTGGGCGTAGCCGGCCTGCGCCCACAGGTTCGTCGCGTGCGGTAGGCCCCGGCCTCCGGAGTACCCGTGGTACTGCACGACGGTCGGCAACGGACCGGTCGCGCCGGCCGGGACGTGCAGCCAGCCCTTGACCGGCGAGCCGTCGAAACCGGCATAGGTGACGTCGTAGGTGTCGATCACCGCGAGCTTGTTGTCGATCAAGGTGAACGTGGCGGACAGGTCGTCGGTGCGCGCCTTCTCGATCGAACGGCGCCAGAAATCGACCAGGTCGGCGGGCGCGGCCACCTCGGGCCGGTACTCGCGGAGCTTGTCGAGGGAAAGGTCGAACATGGCCATAAGAGGTCCTTCAGCTGTCGGGACGGACGACGGGTTGCCCGGGCCCGTTCGGCGCGTTGGCGGTGAGGTGATCGGGAACGCGCTGGGCGACCAGCACGAACAGCAGCCCCGCGGTCAGCGTGTCGCTCGCGCGGCCGGCGAAGAACTCGGTCCAGGTCCCGCCGGCCGGCGTACCGGTGTCGAGCGTGATCTCGGCAGCCCGCCCGAGGGGTGAGGTGGGGACCCCCGTGATCGCCACGGTCAACGCGCTGCGGGCCTTCGACCGCTTGACGAACTCCAGCATGGTGTTGTCGTGTCCCGAGCGCGTCACGATCAGCGCGACGTCACCCTCGTCGAGCAACCCGGCGCCGATCTCCGAGGACTGCGGACCGTCGAAGAACCACACCGGGATCCCGATCCGCAGCAGCCGGATGTACAGCTCGCGCGCCGGGATCGCGTCGCCCCACTCGCCGTAGATGTGCGTACGCCGAGCGGCCGCGATCGCGTCCGCGACCCGGGTCGCCGCCTCCAGATCGATCGCGGCCAGCGCGTTCCGCAACGCGTTCGCCTGCGTCGACGCGAGCACGTTCAGCACCTGCTCCGGCGGATCCGCCGGACCGATCGCCGACCCGATGTCGCTCGCCCAGCCGGCCTCGACACCGCGACCGATCTCCATCGCCAGGGCCGCCCGCAGCGCCGGGTACCCGGCGTACCCGAGATGCGTCGACAGGCGGGTGACCGCCGACGCCGACGTCTGTGCGGCCTCGGCCAGCTTGGTGATCGAACCGCGCGAGACCTCGTCCGGGTTCGCCAGGATCTGGTCGGCGACGCGCCGGAGCGAACCGCTCAGCTCCGGCAGCGCCCGCTTGACCAACTCGACAGGGCTCGGGGTGCCGGCTCTCACTTGGCCAGTCCGAGATCGGTGAGCTGCTGCTGTGCCCCCTCGACGTACTTGCCGTAGCCGAACTTGTTCGTCAGGTCGCTGACGAAGGCGTCGTACTGCGAGAGCGGCTTCTTCCCGCTGATGAACTGGACCAGCTGCTCGTTCGAGTACCGGTCGGCGTCGACCTGATTGTAGCCGTCCGGATTGACCACCAGGCTCTGGTACGTGTCCATCAGTGGCTGCTTGGCGGCGAAGTCGATGTACTTCTTCTGCGCCGCGAACTTGATCCCGAGGTACTCGCCCTCGTCCCGGCCGGTGAGCTGGTAGAGCCAGAACCAGCCGCCGTCGGTCGCCAGCTTCGGCGTCGCCTTCACCTTGCCGTCGGCAACCGTGTAGTGCGTGCCCTCGATGCCGTACGACACCAGCCGGTTGCCGGATTGGCCGGAGATGTACTCGACGAACTTCATGATGTTCTTCAGCTTCGCCTCGTCCTTGCCCACCTTGGCCGGGATCGCGTAGATCGACGCGAAGTTCTCGTCGTACGGCATCGCCCCCGGACCGGCCGGACCGGCCAGCGGCGGCAGCTGGATCCACTGTGCGCCCGGCTGCGCCTTCTTCGCCGAAGCGGTGAACTCGGGCTTGGTCATCTGCGGCCAGCTCTGGCAGAGGATCCCGGCCTTGCCCTGCATGGCACGCTCCTGAGCCTGTGCAAGCGTGCTGCTGAGAAAGTCGGGGTCCACCACCTTCGCGTTGACCAGCTTGGCCACGTACTCCAGAGCGGTCTTGGTGTCCGGATCCTGGTAGCCGTTGACGATCTTGCCGTCCTCGACGTACTCCGCGCCGGGGCCGCCGGTGCCGAACCCGCCCCACAGCGGCGCCCACGGATCGGCGTCCTTGCCGCCGGTGATCCCGTAGGTGTCCGGCTTCCCGTTGCCGTCCGGGTCCTTGCCGGTGAAGGCGGTCGCGACCGCGAACAGGTCGTCGGTCGTCTTCGGTACGGCGAGCCCCAGCTTGTCCAGCCAGTCCTTGCGGATCCAGTACGTGCTGTACGGGTACTGCGGGCGCTTCACCACGCCGTACGTCTTGCCGTCCAGGATCGCCGCCTTCATCTGATCCTTGCCGACGAACGACGTGTACTGCTTCAGATCCGTGTCCAGGTACTTCGTCAGGTCGAGCACCAGGCCCTGCTTGACGAACTGCTGCAACCTCGAGCGGTCGACCTGGAACAGGTCCGGCGCATCTCCGCCGGCGAGCGACGCCGACAGCTGGGCGTAGTAGTCGTCGCTCGAACCGACAGCGTTCAGCTTGACGTCCAGGCCGAGCTCCTTCTTCAGCGCCTGCCCGATGACGTCGTCCTTCGGCGGCACCGCACCGAAGCTGACCTCGCTGATCGCGAGCTCGGTGTCCCCCGCTCCGTCGGCGCCCTCTCCCGACGAGCAGGCCGTGAGCAGCAACGCGCTGCCGAGCGCAACCGCAACAACACTTCTGTACATCTCTACTCCTAGTTGATTCAGCCCTTCACGGAGCCGAGCAGAACGCCCTTCTGGAAGTGCTTCTGCACGAACGGATAGACGGCGATCATCGGGATCGCCGCGACGACGACCGCGGCCATCTGCACGGTCACCAACGGCAGGACGGCGTCGGCGTTCTCGGTCGCCTGCGAGCGCGCCAGCAGGTTCCGCACCACCACCTGCAGCGGCAGCAGATCCTGGTCGCGGACGTAGAGGATCGCCTGGAAGAACTCGTTCCAGTGCGAGACGCCGTAGAACAGGCCGAGCGTGAGCATCACCGGCACCGAGAGCGGCAGCAGGACCTGCACCAGGATCCGCAGTTCGCCCGCCCCGTCGATCCGGGCCGCGTCGATCAGTTCCTCGGGGATACCTTCGAAGAACGTCTTCATGATCAGCACGTTGAACACCGACACGGCACCCGGCACGATCATCGCCCAGACGGTGTCGAGCAGACCGGTCGCCTTGACGATCAGGTACGTCGGGATCATCCCGGCGCCGAACACCGTCGTGAACAACGCGATCAGGAGCACCGCGCTGCGCCCCGGCAGATCCTTGCGGGACAGCGGGTAGGCCATCAACGTGGTCAGCAGCATGTTCAGCGCGGTGCCGACGACCGTGATGAAGACCGTGACCGACAACGCCCGCGGGATCGCCGGATCGGACAGCAGCTCGCGGTAGGCGTCGAACGTGATCGATCGCGGGATCACGATGTAGCCGCCGTTGCGGAGCACCTCGCCGTACGGCGTGATCGAGGCGGCGACCACGAACAGCAGGGGAAAGACGCAGACGACCGCGACGACGATCAGCGCGAGGTACACGATGCCGTTGGCGATGCGGTCCTCGCGACTGCTGATGCGAGTCGTGCTGCGGGTGCCGGCGCGAGGCTTGATCCTGGTCCTGACGAGTGTCACCACAATTGACCGTCCCAGCGCTTGGCGATCCGGTTGGCGGCCAGGATCAGCACCAGCCCGATGATCGACTTGAACAGGCCGGCGGCCGCCGCCAGCGAGAAGTTGAGGTTCTCCAGGCCGGTGCGGAACACCCAGGTGTCGAGGATGTCGGCGACCGGATACACCTGCAGGTTGTAGAAGATGTAGACCTGCTCGAACCCCGCCTCGAGCACATGGCCGAGGCGCAGCACCAGCAGCAGGATGATGACGTTGCGGATCCCCGGCAGTGTGATGTGCCAGATCTGCCGCAGCCGGTTCGCGCCGTCAACCTTGGCGACCTCGTAGCGGGACGGGTCGATACCGACCATCGCGGCCAGGTAGATGATCGCGCCCCAGCCCATGTCCTTCCACACCTCGGTCCCGACCAGCACCGTCCGGAACCAGTCCGTGCTCGTGAGGAAGCCGATGGTGTGGCCGGTCAGTTGCTCCAGCCAACGGTTCACCAGGCCGGTGCTCTCGGACAGGAACGCGCCGGTGATGCCGAAGATGATCACCCAGGACAGGAAGTGCGGCATGTAGCTGAGCGTCTGCACCCAGCGCCGCATCCAGGTCAGCCGGCACTCGTTCAGCAACAACGCCAGCACCAGCGGCAGCGCCGTACCCCAGACGATCTTGTAGATCGACAGCAGGAACGTGTTGCGCAGCAGTTGACCGAAGTACGGCGAACCGAAGAGTTCACTGAAGTGGCCGTACCACGGGTGCACCCAGGGGCTGGCGACGATGCCCTCACCCAGCGAGTAGTCCTTGAACGCGACCACGATCCCGTACATCGGCGCGTACTTGTAGACCGCGAGATACACCAGCGCCGGCACCAGCATCACATACAGCACCCAGTACCGCCGGGCCCGCATCACGGGGCGCACCAACGCTGAACCGACGACACCAGCAGGGCCGTCACCAGCAACGGCGCCGCCGGGAACACGACCGTCAACGCTGCCACGAACCCCAGCAGACCAAGGGTTTTCGCGGTGGCGGCCGGTTTACCGACCGCGAGCTGGACGGACGCCTTGAGGATCTGCGGCAGCGACATCTCGTAGCCGACCATGAGCGTGAACGCGTACGCCGCGATCACCGCCACCAGCGCGGCGGCGACGACCGTGCCCGTCGGCAGGAACAGCACCAGGAACAGGAACTGCAGCACGAACGCCTGCCGGAAGTTCTCCCGGAAGTACCGCAGGAACGACCGCGCCAGCGGCGGCTCCAGGCCACGGTTCCACTCCCGGACGACCCCGAACAGCGCCGCGGTGGCCGGGCCGGCGGTGACCACCGGCACGCACGCAAGCAGCCACAGCACGTTGAGTGCGACGACGCGGGCGAACCGGTCGGCGGCGGTATAGGCCCGGGACGCGAGCACTCCCCCAGGCGATCTCGACCTCACAGGCACGCTCCTCTCATCCGGCAGATCGCGGAAAAGATTAGCGAGAGAGGTCGGTCTTGCCTAGCTTTCGTGCAAATGTTTTTCAGCCATGCCCGCCTACTGCCCGGCCAGCTCGGCCACGACCGGCGCGAGCAGGTCGGCGAAGTCGGCGCCGATCACGAAGTACGAGAAGCCGATCTCCTCGCGCCGCCGCTGGATCTCCTCGGCCGCTGCGGCGGGGTCACTCGGCAGGATGACGAGCGAGTCGGCCGCGCGGAGCGCCGCGGTGTCGAGGTTGGGCCCCGCCATGAAGGGAGCGGCACGATCACCGACGGCGGCGACGTGCTGGGCCAGTTCCATGTCCCCGCGGCCGGCGAAGTCGCGGACCCGTTTCGTGGTCTCGGCCCGATCGTCGTCCGTTGCGAGGACGAACGTGACCGCGTCGGCGACCTCGAGCGCCAGCGCCTGCGACTTCGGCCCGCTCACCGCCATGACCACCGGCGTGTGCAGATCGGGGCCGTCGAACCTCCGCAGGGTCTCCACGGTCTCCCGCATCCTGGCACGACGCTCGGCCGGGGAGACGGCGGGCTGCCCCAACTCGACTTCGATCCCGGGCCGGCCGGCTCCGATCCCCATCTCGAAGCGGCCTTCGGTGAGCACCGAGAGTGAGTGGGCCTCCCACGCCGTGCTCCATGATTCGCGCAGCGCGACGGCGTACACCCACGAGCCGATCCGCAGGTCGGTGAGCGCGGCCGCGGTCGCCAGCGTAGGACCGAGCGTTGGCTGCCACGTGGGCACGTCGGGCATCAGCAACGTTGAGTAACCATGGTCGGCGATCCGCCGGACGCGGTCCCGCCACGCCCGCAGGTCAGGCCCGACCGGGGCAACGACCCCGAAGCGGAATGGTCTGGTGGCGTGCGTGGCCCGGTCGGGCATCGTGGTTCTCCTTGACTCTGGGGGCCGTCTTTCGGTCCCTTTGCCCTCTCCACGAACCAGCTACCCGGAATCCGACAGCTGTCAGGCTCGGGCGTTCGGGTAGGTGACGGCGCGCAGGACCTTCGCCGGGGCGCCGGCCGCGACGGAGTACGGCGGGATGTCCTGCGTGACGACGCTGTTGGCGCCGATCACGCACCTCTCGCCGATCGTCACGCCGCTCGTGACGACCACGTTCGCGCCCAGCCAGACGTTGTCGCCGATCCGCGTCGGGCCCTTGGAGTCGAACCCCTGCCACGGCACCGGCCGGTCCGGATCGTCGTACCGGTGATTGGCGTCCGTCACGAAGCACCCGTTCGCCAGCATGCAGTGCGACCCGATCTCCACCAGGTCGAGCGCCGCGACCATCACCGCGATGTTGAGGAACGTCCCCTCCCCGATCCGCACCCGCCCCTCGTCGCCCGTCGTGATCCACACATTGGGCTCGAACAGCGTGTTGGCCCCGACCTCGAGCCGCCCGTCCCGCAAGGCTTCCAGCACGTTCCCGTGCAACGGCCACCGCGCGAACGCCCCGCGCCGCATCAGCTCCCAGTGGATCCGCCCCCGGTTCCACGGCAACGAACTCCGCTGGTACCAACGCCACTTCTGCACCCAAGCCGTCAGCTGCCCACGAAGGTCCTCCACACCCGCCAGGCTACGCGGCAAGGCTGTTGGACGGTGGTGCGCTGGTCGGGCCATAGTGTGCGACTGGCTCTTGCGGCGTAACTCGGGGAGGTGCCGGATGGAGACTGGCTCTGACGGCGGTGACCAGTCGAGGCTGAGACAGCTCAACGAACGTGCGGTCCTCCGTGCCGTCCGCGGCGCCGGCCGGCTCAGGGTTTCGGAGCTCGTTGACCAGACCGGGCTGGGCCGGACCGCGATCGAGGATCTCGTCCTGAGCCTGGTCGAGCGGCGCTGGCTGACCGAGGATCGGTCGGCCGCCGGAGCGCGTGGGCGTCCCGCGCGGACCTATCGGTTCCGTGCCGAGGCGGGCTACGTCGCAGGGGTCGACATCGGCGCGTACGGCGTTCGCGCGGTGCTGTCGGACCTGGCCGGCGAGGTGATCGCGACGGCTCGGCAGGAGTTGGGGCCGTCCGACCCGCGAGCGGATCGGTTGGATGCCGCGGACAGAGCCATCTCGGCCTGTGTCGACGCCGCACCTGCGGGTACAGGCGTCTGGGCCGTCGGCGTCGGAACGACTGGGACGGTCGACAGCACCGGGCGGGTGACTCGCTCCGGCGCGATCCCGGATTGGCCGGGAGCCGACCTGGCCGCCCACTTCCGCGACAGCCGGCACGCGTTGGTTGTCGTGGACAACGACAGCCAGCTCGCGGCGGTAGCCGAGCACCGACGTGGAGCAGCACAAGGGATCGCCGACCTGGTGCTCCTGCAAGCAGGCCGTCGCACCGGCCTCGCCACCGTCATCGACGGCCGGTTGCGCCGCGGGTTCCGCGGAGCGGCCGGTGACCTGTCGTCGTTGCCGATGGTCAAGTGGGAGGCGGCGATCGAGTACCTGCATCGCTGCGCCGCGGTGCCGGACAGCGTTCCACTGAAGGATCGTGCGGAGCGGGTCTTCGAGGCGGCGCGCGCAGGCAACCGGGCCGCGGCGACCGCGGTCCGTCGCTACGTCGAGGCGATGGCCGTCGCTGCCGCCACCGCCATCGGCATCGTCGATCCGCAGGTTCTGGTGGTCGGCGGTGCGTTCTCCCGGTCCGCCGACCTCATCCTCGAGCCGCTGCGCGTCGAGCTGGAAGAGCTGGCCGGAGAAGTGCCGGAGCTGCGCGCGTCCTCGCTCGGCGCCGAGTCTGTCGCGCTCGGCGGGATCAGCCTCGCCCTGGACGCTCTCGACGGCCGCCTGCTCTCCGGCTCGCGCGGCGCGTTGCCCGAGCTGGCAGCCGAGAGCCTCTGACCGAACTCCCGATCGTTGACACCGATCTCTCGCGGCCTGAATAATGCCGGAAAGAGGCATAAATCACTGCTGGGCGCTCTGCCCAGCCGTCCGTCCGTGTCGCGAGAGGTGTCACATGCTGAGGAAAGCACTATCGATGCTCGCCGGTCTGGCGGTGATCGCGGCGGTGTCCGGCTGCAGCGGATCCGCGGCAGACACCAAGGTCCAGTTGACGTTCGCGCTCTGGGACGCGTCGATGAAACCGTCGGAGGAGCAGATCATCCGCGACTTCGAGAAGGAGAATCCGGGCATCACGGTCCAGATCCAGCTGACCCCCTGGGACCAGTACTGGCAGAAGCTCAAGGCGGCCGCGTCGGGCGGCGAGGCCCCGGACGTGATGTGGATGAACGCACCGAACTTCCAGCTCTACGCGTCCAACGGGATGCTGCTGCCGCTGTCGAAGTACATCGGCCGCGACTCGGTCGACATGGGCGTCTACGCCAAGGCCGTGACCGACAGCTTCGTACTGAAGGGCGAGCAGTACGGCATGCCGCGGGACAACACGACGATCGGCCTGTGGTACAACAAGACGCTCTTCGACGCGGCCGGCGTGAAGTACCCCACCGACGACTGGACCTGGGCCGACGCCCGGGCCGCCGCGGCGAAGCTGACGAACAAGTCGACCGGCACGTACGGTATCGCGGCCGCGCTCAATAGTCAGTCGAACTTCTACAACACGATCGCCCAAGCGGGCGGATACGTGATCTCCCCCGACGGTCAGCACTCCGGGTACGACGACGCCGCCTCGGTCGAAGGCATCGCCTACTGGACCGACTTCATCGCGGCCGGCCATTCGCCGACCCTGCAGCAGATGACCGACACCGAACCACTGCAGCTGTTCCAGTCCGGCAAGGTCGCGATGATGTACGGCGGGAACTGGCTCGCGGGCACCTTCGCCAAGACCGACACCGCCAAGAAGTTCGACGTCGCGGCACTGCCGGCGGGGAAGAAGCGAGCCACTATCTCGACCGGGCTCGCCGAAGCGATCTCCGCCAAGACGAAGCACCCTGACGCCGCGTGGAAGCTCGTCGAGTTCATGGGTCGCAAGGAAGCGGCGCGCACCCGTGCGGAGAGCGGGACAGTCATCCCCGCCTACTCGAGCGAGGCGGAGGGATGGGTGGCCTCCGTCCCGCAGTACCACCTGCAGAGCCTGGTCGACCAGATCGCCGTCGCGGTTCCGTACCCGGTCTCGAAGAACACCGACGCCTGGGCGGCAGAGGAGCCCAAGATTCTCGGGGAAGCCTGGAGCGGCAAGCAGACACCACTGGCCGCAGCACAACGCATGGCAACGGCCATGAACGAGGCGCTCAAAGCCGAGCAGGCGCGGTGAGCCGGAGTCTCCGTCGTCGGCGTGAAGGCTGGTGGGGGTTGGCGATGGTCGCCCCCATGGGCCTGGGCCTGGCCGTCTTCTACCTCTGGCCGGTCCTCCAGACGTTCTACTTCAGCTTCACCGAGTGGGGACCGTTCGGTGGCAGTACCTGGATCGGGCTCAGCAACTACTCGCGCCTGCTGCACGACGATGCCGTCTGGCTCGCGCTGCGGAACACGGCTGTCTACACCTTGCTGTCCTTGGTCGGTATCCCGCTGGCGATGATCTTCGCGGCACTGCTCAATCGGCGAGGTCTGCGGGGCCGTGGAGTGTTCCGGACGTTGTACTACATCCCTGTCGTGACGATGCCCGCCGCGGTCGGCCTGCTCTGGCAGTTCCTCTACAACGGCGACTACGGCCTGATCAATCAAAGCCTCGCTGTCGTGGGGATCGACGGCCCGGGCTGGCTCACGGACCCGCGCGTCGCACTGGTCGCGCTGGCCGTCGTCGGAATCTGGTCGCAGTTCGGCTACACGATGGTGATCTTCATGGCCGGCCTGCAGAACATTCCGCGCGAACTGGCCGAAGCCGCGGCGCTCGACGGCGCCGGAAGCATCCAGCACTTCGTCCGGATCACGGCGCCGCTGCTCTCCCCCACGACGTTCTTCGTCTCGGTGATCTCGATCGTGGGGTCACTGCAGATGTTCGACATGGTCTACTTGATGGTCCCACCCTCGAGTCCTGCCGCCGATGCCACCCGGACAGTGGTCTCACTCTTCTACGAGACGGCCTTCGTGAAGAACACGCCCGGCTACGGCGCGGCGATCGCGTTCGTACTCCTGGCCGTCATCGCGACGCTGACGGCGCTGCAGTTCCGGCTCCAGCGCAGGTGGGTGCACTATGCGTAGGCTCGTTCGCGCGACCGCGGCTGGTCGGGCCGGTTACGGGCTGATCGTGCTGGGTGCGCTGCTCGCCATGATTCCGTTCGCCTGGGAGATCTCGACCGCGTTCAAGACCCTCGGAGAGTCCGTCCAGGCCCCGCCGGTTCTGGTGCCGGAGCACGCGAACTGGCACAACTTCGCGACCGTGTTCGAGAACGCGCCATTCGCCCGGCAGTTCGCGAACACCGTCGTCGTGTCCGTCGGCCGGGTGGCAGGCCAGCTCCTGCTGTGCTCGGTCGCGGCGTACGCCTTCGCCCGGCTGGACTTTCCCGGGCGACGCGTCCTGTTCGGGCTCTTCCTCTCGGTACTCATGGTCCCGAGCCAGCTGTTCATCATTCCGCAGTACCGCATCATGCAAGAGCTGGGGTGGCTCAACACGCTGCAGGCATTGATCCTGCCGGGCATTTTCAGTGCCTTCGGCACCTTCATGCTCCGGCAGTTCTTCCTCGGACTGCCTGCGGAACTGGACGAAGCCGCCGAACTCGACGGCTGTAACCCGCTGCAGAAGTACTGGCTCATCTACCTGCCGCTCGCGCGGCCCGGGCTGATCGCACTCGGCGTCCTGACGCTGTTGTGGTCCTGGAACGATCTGCTCTGGCCGCTGGTGGTGAACACCGATCCGCAGCAGATGACCTTGTCCGCCGGCCTGGCCTCGCTCAAGGGGCAGTACCTCACCGACTTCCCGGTCCTGATGGCCGGCGCGGTGATGGCGACGCTGCCGATGATCGCGGTCTTCGCGCTCCTGCAGCGACATGTCGTCGAAGGCGTCGCGACGACAGGGGCCAAGGGATGACCGACCGACGCCGTACGCCGATCGCCCGGCTGCTGGCTGACGGGCAACTGACGTGGCTGTTCACCGGGGACAGCGTCACCGCCGGAGACCAGCACACCTACGGCCGCCGAGACTACACGGAACTGTTCGCCGAGCGGATCCGCTACGAGTTGGGCAGGATCTCCGACACGGTGCTGAACACCGCGGTCAGCGGCTGGACCGTGGGCGACCTCGCCGCGGCACTGGATGCGGCCGTCCTGCGATGGAGCCCGGACATCGTCGTGATCGGTCTCGGCCTGAACGACTGCAGAGCAGGTGACGCGGGACGCGAACAGTTCCGCGCCACGTATCGCGAACTGATCGACCGGGTCTCCGCGACCGGTGCTCACGTCGTACTGCAGACCCCCAACGGCGCGTTGCCGACGACCAAGGACGGCCTCGCGAACAACCTCGCCGGCTATGCCTCAGACATCCGTGACCTGGCTGTTGCCCGTGGAGCCACGCTTGTCGATCATCACCAGGTCTGGGCACGAGCCCAGCGGGCCGACGTGATGGAGGCGTGGATCAGCGAGGGCTGTCACCCGAACGGCGCCGGCCATGTCGTAATGGCGCACACCTTGCTCCGGACGCTCGGACTCTTCGACCCGCCGGGCCATGTCGGGCAGCTGTTCGCGCCGTACGTCGACTTCGCGTCCGGCTGAGACAGACCCTCCCCCAGGCTCCCGGCCCGGCTACGCGCCGGTCGAGCTCATCGGCGCGAGGCCGAGTGAAGCGAGTACCGCGGCCCCGCGCTCAGCGTGCTCGCCGCCTGCCAGCACCAGAGTGCGTGCGGCCTGGTAGCGGCAGCCGGAAACGTCGAACGCGTCTGCGGCGGCGAGCAGAGCCTCCTGCTCGCCGTCGAGAAGGGCTGCGGCTCGCGCCACCATGGCCCCGGCGACCGGGTTGCCGGTCACAATGGTCCGAGCCTCAGCCAGACGGTCGCGGGCGTCGGGCGTCCCGGCCAGGACAGCGACCTCGGCACGCAGCGCGACGTACCAGTGGTGCCAGATCCAGGTCACCCACTTCCATACTTCCTGCGGCGCGGGAGACATCCGCTCCAGCGCCTCCGGCAGTTGCCCGTGGTGCAGCAGGAGCATGGTGTCGAAGACCGCCCCGTAGCCGTGCGCGTGCTCGGGCAGCGGGCCGAGCTCATCCAGTACCTGGTTCCATTCCTGCCGCGCGTCGTCGTCGCCACGGAGGCCATGCGTCATCGCCACAGCGGCGACGGCCGGGCCGAGAGACGACCGCGCGGGGCGACCGGCACGTCGCCACGCGTCGAGGAAGCGAAAGCTCCCGTTGAGCAGTTGCTCGACGTTGCCCGCGAACGCGTCCGCGACCAGAAGCCAGCTGGTGGCGCGGTGGCCGACCTCGGCGAGCAGTGGATGGTCGGCGAGTTGTCCTGCCCACCGGCGAGCCGCCGCCAGGTCGCCGGTACCCAGACTGGCTTCAGCCGCTTCGGCGAGCGCCTCGAGCAGCTCGTGGGTGGCGGCCGGAGTCTTCGGCATGGACGACAGCAACGTGATCCGGCGCTGGGTCGTCGAAGCGGCGGCGAACGGGTCACCTGCCCAGCTCAGGGCACCGGTCAGGACATCCAGCGCGACGGACTCGTCGAGCGGATCGCCTGTCCGATGCGTCAGGTCCACCGCTCGCTCGGCGCGGGCGACCGTGTCCGTGACGGACGCACCGGGGTGGCCTTGGGCAGTGCTGATCGCGCTGTTGAGCAGCTGGCCGGCCTCGGCCACCGCTACCGTGGCCCGCGCCGCAGGATCGTCGCCGGCCAGGTCCCGTGCACGGGCGACGAGCGAGTCCGTCTCCTCCACGGACAGCTTCCGTACGAACTTGGTCGAGAACCGGTACGCGGTCGTGGCGATCGCCGCGAGATCCTGGGCGGCGCCCGCGCTGTCACCCGCCCTCGAGGCGGCTTCCGCGGCCTCGGCGCACAGGCGGTACACGTCGTCGCCGCGCATTCGGCAACCAGCGACCGCCGCGGCCTGGCGCAGTGCCGATGCAGCCGACTCCGGGTCCTCGGCGAGTGCCGCTGCCTGCTCGTAGCGTTGCTGGGATTCGCCGATCAGGTTGCGGGTGAAGGTCAGCTCGGCCAGCGTGCCGGCGACCCGATAGGCGTCGGTGCGCTGCTCCGGTTCCTGCGCCGCCCACGCCAGCGCGGCGCGAAGATCGTCGGCAATCGCGTCGAACCCGGCCCGCCACTCCGGCCGGACGACCTCCAGCTCGGTGGCCTGTGCCAGGCACCAGCGAAGGTGCCGGGATCGCGTGTCGACCAGTTCGCCGGCCTCGACCAGCTGCTCGGTCGCGTACTCGCGGATCGTCTCCAGCGCGCGGTACGCCGTACCGCCTGGGGACGTCGTGACCACCAGCAGGCTCTGCTCGGCCAGCCGGGCGAGACCCTCGGCGACCAGGAACTCCTCGGTCCCGGTCACCTTCGCCGCCGCCGCGGCCGTGAACGGCGACATGAAGACCGACACCCGGCGCAGCAATGCTTTGTCGGTCGGGTCCAGCAGGGCATGGCTCCAGTCCAGTGCGGCTCGCACCGAACGGTGCCGTTCGTCGGCACGGAAGCCGCCGGTGAGCATCCGGAGCGGGTGGGACAAGGCAGCGGTGACGCCGTCGAGCCCGAGCGAGTGGTACCGCGCAGCGGCCAGCTCGATGGCGAGCGCCATACCGTCCAATCGCTCGCAGATGGAGACGATCTGGTCACGCGCCGTCGGATCCAGCGGCGAGCCGGCCGCTGCGGCCCGGGCCAGGAACAGCGCGACCGCGTCCGACTGACCGTCGACGGGCAGCGACAGCGGCGGGACCTGGTACACCCGCTCGAACGGCACCATCAACCGGGCCCGGCTCGTCGCCAGCACCGTCACGCGAGGGCAGGACGCCAGCAGCCGCTCGACGAACAGCGCCACTCCGTCGAGGGCTTGCTCGCAGTTGTCCAGCACCAGCAAGGACTGCCGATCGGCCAGCGCGGCAATCACCGACTCCGTCATGTCACGGCCGGGCTGCTCCCCGAGGCCGAGGGCACCGGCGACCGCCGTCGCGATCATGCCCGGATCCGTGACTGGAACGAGGTCGACGAACCACACTCCGTCGCCGTACCGGCCGGATGTTTCGGCGGCCACCGACAGGGCGAGCCGCGTCTTGCCCACCCCGCCCGGCCCGACCGCGGTCACCTCCCGGTGACTCTCGAGCAGCTCTGCCAGCTCGGCCTGCTCGGTGACCCGGCCGACGAAGGGCGTCAACGGGGCCGGCAGCACCGGTACCGGCTGGACTGGAGCGTCGTCACCGGCCGGCTCGGGGGCCCGCTGGGCGAGGGCACGGCGGTCCGGCACGTCCAGCTTGCGCAGCAGTGAGGAAACGTGGCTCTCCACGGTGCGCACCGAGATGTACAGCTTGGCCGCGATCTCGGCGTTGCTGAGCCGGGCGCCGACCAGTTCCAGTACCTCGGCTTCCCGAAGCGAGATGTCCACCGTTGCTGTCACCGCCCCATCTTGCCTCATCGGTGCCACCGTGCCCTGATCCGTGCCCGTGATCCGTGCCCGTGATCCGTGCCCGTGATCCGTGCCCGTGATCCGTGGTGGGGATCCGTGCTCAGCACGGATGTGGTGCGGCGGGGCCGGCGGAAAGACTGTGACCACGACAGCGGGTCGATGGGACCCACGACCAGAGGAGTGACCGTGACCAGCGCTTCCACCCACGGCATCAAGACCGTGCTGCACCCCGTGACCGACCTGGCCAAGGCCAAGGCCGTCTACGCGGCTCTGCTCGGCATGCCGCCGCAGACCGACTCGCAGTACTACGTCGGCTTCGAGGCCGAGGGCCAGCACATCGGCCTGGTTCCGGGCGGCGGACCGCAGGGCATGGTCTCGCCGGTGGCCTACTGGCACGTGCCTGACATCGAGGCGAAGCTTGCCGACCTGACCGCGGCCGGGGCCACCGTGAAGGAGGCCGCGCACGAGGTCGGCGCCGGCCGGCTGGTGGCCACCGTCATCGACCCTGACGGCAACGTCCTCGGGCTCCTGCAGGACCGCTGAGCGCCACGCTCGCGAGCACGACAACTCATCCCGTTTCTCGATCACAAAGGATCTGCCATGACCACCTTCGACTCCGTCATCCTGGAAGTGTCCGACCCGACCGCCGCCGAGGCCTTCTACCGGGCCGCCGGCCTGGACAGCTACGTGAGCGTCCGGGGCACGGACGCGCCGACCACCGGCTTCCGCGGTTTCGCTCTGTCGCCTGTGGCGTCCCAGCCGGGCAACGTCGACGCGATCATCGACGCCGCCGTCGGCGCCGGCGCGACGGTCCTGAAGCCGGCCACGAAGAGCTTCTGGGGGTACGGCGGCATCATCCAGGCCCCGGACGGCACCGTCATCAAGGTCGCGACCTCGCAGAAGAAGGACACCGCCCCGGCCTCCCGCACCATCGACCAGGTCGCACTCCTGCTCGGC
This sequence comes from Kribbella sp. NPDC004138, assembly GCF_053603655.1. Taxonomy (NCBI): domain Bacteria; kingdom Bacillati; phylum Actinomycetota; class Actinomycetes; order Propionibacteriales; family Kribbellaceae; genus Kribbella; species Kribbella sp. NPDC004138. The sequence continues at coordinate 106,222 of NZ_JBSGFZ010000019.1, forward strand.
GTGGCCGACGTCAAGGCCAGCAAGCGATTCTACGTCGGCAAGGGCCTGGCGGTGGCGAAGAGCTTCGGCGGGAAGTACGTCGAGTTCGACACCCCGTCGTCGGCCGTCACGCTCGCGCTCTACCCGCGGCGCGCGCTCGCCAAGGACGCCGGCCTCGCCCAGGAGGGCACCGGATCGCACCGCATCGTGCTCAGCGGTGCGGCCGGTCCCCTCACCGACCCCGACCAGTTCGTCTGGGAAACCGCGACCGCCTGACCCGCACAGCAGCCACGAAGGAGAACTCCGCCATGAGCAGCGTCACCACCGGTAAGTACGAGGGATTCACGGCCGAAGAGCGGGCCGCGATGAAGGATCACGCCCGGGAGCAGAAGAGCGCGGCACGCCGCAGCTCCCGCGCGGACAAGGCCGCCGAAGCGGTCCGGGACGTCCTCGCGAAGATCGCCGAGATGCAGGACTCGGATCGCTTCCTCGCCGAACGCGTCCACGCCGTCATCACGTCCAGCGCTCCGGCCCTCGCGCCGAAGCTCTGGTACGGGATGCCCGCGTACGCGCTCGACGGCAAGATCGTCTGCTACTTCCAGAGCGCCGAGAAGTTCAAGGCCCGCTACGCGACCCTCGGCTTCAGCGACCAGGCCAACCTCGACCAGGACACCATGTGGCCGACCACATTCGCCCTGACCCAGCTGACACCCGCGGTAGAAGCCCACATCAGCACCCTGACGAAACTGGCCGTCCGCTGAGCCCTCGGTCATCCGTGCCGGCGCGTCACCACGAAGGTCCAGCGCGCCGACGGATCACCGACCACGCTGATCAGGTCACCGCCCACGACCTGCTGGCGGATCTGCACCAGCCCGCAAGGAATCTGTACGTCCGCGCCGAACTCTCCTTTGAGCCCGACTCGACCTCCGCTGCACCGCGCGTACAGCACGAGCTCCGGAGCTGCGGGGAGAGCGACCGGGGCCCGGCTGTCTCCGGCCCCCGACCGGATCGTCAGAACGGTCTCTTCCGCAGGAATGTGAACGACGGTGTCAGGCACACCGACAGCTCGTCCCGGAAACGGATCAGGACTCGCGGCATAGCGGCGCTGGTCACCGCTGGTGTAGGTGTGCGGTTCGTTGTCAGACGACGATGCACAAGCGGTCGTCAGCAGCGCCGTACCGGCCGCGACTCCGACAACCCGCCCGACTGGGGTGAACGTAGGTACCAACTCCTGTGAATCCGGCGCGTCCTTCGAACGCGCGCTGAGCGATGGAAACGGAAGCTTGTTGCCTGGAACAACTCATCGCAGAAACTCCTTTCGCTCAGCACAGAAGACCCCAGCCACAACAAAGAACCCGCCGGCGCGACAACTCTCGCCACCATCGCACTCGTCTAGTCCACTGTCCACACAATTACAGCGAACGGATCCTCCGTTCACACCAACATCAGCAATGCCCCGACGACAAGCACGCACAGCCCGCCGATCACCCAAGCCATCCGTCGTCGTCTGGCGTGAGTCACCGTGCGCCGGAGTTGCTCGAACTCCTCGCGCCAATCCAGGTCCATCAGGGTTTCCGGCCCCTGTTGCCAGGTCGTTCGGAGTCTGATGATCGACTCGATCTGCGCCACCTGCCCCGGATCGAGGAACTCCTTCCGCTTCTTCAGCCAGCGCACCAGCTTCCGAGCCTCCAGCACCTCAACGCCCGGAGGCCGTTGCTTGACGACCAACCGTTCCGGATCCAGCACCGCGACAACCCCTCGGACCGGCGGCCACCCGAGAATCTCGCCGAGCAGCTCGGCCACCCGGCTCGCCTCGAACTCGCTGTTCCGGACGTGATCACAGCGGTGCCCGGCAACCATGACATGGCGATCCATGACCCAGACCCGCTGGCCGGCCCAACCGCGATCTCCGCCAACGCACCCCGGTACCAAGCCATCCCCTGCTCGGTCAGCGGCGCAACACCCATCAACCGCCCAAACCGGCCCCGAGCCCGCAGCAGACCCGGCTGCCCGCTCCAATGGGTTCGGCTATTGTCAGGGTCCATGAGTGCGTGGAACGTTGGCCCGAGGCAACAATCAGGAGCGTCCGAGGCGCGTCGGCGGGGCGGTGTCGCGGGGGTGGTCGCTGGGGTGGTTCTGCTGGGCTTGGCGCTGCTCGTCCTGGTGCTCCCGTTCGGCCTGTTTCTCCTCGGGGGCGGTGGCGACGGCGAGGCGTTCAGCGCGATGCTGAGAGGGTTCCTGATCGTCGCCGCGGTCATCGGCGTGCTGGGCCTCGCCGCAATGACCTTCGGCATCGTCGCGGTCAGCTCGTCCCGCCGAGGCACAGCTCAGTAGGTACGCTCAGGCGTCGCTCGGGCCGACCTCCCAGCCAGTTCGCTGGGCCCAGGCGTCCGCGCGCCGAATCGTCTGCCAGAACCAGGGCACCTTCGCGTCGGCGTAGCCGGCACGGTCGCCTCCATACCTTTCGGCCAGCCCGCGTTTCAGTTGCTCGTACTGGGTGAGCTCTTCAGGATGCTCGCGCAAGTAGTCCCGCAGCAACAACGGGAACTGCTCGGAGAAGCTGCCGGCTTTGCGGACATGAATGTGCGTACGCCGCTGGCCCGGTGATTCCCGGAAGTACCGTTTCGTCCGCTCGCCGTTTCCCGGGCACCCCAAGCTCACCGAAGCGTTCTCGCCAAGCAGGATCGTACGGCTCGATCCGGATCACGCGCTCACTCATCTCTACGACGACCCCCTCCGCAGGAAACGATCCGATCATCTTCTCTCGCTCAGCGGGTGACGGCGAAGGTGCCGTGGGCGCCGCGTTCGGCGTCGATCATCTGGTGGGAGACGAAGGGATAGCGGCCCGGTTCGGTGAAGGTCAGTTCGACGAAACCGCCCTGGCTGGGGGCCAGCGCAAGCGACTGGCTGCCGCCCGTCGCGGTGTTGCGCAGGGTCCAGGCACCCTCGAGGTACGTGGTGTCGAATTGGCTGCCGACCACGTGGAACGCGGTGGTGCGATTGGGACCGGCGTCGAGCACCCACACCCGGACACGTTCACCTACCCGCGCCCGAAGCGGCTGCTGGTCGTACTGGTTGGCATATCCGTTGAAGACCACGAGGTCGGGACGTTCGGCCAGGAGTTTGTCCGTGTCGACCTCACCGCCGTCGGCGCCGAGATAGAGCTCGGATTGCAGCAGCACGTAGCTCTGGTCGACCGGCGCGAGATCTGGCGGGTCGATGACGACCGCGCCGAACAGCCCGTTGGCGATGTGGGCGGACATCGGCATCGTGGAGCAGTGGTACATCCAGATACCCGCGCGGGTGGCGGTGAATCGGTAGACCAGGCGGCCCCCGGGTGGAATGGTCCGCATCACCTGGTCAGGAGCGCGCGATCCGGCGTGGAAGTCGATCGAGTGACCCATCTCGGACTCGTTGACCATGGTGATCTCGAACTGGTCTCCGACCCGGCCGTGCAGGGTCGGTCCTGGCACCGAACCGTCGTACGTCCAGAGCTTCTGCGTCACGCCCGGCGCGACCTCACGTTCAACCTCGCGGATGTGCAAGGTACGGCGGTGGACGCGGCCCGGCTCGAGTGCAGGAAGGTGTGGGTCGTAGGCAGTGAACCCGGCAGCGGGCGACTTGGCGAGATCGACGGCGGAGTGGTGATGGGCAGTAGCGTCACCGGACGCCGCCGCAGATTCGCCGCCAACGGCGACGATCGACAGCGTCATACCCATCTGCCGGTGGCCGATCACCGAGCACCAGCCGGCGACGTCACGACCGACTGTGCCGACGTCCATGCGCGCGGAGGCTCCCGGCCGAAGTCGCCCGCTGTCCTGGCCGTTGTCGAGGACAAGGTCGTGGACGTCCTCGGTGTCGGCGTTGGTGAGTTCGATGACGAGACGGTCGCCTGCCGGAACACTGATGGTGGCCGGATGGAATCGCATGTCGGACGCCGTGACCTTGGCGACCGTGGTCCGGCCGGTAGCTGCCACACCGGCCGCCGCCGATTCCCCACGAAACGCGCCGGCGTCGACCTGGCCGACGATCACTCCGGCAGCCACGGCAGTCATCACGACGGCCAATCCCATGACGCTTGCCCGTCGCAGGCGGTTCGGACGATCTGGCACCGGTCTCGGTCCCGCGCCGCCACGCTTGACCCTGCGGGAGGCCCGGATGGCGAGCACGAGCAGCGGAAGAAACGACGCGAAGGCCGCCAGCACGACACCGGCACACATCACCCGGACAGCTGCCGGAACCGGGAACGCACAGACGACAAGAGCACCGTTCGCCGCGACCGCCCGCAGTCCACCCGCGCGATCGAGCATCACGCTCGCCGCCCGAACCGCGCTCGGACCACCGCCCAGGGCCACCGGAATCAAGTACGCGAGGGCCCCGATCAGCAGCTGTGCGCCGAACCCGGCCGCGAACAACGGCGTGAACCAGGTGAAGCGCGCGTCGACCTGGCTCCAGGTGCTCGCCGTACTCAACGCGACAACGAGGGCCGCCAGGCAACCGACGAACCAGACGAGCGCCGCGACCACGGAGTACGCCGAGAAGTCTCGCGGTGGACGCGAGCGAGCCGCCGTCACGAATGCTCTCGCCAGCAGGCCCACGCCTGCGAGGTACAGCAGATAACCGGCGATCGTGAGCAGCCGCGCATCGATCAATGCACCAGCAGCCGCCGACAGCACAGCGACCAACAGCATCGGGAGTGCGCGACGCGCGGAGCTCTCGGCGCCTGACGCGATCCTCGTCCGCAAGATCGTCGGCCACAACGTCACCAGCGTGCCGAGGGCAGTCAGCCCGATCCAGCCCAACAGGTTGATCGACGCATGCGCGACCAGCAATCGCCCGTGCCACGGATCGGCCTGCACTCTCGCCAGCACGACACCGATCGTGACGCCGACAGGCAGCAACGCCGCGGCCGCGACGTAGTACCGAACCGTCACCGCGAACCGCCCCGGCAGCGCCGTACGCAACTGCATCACCAGGCGCGTTCCGTGCCATCCGACGGCCACGATCACGGCGGCGGCCCCGGCCACCGTGACGAACCAGTGGTCGGCCACGACCCCCGTGACGACGCAGAGAACACCGACATTCAAGAGCAACAGCCTCAGGCTCTGCTCTCGGCGCTCGACCGGTCCGGTCGGCGCGCGCAGCAACGCGTCGGCGAAATGACGACTCCACACGAGGATCGAGTGGCTGACCGCGCCGAGCAGCACCAGGTGGATGAGCAGCCACCGCGGCGCCGGCACCATCGGATGCAGCAACGCAACGACCACCGTGGCGAACAGCCAGAAGACCACGGGAAGGTCGCGCAACGGCCAGAACCCGCGGCCGGAGCGCCGGTTCATGCGCCCGGGCCCTCGACTGGCGGTACCACGAGCCTGCACGCACCGGGCTCGGCGAACGGCACCAGCCGGGCGCCGGTGGGATCGGCGCCGTACTCCTCGAGGGCGCCGCGCACGATGCCCAGGTGCACCGCGCACACCACCTCGGGATAACGGTGGGCGGCCTCGAGCAGCGGGCATTCGGTGAGCCGAACCTGGTCCGGGGCGCCGCCGCCTTCGGGCTCGAAACCGAGCTCGTCCAGCAGGCCGATCACATGCCGGCGCGCTGTCGTCGGCACAGCCGGCGCGGCACCACGATCCCTGGCCAACTCGTGGCCCCACTCCTCGCCTGCCGCCGCCGCGATCTCTGCGGGCCGTTCGCTGGTACGGGCGATGGCTGCCGCGAGCGCTGCGGCCAATCCGCCGTACTCCGAAGCCGTGGACTCGTTGTCGGTCGCCTCGTACAGCCACGCCGGTCGCCCGCGGCCCGACGATTCCGCGCGCAGCCGACGGACCAGGCCTCGCCTGCGCAGGCCGTCGAGGTGCTCCCGAACGGTGTTTGCGTGCAGTCCGCTCACCTCGACCAGCGCCGCCTGGCTGAGCGGTTCGGTCTGACCCTTCAGCAGGTCGAGCACGGCGGCCCGCGCCGGCGACACCCGCCGGGGCGACCGCGCGGCGCTGCGCGGGCCCCACTCGGAATCAGAAGGCTGCCTATTTTCCACGGAGCTAACTATAGTATAAATTCGATAGTCAGTGGGGCTTGAGGAGGTCGAACATGAACGACGTGACCATCGCGTCGAGCGAGGCAGAGGTGCACGCCGCCGAAGCCGTCGAGCGGCATCACTCCGAGTTGGCCGGCGCGCTCGTGCGACAGGTGGAGGCGCTGTCCGCAGCCGCGGCCGGCCGCCGGTGGCAGGCTGCCGACTCGGCTCGCGCCGGCCTGGTCGAGTGGTGCCGCACCGAGCTGGTGCCGCATGCGCTGGCCGAGGAACGAACCCTGTACGCCGAGGCAGCCCAACGCGAAGACCTGCGTCTTCTCGTCGAAGCGATGGTGGCCGAGCACCAGGTGATCGTCGGCCTGGTCGATACCTTGGCCACCACCACAGACGCCCTCAGAGCCGCCGAACTGGCCCGTGCGCTCAGCGTGTTGTTCGGTGCGCACCTGGCCAAGGAGAACGAGCAAGTCCTCCCGATCCTGCTGGCGGCTCCGGACGTGTCGGTCGCGCAGCTGCTCGCGGGGATGCACGAACTGATCGGCGAGGAGGCTCATTCGCACCCGGGCCCCAACGCACCGGCAGACGAGAGCAACCACGCTTGCGCCTGCGGTGACGGGGACGGTCCAGTTCTGGAGCTCGACAGCAGCGCCATTCCGCACGCCGTTCGGCACGGGGCGATCTTCGGCGCCCTCGACGCCCTCCGCCCCGGAAGTTGCCTCGTCCTGACCGCGTCACACGACCCGCTGCCGCTGCTCGCCCAACTCGAACAGCGCGCGCCCGGGAGATTCTCGGTGGAGTACGTCGCCCAGGGCCCCGATGTGTGGCGTCTCGCATTCAAGCCCACTGACCAGCCGCGGTAGACACCGAAACCGGGCCGAGGCCGCTCGACCCGGTTTCAGTGCGCCGGCGTCGGTGTTTCGTCGTTCTCGGCGTGGGCGCGCTCGACTGTCTCCCAGCCCTCCGCGCCGAGCGTGACGACGCTGACCGGGAAGATCCCGAGGTTCTCGCGGTCGATGTGCAGCGAGAGGTCGGCGAGCAGAGCTTTGACGCGCTGCTCGAAGTCCGGCGCGGCGGCGTCGAGTTGGTCGAAGATCTCGTCGAAGGCGCGGTCGTCGGCCTCGAGCCGTCGTACCTCGTCGGCGAAGTCGCCCTGCTCCTCGAGCGCCGCGAACACACCACGCTCCTCGCGCCGCGCATGCGGGACGAGCCGCGCACCGAGCACGGCGAGCGCCCCCTCTGCGGTCGTCCGGTCGCCGGCCAGCAGCGAGCGCCTGATCTGCCCCGACAGCTCCAGCATCTCCATGTGCTCGTCCATCAATCGGGCGATCGGTTCGATCTCACGGCAGCCACAGTGTTCGCACATACCGTTGAGGCTAGGTCGGTCCACCACCCCGTCCCCAGGACCTTAGGTCCCGTTCCGACCCGCCTGAGGTCCTGTTCGCGTTCGCCTGGACCGGGGTCGTCTCACCGGTTCATCGAGCCGGGGTGACGGCAGGTCGCTTGCAGCGCGAGGACGGCGCCGCGGACGGCGGCGGTGATCGGCGCCGGTGCGGGTCTGACCTTCGCGCCGAGCTGTTGTGCGAGTTTGTAGATGAGCTCGGGACGAAGGGCGCCGCCGCCGGTGAGCAGGATCCCGCGGTCGAGGGCGTCGACCACCTGTGGTCCGCAGTCGTCGTCGAGCATCGGGATCGTCGCGGTCGCGATCGCCCGGACCAGATCCGCGGGTGACACGCCGGATCCCAGATCGTCGAGCCCCAACGCCGTACGGTGTCCCCGGCTGACCTGGCCCGCCTCGATGAGAGCCACCTCCGTCAGCTGTGCTCCCATGTCGACGACCAGCAGCGCCCTGGTGAGATCGGCTCGTGCGCCGAGCGCGGCCGCTTTCACACCATCGATGGTCAGCAAGCGCCGCGGACCGAGGATCTCGAGCAGATCGCGGCGATGGGCGTCGCCGCTACCGACCGGTGTCGTCACCATGACGACGGAGTCCCGGTGGGCGCGGACCGGGACCAAGCCGTCGAGCAAGGACGCGATCGCCGCCACGTCGACGATCGCGCCACGACGTACGAGCACGGTCCGGTCGCCCTCGGCCGTCCGCACCTCGACCGGGCCGCGCCGGTCCGGGGCCCACAGCTTCACGCGGGCGCTGCCGAGGTCCACCGCGACGCCGTAGAGCGGTGGTCCGCCCGACCCCGAGCCTCGGCGTCGCATCATGCTCGTCGTCCGCTCGGCTCGCATCATCCCTGTTCCCGCAGGCGGTGGCATTCTGCGCAGTACAACGTCTGCGGGCAGATGCGCAAACGCGCGAGGCCAACGGCTTCGCGGCAGTGGCAGCACCGTCCGTAGTGCCCGGTCTCCATCCGGGCGAGTGCCGCCTCGACATCAGCCAGAACGATCCTCGCTCCCGCGGCAAGGCAATCCTGCACCTCGACCAATGCGGAGCGGAGTCGCGCCGGACTTCCGGGAGGCGGCGCCTGGCGGATCCGCCGCAACTGCTCGCGGCGAAACGCACGCTGTTCGAGCAGGCTCGACCGCAGCACCGCAAGGTCACGTCCGGCAATTCCGGCGTTGACAACTGATGCGACTCGTCCCGCCATTGCGCTCGTTTCCTCTCAGCTGCCCGCATCGAGGGCGAGCTGCTGGCAGCGCACGCAGTACCGCACGTACGGCAGGATCTCGAGTCGTTCGACCGGGATCCGGACCTTGCAGTCCTGACAGTCTCCGTACGAGCCGTTCTTGGCACGCTCCACCGCGGCGTCGATCTCGCCGAGGACCAGGCGGATCGCCTTCGTCTGCGCCGTCATCAGTTCCTCGTTGGCGTTCGGCCGGTCGGCCTCCATGGCCGTGAGCTGTGCCAGCCGGGTGTTGCGCTCCCGCTGCAACCGGCGCAGAGGCTCGTGCATCCGACGCTCGTCGGCATCCTCCGCCCGGGTGGTGATCCGGTGTGTCGTCATGGCCCCAGAGTCGCCCGTGGAACGTCGCCGGCCAATCGGGACCAGCACCCATCTTTCGCGGACCGCGCACACATGGGGGTCAGTCCCGATGGACACGTCCGGATACGCCGCCCATGCTGGAGAGGTGGGCAGGACGGCGGTACATCGCACCTTCGACGAGACGTACTCGGCGCACCGATCGGCGACACCCGGGACAATGGACGGTGTCGCACTCGAGGAAGGGATGCCGGCGATGTCGTTGTTCTGGCGGATCTTCGCCCTCAATGCCGTGGTTCTCGGGGCGGCTACGGCGTTGCTGCTGTGGGCTCCCGTGACCGTGTCGGTCCCGGTGCTCTTCACCGAAGCCGTCGTCCTGATCGGCGGACTGGTCGTGATGCTCGTCGCGAATGCGGCCCTGCTGCGCATCGGCCTCGCGCCGCTCGTGCGTCTGAGCCGTCAGATGTCGACGGTCGACCTGCTGCGTCCGGAGGACCGGTTGGCGGTCCACGGCCATGGCGGGGTCGCCAACCTCCTTCGCGCCTTCAACGCCATGCTCGATCGTCTGGAGGCCGAACGGGCGACGAGTGCCGCGCGGGCGTTGTCCGCCCAGGAGTCCGAGCGCCGAAGGGTGGCCCGCGAACTGCACGACGAAGTCGGGCAGAGCATGACCGCCGTGCTCCTCGACCTGAAGCGGGCTGCTGATCTTGCGGACGACCAAGCCCTGCGGGACGAGCTCACCCAGGCACAGGAAACCACCCGTGAAAGCCTCGACGAGGTACGTCGCCTGGCGCGCCGGCTGCGGCCCGGCGTTTTGGACGATCTCGGCCTGGTCAGTGCGCTGACGGCTTTGGCGACAGAGATCTCCGACCACACCGGCCTGCGGATCACGCACCACTTCGGCAACAACCTGCCGGCGATGGACGACCAGACGGAGCTCGTGCTCTATCGCGTCACGCAGGAAGGTCTCACCAACGTCGCCCGGCACGCCGCCGCGTCCACGGTCGCTCTGACCTTGGACACGCGCGACGGTCACGTCGTACTGCGGATCAAGGACGACGGCCGTGGAATCGGCTTCGCGCACGAGGGCGCCGGAATACGCGGGATGCGTGAGCGGGCGCTGCTCATCGGCGCGAACCTCGTGATCGCCGGCGGACAGTCAGGAGGCACCGAGGTCACACTGACGGTGCCCAGGCCTGGAGGCGCAGCGTGACACCGGAACCGACACGGATCCTGCTGGCCGACGACCACGCGCTGGTACGCCGCGGTGTACGCCTGATCCTGGACGCCGAGCCCGATCTGAAGGTCGTGGCGGAGGTCTCCGACGGACACGAGGCGGTCGCGGTGGCCCGCAGTCAGCCGATCGATCTGGCGATCCTCGACATCGCGATGCCTCGCATGACCGGGCTGCAAGCAGCCAGGGAACTCGCGGCGGTTCGGCCGGACGTGCGCGTGCTGATGCTGACGATGTACGACAACGAGCAGTACTTCTTCCAGGCTCTCAAGGCCGGAGCGTCGGGCTATGTACTCAAGTCCGTCCTGGACCGTGATCTCATCGAGGCATGCCGCGCCGCGATGCGCGGCGAACCGTTCCTGTACGCGGGCGCTGTCACCAGACTCGTCCGCAGCTACCTGGACCGCGTCCGGCAAGGCATCGATCTGCCCGCCCAGATCCTCACCGCCCGCGAGGAGGAGGTTCTCAAACTGGTGGCCGAGGGCAACTCATCGAAGGAGATCGCCGAGATCCTGACGATCAGCATCAAGACCGTCGAGCGCCACCGCTCGAACATGCTCCAGAAACTCGGCCTCCGCGACCGCCTCGACCTCACCCGCTACGCCATCCGGGCCGGCCTCCTCGAACCGTGACTCCAGGGCGCGATGCGCGCTGACCCGGGCTCTTGTGACCGCTCCGTTGGCCAGGAGCAGATTCACTGGTCTGTGTCGTGGAGGAGATCGTTCCAGTCGATGCGGGCGCTGCTGGTGGCGCTGCCCCCGAGAACGAACCTGCTGGGATCCCCCGCGGCCCTGGGGCCCGATGCAAACCAGGCTGCCATCCCCGGAGCGTTGCGGCGCTCGATCTCGTCCAGATAGCCCCGTCGCTCCTCGATGACCCTCAGTCGTTGCGCCGGTGACTCGGCACGCTGGAGTGCCGAGTAGCTGGCTCGCCAGGCCAGGCAGAGCGCCTCGTTGCTGAGGGACGCCAGCTCCGCGGGTTCCAACCGCCACTCGGCATCGACCGGTGTGATCCGCAGCGGGGCGGGCTCGCGAGGATGCTGAGCGGAATCCGGTAGCGGAGGAAGCGCTGCGGATTCAGAAAGATGACCATGCTCGCGGAGCCAGTGAACACAGCGCGTGGTGACGTACGGCGATCCGCCCGCCGTTGTCGCCACCAGGAGCACCGCGGCCGGAGCTCCGAGCAAAGTACCCAGACCGATGAATGCGACGACTCCGGCACCCGTGAGGATGGCGCTGCGGGCAACGATTCGCCGGAGGTTTCGGGGAAGCCGTGTGCCGTCTTCAGGGTTCAGGGCAACCAACGCGACGGCCCAACCGCTGAGGACCGCGCACACGAAGATCGTCATGATCACGGCCAGCGACCAGGTGAACGCCACGATCAGACCGAGTACGCCGATGCTGCCGCACACGACCAGCCAACCGGCACGGTAGATCCTCATCGCGGACTCACCCTTCCCGCCTCGACCACGGCCTGCTGCAGGACGGCGGATGACAAGTTCACAAGGAGACCTCCTGACCGCATTCGAGCTGATCGTGCAGCTACGACTCTGCCGCTCCCCGGCCGGAATCTGTACGGCAGCGACCGGCGAACCTGGAGCCGCCTAGGTCGCCGACGCCCGGCAACCGGATCCGCATCGAGTTCTATGTGCGCGGGGCGTTCGAAGGAAGGTCGCTCGCGGGCCAATCGAGAAGCCGGGCGCCTAGTACGGCGATGTGCAGGGTGAACCGCTGCGCCGGATCACCTGGGTCCTGGCCGGTGAGCTCCCTGACCTTGGCCAGCCGATAAGTGACGGTGCGGACCGACACGTTGAGGCGCCGGGCAGCCTCGGTGGCCACTTCGCCGGTCGCGAAGTAGGTCTCGAGGGTCTGCAGCAACGGTTCAGCGCCTCCTCGCGCGCGGGTCAGCGGGACGAGTACGGCGTTGATGAGATCGACGATCGCTGCCTGGTCACGGACCAGCACCCGGTACACGAGCATGTCACGCGCGTCCACCACAGGCACGTCGAGCTGCAGCCGTTCGCTGAGGGTCAGCGCCTCACGAGCCTCCTCGTACGAGCGGGCGATGCCATAGGCGCCTGGATAGGCGCGACCGGTCGCAACCCGCCACGCCCGCCCTGCCCGGTGCCGGACCAGCGCGTCGTGGATCGGCGCCCCGACGCCCTTGGTACCGGTCCGCGGGGCAGTCATCGCCGTGGTCGCGGTGGTCGCGGTCGTCGCGGGAATGAGCACGACCAGAAGGCCGTCCTTGGTCGCGACCAGGACTTCGCGGTCGCCGAAGCGGTCGAGGATGAAACGCTCGAGCATGGCGGTCGCGGTGTCGCCCTCGGCCAGGCCGTCTGCGGGAACGGCGAGCACCACCTGGTGGGGCCGGCCGAGATCGAGCCCGAACGGCTCGGCACGCTCGACGATCCGGGATACGTCGGCGTCGCCGCGCAGCAGGTCGTCGACAAGTTCGCGGCGCAGCGCCTCCTCCTGCCGGATCAGGTGCTGGGTCGCGACCTGGTAGCTGTCGACGAGGACCGCGATCGCCTCACCGACGACACGCAATACGGTCTGGGCCGAGGCTCGCACCGTGTCGCGGTCGCGGTACGGCACGACGTCGGGCAGGTCGCGCCACATCCGCCAGGCCGCCGAGAGGTACAGGTCGACGACCCGCCCGGCCGGAATGCCCTGTTCGGCGGCGCGCCGGCCGAGTTCACGTACGATCGCCAGCTCGTGGTCGCGCGGCCGCCGCCCGGAGATGGCGGCGTCGGCGAGCAGCGTGAGGTACTCGACCAGCAGCTCCAGCGGTGCCTGCGAGTCGCCCGCGGCCGCCTCCGCGATCGCCGTCAGCCAGGCCTCGTCCGCGCTGTTGTCCGCGCCGGACCCCGGCCATCGCACTCCACCGGAACCGCTCATCTCGCTCCCTTCCCCCGGCGGAACCGTTGCCGGGGCGCGGTGCCGTCCAGTAGAGCATCGTTGCCGGACGTCGGCCATAAGGCTGGTCACAGGTTCGCCGATCACGGCCGTACCCGTCGCGCCGCGGAAACGGCACATTCGAGACCGCAGGACATCCAGAACCGGAGCGGAGCGGCGAACATGACGATGACAACTGTTGCTCACACCCGCGGCCGCGCCGTCGTGGTCGGTGTCGACGGCTCGGTCTCCGCACAGGGCGCATTGGCCTGGGCCGCCATGACGGCGTCCGCCCGGCGCTGCCCGCTACGCATCATCCACACCTTCACTGTGCCGCTCCTCAGCAGCGCACCCGACATGATCCCGATCAGGGATCTGACCGTCGACCTCCGATCGGTGGCCGACTGGGTCCTGGCCGAGTCAGAGTCCTCCGCGCGCTACCTGGCACCCGACATCAAGATCACTCGTGAGCTGTTCGTCGCCGGAGCCGCGCCGACACTGTTGAGCCAGGCACACGACGCGGAACTGCTGGTTCTGGGCAGCCGCGGGATCGGCGGCTTCCGCGGTTTGCTGGTCGGCTCGGTGAGCACCGCCGTGGCCGCGCACGCCCGATGCCCGGTCGTCGTCGTCCGTCCGCATCGCGACGGTACGGCGTTCCCGGCGTTTGGGACCGGCCGGATCGTGGTCGGCGTCGACGGCTCCGATGTCTCCGCCGCGGCGATCCGGTTCGCGTACCACGAGGCAGTACGACGGCGCGTCGGTCTCCTGACCGTCCACGCCGTACCGCCGACCCGGCAGCAGTCCTCGCTGCGCGTCCCGCCACACGTCGTCGAACAGGTCGAGGAGCAACTGTTCGCCGCGGCGATGGAAAGCAAGCGAGTCCTCGATCCCCGCGTCGATCTGGAGATGAAGGTCGTGCACGGCCATCCCGCGCAGGCGTTGATCGACGCATCCGACGCGGCCGGCCTGGTCGTCGTCGGTTCCCGTGCCCTGGCCGCGAAGTCGAGCGTGACGTTGCTGACCGCAACCAAGGACACGGAGCACAGCCAAGCAGCCGTCCTGGCAGCACTTCTGCAGAAGACGCACCGACGCGGTCGACCGGGTCTACCTCGTGCTCGACGTACCGGAGTTCGTCGTGGACGAAGAACCGTGCCGGGCCGGCGCGTAGCGAGTGGCGAGACGGGCCAGGGCGACGGCGGCGACCAGGAGGCCGAAGTCTCGCAGGGCGACGTCGTAGAAGCCTGAGAGGGTCAGCAGGTTGAGGATGATGCCCGCGAGCCAGGCCGCGACGAGCAGGGCGCCGTAGCGCGGGATGACGGCGACGGCGATGCCGGCGACGATCTCGATCACCCCGACGAGGTACATCGCGTCCTGGCCGGAGCCGGGGACGATGTCGTTGATCCAGGGGGCCAGGTAGTTCGGCCAGTCGGTCAGCAGGTTGGCGAACTTGTCCAGGCCGAAGACGATCGGCGCCACCGTGAAGACGGTTCGCAGGGCCAGGAAGGCTTGGTACGCCGGATCCGACAGCGACTCACGGCCAGTGGTGCGGGCTGTGCGCCCCTCAGTGCTCATGATCGACTCCTTCTAAAATAGACGTATTTTGACTTTAGAAGGAGCCATCGTTTTCGTCAATGGGACTTGGCTTTAGAGTGGGTCGGGTGAACGACTCCAGGGACGCCCGGATCTCGGCGGTCGCAGCGTTGGAAGAACCGACGCGGCGCCTGCTGTACGACCACGTCGTACGCCAGGCCGATCCGGTGACGCGGGACGAGGCGGCCGCCGCGCTGGAGATCCCTCGCTCGACGGCTGCCTTCCACCTCGACAGGCTGGCCGAGGAGGGGCTGCTCGAGGTCGTCTTCGAGCGTCGCACCGGCCGCACCGGCCCGGGAGCAGGACGACCTTCGAAGCTGTACCGACGCTCCAGCGAGTACATCGGCGTCTCCCTGCCCGAACGCCGCTACGACCTGGCCGGCAGCCTCCTCGCAACTGCCCTCGAGGACGTCGAGGCCTCTGGCGAAACGCCACGGGCAGCCCTCGACCGTCGCGCCCGGCAGTTCGGCACCGACCTTGCCGCCGCCGTCGGCGACACATCCGCCCCGACCAGCTCACGTGCACTCATGCGTCTGCTCGAGGAGCAAGGCTTCGAACCGCGCAATCAGCAGGACGCGATCGTCCTCGGCAACTGCCCGTTCCACACTCTCGCCCGACAGCACACCGATCTGGTCTGCGAGATGAACCTCTGCCTCCTCGAAGGTCTCGTCTCAGGCCTCGGCATCACCGGCCTGCAAGCCCACCTTCGACCGACCCCGGGCTACTGCTGTGTTCGCCTCGAGAGCGACGCTTAGGGCCACCAGAGTTGCAACTCTCCTGGAGCTCATTCAAGTTGCGCGAGGCAAGCAAGTCGCGCAGTTGATTCCGGCGGAAGATGCGGTGTTCCTGCAGCCTGAGTTTCAGTTCAGCCAGCTCGTGTTCCGACAGCTGACGCTTGTGCAGGGCAACAGTCTGTGCGGTGGCCATTGTCAGCCGTCCGGCCGGCTGTTGGACCGGGCTGCCGGCGGGATGATGACCACCGGGACAATGGACTCGTGGGCGACCTGCTGGCTGACTGAGCCGAGCAGCAGCCCGGCGAATCCGCCCCGCCCTCGCGAGCCGACGACCAGCAACGTCGCATCCCGCGCGGCTGCGAGCAGAGCGGGCGCGGCGGGACCCTGGACGATCTGTCGTTCGGGCTCGCGGGCCAGGCCGGTGAGATCCACCGTCGCCAGGCTGTCGGTCATCGTCTTGTGTGCCGTCTCTACGAGACTCGCAGGATCGGCCAATAGCGGAGCATACGGCGACATCAGCGCCGCCGTGGGTTGCTGCCAGGCGTGGACGACGACAAGGCCGGCGCCACGCGCTCTTGCCTCGGCGACCGCCCATTCGAGTGCCTGTCGAGCACCCTTGCTGCCGTCGATGCCGACAACGATCTTCTCCATTGCGATCCTCCTCAGACGTGGTTCGTACACTTCGAGCGCGTCCTGACCGAGGCCCGCTCCTGCGCCCGATGGGCGAGCCCGATACCTCCGAGGCAGATCAGGGTGCTGCCACCCCGACGATGATCAGCAGGACCAGGTCGATCGCATCGAACGTCGACGTACTCATGTGACCTCCTCCTAACGTTTTCGATACATGCTCTGTAGCGCATATCGCCGTACTTCTGTTCCCGGCAGACTGGACCCCATGCCACCCACCACGAGCAATCGCGGCCGGCCCCGGCTCGAGTCGACCGACCAGCGCATCTTCGAGGCGGCGCGCGAACTGCTCCGCCTGAAGGGACCGGCCGCCGTGAACATCGACTCCGTCGCGGCCCGCTCCGGTGTCGCCCGGACGACGATCTATCGCCGCTACCGCAGCCGGGACGAGATGCTGCACGCGATCCTGGAGCACCTCATCGACCCGGGACCCCTGGCGCCCGACCTTCCGGTCGGCGAGAAGTTGCGATGGGTCATGGACCAGATCAGCGACATCCTGGAGAACCGGCTCGGACCGGGCGCCACCGCGGCGATCATCGCCGACAGCGACCCCGAGTTCTCGACGGCTGTACGGTCACGACTCGCCACCCGACTGAGCTCGCTCGCCCACCTGATGACCATCGACATGAAAGCCGGGCGCCTGCAGCCGACGATCGATCCTGACACGGTCCTCGGCGTACTGGTCGGCGCCTACCTCGCAGAGGTCCTCAGGTTCGGCTCGCCGCGCAAGGGCTGGATGGACCGCGCCGTCGGCCTTCTGGCTCCGGCCGTGGTGAAGAACTGACACCAGACAGGAATGCCTGACTGCGCCAGACCTGCGGCTTGTCTCGGTACCGTCGCGCGGCAACTCTGACCATCAGGAACACCGCCGTCGCGCCCACCAGCAGCAAGAGGATTGTCTCCATCCCGCTCGAGATCGTCATACCCATGCCCCTTCTCGCGCGTGGCCACTGAAGCTTTTCGATACATCTAATGTAGCGTAATTGGCGACAGATCCATTCCCGGGACCGGCCTATGGCTCGGATCACACGGATTCAGAGGTTGCTGTCCGACGTGGGGAAGCCATCGGGCAGTGGCGCCGCGGGGCCCGCATCCGGCCCGACGGCCGCGTCACAGTCCAGCCCGAGGGTGTACGCCGCCATCGAGATCGAGCCGGCGGCATGTCCGTCGACGAGCAGATCGAACGGCTCGTCGTCGGCCAGCCCGGCCGCGTAGAGCAAAGGCAGGAAGTGATCCGGGGTGGGAACTGCGTGACCGAAGTCAGGATGGGCGTCGAGAGCTGCCACCTCCGAGGGTGAAGCCTCGAGCAGCTCGCGTGCGGCCTCGTCGAAACGCAGTGCCCAGTCGTACCCCGAGTCCGGCTTGCGGTAATCGACGGCGCGCAGATTGTGGACGATGTTGCCACTGCCGACGATGAGAACGCCCTCATCGCGCAGCGGACTCAGCCTGCGGCCGAGTTCGAGATGGTGGTCGAAGTCCTTGAACGCGTTGAGAGACAGCTGAACGACCGGGATGGAGGCGTCCGGGAAGGCGTGCAGGAGGACCGACCAGGTGCCGTGGTCGATTCCCCAACTGTCGATGTCCTGCCCCACCCACCGGGGCTTGCAGACGTCCGCCACGAGTTCCGCGACCTCGGGCGCACCGGGCGCCGGGTACTGCACATCGAACAACTCTTGCGGGAATCCGTAGAAGTCGTGGATGGTCCGCGGACGCGGCATTGCAGTCACCGCGGTCGCATTGGTGTACCAGTGCGCGGAGATCACCAGGATCGCGCGCGGCCGCGGCACCGACGCCCCGAAAACCCGCCAAGCCTCCGTGTAACGGTTCGTCTCCAGCGCGTTCATCGGGTTGCCATGGCCAAGAAAAGCAACGGGCATCCGGGTCTCGTTCACGGTCGTCTCCCGATTCGACTCCAGCCCGACACTACTCCGCACAACGCGCAGGTCGGCGCGTCCTCGCCTTGACGGGGTGGTTGGCGCGATCTAACGTACAACCAAATGGTTGTAGATGTGGACGAGTTGCTGCATGCCTTGGCGGATTCGACGCGGCGGGACATCGTGCGACGGTGTCTCGGCGAGGCGGCGTCGGTATCGCGCCTGGCCGCGGCGTACCCGATGAGCTTCGCCGCGGTGCAGAAGCACGTCGCGGTGCTGGAGCGCGCCGGTCTGGTGTCGAAGGAACGGCGTGGGCGGGAACAGCTCGTGCGGAGCCGGATCGACGCCGTTCGGCAGGCCCGGGACGCGCTCGACCAACTCGAGTCCACCTGGCGTGCACGAGTCGAACGAATGTCGGATCTGCTGTCCGGCGAAGGAGATGAGCAGCATGAGCGTGACGAGCGTTGACAAGGACTTCGACGCGTTGACCCTGACCCTGGTCGCCGACTTCGAGGCGTCGACCGAGCAGGTCTGGGACTTGTGGGCGGACCCGCGGAAGCTGGAGAAATGGTGGGGCCCGCCGACGCATCCGGCCACCATGATCGACCACGATCTGACGCCTGGCGGCCGAGTGTTCTACTACATGACCGGACCGGAGGGCGAGAGGTTTCACGGCACCTGGCGGTTCACCGCGGTGGACGCACCGAAGTCGCTGGAGTTCGTGGACTACTTCGCGGATGCCGACGGCAGGATCGACGACGCCCTCCCACCGAACACGGTGCACGTCGAGCTCTCGCGGTACGCCGGTGGCACCCGGATGGAGTTGCGCGCCGCATTCGACACCCGCGAGCAGATGGATCAACTCCTGGCCACCGGGATGGCCGAAGGACTTCAGCAGGCCGTGGCGCAGATGGACGCGTTGATCGCATAGCCGAATGGACTTTGTCGACATTCCTGGCCGACCGCAGCAGGTGACAACCGAAGGATCGGGCCGTGCAACCAACTTCGGTGCTCGGGGCGTGTCTAACCCGGTACCGAGGATGGGGAGGGCAGATGAGTGATCGGGACGCCGCGTTCGAGGCGTATTTCGCGGCTCGTTCCGATGCCATGCGTGGTACGGCGTACCTGCTGTGCGGCGACTGGCATCGTGCGGAGGACCTGGTCCAGCAGACGTTCACCAAGATCTACCAGGTGTGGCGCCGGATCCAGCGGCAGGACGCGATGGACAACTACACCAGGCAGACACTGATCCGGACGTTCCTGTCCGAGCGGCGCCGGGGGTGGTTCCGGTACGAGTCCGTCGGCGTCCCGCCGGCCGACCCGCCGACGGCGTCGGCAGGCCCCACCGAAGAACGGCTCATGTTGCTCGAGGCGCTGGTGAAGGTGCCGCCGAGGCAACGCGCCGTACTGGTGCTGCGGTACTGGGAGGACCAGTCCGTGGAGCAGACGGCCGAGCTGCTCGACTGCTCGACCGGAACTGTCAAGAGCCAGGCATCGCGCGGGCTGGCCGCGCTGCGCGGTCTGCTGGAAGAGGAGAAGGTTCGATGAACGAAGAGGATCTCAACGAGGCGTTCCGCGACGTGATGGTGCGCAGCACCCCGCCGCCGTCGATGGATCCCGCCCACGCCCTCGACCGGGCCCGCCGGACGCGTAAGCGGCGCAGGGTGAGGTGGGCGGCGGTCGCCGCCGTACCGCTGGTGGTCGGGGTCGGAGCCGCTCCCACCGTGATCGCGAACTACAGCGGTCACCGGTCGGTGGGCCAGATGGTGGCCGGCGACACAGGAACGACCCAACCCACGGCCCAACCCACGACGCGGCCGGTCTCCACGGTGACGCCGGTGGCGCCGAAGACGCGGAAGTCGCAGGATCCCTGGCCGGAGGGCCAGGTGGACCGTACGGCGACCGCGGGGCCGCGCGCCACCCGGGCCGTGACGCTGATGCAGGACCTGCGCTCGGCGGTACCGGCAGGGTTCGGCACACCGGACCTGAAGTACCCCGACGGTCGCCGGATGAGCTATCCGCAGAGCCAATACGCGTCCAATGACGGGGAGCAGGACTACTGGGAGTACATGGCCACCATCCCGGTGCAGAAGGACGACCGGGTCGGCCAGCTGCTCGTGCAGTCCACCACGCCCGACGGGAACCCGGCGACAACCCCGTGCAAGGTCGCGCAGAAGTTCTGGGGCGGGACCGGCACCTGCGTGGTCGTCGACGTCGGCGGCAAGAAGGTCGGCGTGCTCACCACCAAGGGCTCCGACGCTCGGTACGACCAGTGGGCCGCCTATCGGTACGACGACGGCACCGTCGTGGTCCTGGCGCAGACCAAGAAGAGCGACAACGACGCACGGTCGCCGCTGAAGCAACCGGTGTTCACCGCCGACCAGCTGGCCGAGCTGGTGACATCGCCGAAGTTCAAGATCAGCAGCTGACGTCGGCCAGGCACCGGCCTCTGGGAAGCCGGTGCCGCGCCGGAACGTCTGCGGGTCAGATCGGTAGCGGGTCGTAGTTGGCGCCGAACGGGGCGTCCGGCCGGCTGAACTCCCCCATCAGGGCGCGCCTGAGCGGGGTGGTGCGTTCGAGGAACTCGGGGTCGTTGCCGAAACGGTCGGCCATGCGCACCCACGGCGGGCTGTAGACGTAGTGGGTGGTGAAGCGGTCGTAGTCGCCGTCGTGGCGGAAGGTCCGGTGCCAGACGCCGTTGTGGAAGACGAGCGCGGCGCCGGCCTCGGCACACACGACATGGCCGATCGCGATGTCGCCCTTGCTCTGCCGGATCGAATCAGGCAGGCCGACCCGCGAGCGGTGGCTGCCGGGGATCATTTCCATGTTGCCCATACCGGGGACGGTCTGGTCGGTGAGCAGGTACGACACCCGGAGCTGCAGCAACGGGACCGGGTAGCCCAGGTCCTTGAAGTCGAACGCGGACGATCCGTCCTGGTGCCAGCCGCCGTTGCCCGCATGCGCCGGCTGCATGGTGTTCCAGCCGGCCTGCAGCACGAACCGGTCCCCGAGCAGACCCTGCACCTTGGGGAGGACGTCGGGGTGGTCGATGAGCCGCTCGAGCACCGGCTCACTCTCGTAGGTCCGGCCGATCTGACCGAACTCACGGTCACGGCTCTGGTGCAGACGCTGCGACACGTCGTACGCCTCGGCAGCCTCGTCCTTGGTCAGGACGTTCGGGATCAGGAAGTAGCCCCACGACTCGAAGATGAAGCGGTCGGTCTCGGTCAGCTGACCTTTGCCGACGACGGGATCAAGCATCGCTCTGTCCTTTCTTCATACTGTTCGGCAGTGTGTGGAAACGTTTCACAGGTACGGCATGCGGCGACCGGGACGCCGGGAGGGATCACCACACCGGCCGACGGTCAGCGCGACGGCCACCGTCCCGGGGTGACCTGCGGGCGGTGACAGCCGGACTTCTCGGAGGTACTCAGAGCCTCAGCGCACGCCACCGCCACCGCCGGCTCACCAAGCCGTGGGTCAGGACGATGGTCGCGGTCATACCCCAATCCTGACCCGAAACCCACCACCCGAGAAAGAGCCGTCTCAGCGTCCGACGGTGGACGCAGGTGCGAACGTCCGAAGTCGCGACCGCGGCCTGCAGGCGCGCGGCCAGCTGCGGACCTTCAACGTCCCGCACTGCATTCCTCCGAATCCGCACGAGCCTTTGTGTCCCATTCGCCGTTGCGCGATCAATCCGTTGACAGCGTTGACCGCGCGGCGCACGCTCGATGACGAGGGTGCGGCTGGGGGGTCGCGGCGCCTGAGACCCCGCACTGGCAGGTCAGGCCTGTGTTCCGGGGGGAATCGCCATGAGTGAGACGATCCATGACCTGGTCGAGCCGGTACGGCACATGCCGTTCGAGCCCAATCCCGCGTCCGACTGGGCTCGGCACATGGTGCGGATCACCCAAGTGCTGGATCACCAGGTCCGCTCGCTGCGGAAGTTGCAGGTCGTCCAGTCGTTGAAGGACGGCAGGCGCGACGGTGCGTACGTCGGAATCCGCAGTGACATCAGGAAATACAAGGTCGGCGATCGCCTCGACGCTCCACTCGATGCCACCACGGAGCTGGCGGAGCCGATCGGCTACCCCTACGGACGGGGCGTGTCATGACGCCGCCCCCCGGGAGAATGCCGGCCGCCGTGAAGCGCGATCTCCAAGGCATCAGGAAGGCGCTCGACAAGCAACTACCGGCGAAGACCAAGAACAACCTGCTCATCGGTACCTGGAACCTGCGAGCGTTCAGTGGCCTGACCAACAAATGGCAGTCCACCGATGACGACCAACCCAAGCGCGACTGGCAGGCCTTGGCGTGCATCGCCGCCGTCCTGGAGAGGTTCGATGTGACGGCAATCCAGGAGACCCGGCGTGACACGACCGCGCTCTTCGCCTTGCTCGACCGGCTCGGCCCGCAGTACCGGGTCATCGTGTCGGACACCACCGAAGGCAGCCAGGGGAATCAGGAGCGGCTGGCCTTCGTGTACGACGCCGACCGGGTGAAACCGTCCGGTCTCGTCGGCGAGATCGTGCTCCCCGCGACCGCCACGGGTAACGCGAAGCAGTTCGCGCGCACGCCCTACGCCGCCGGCTTCGTCCGTGGGACGACAGATTTCATCCTTGCCACGGTGCATGTCCTCTGGGGCAAGAGCACAGCCGGTCGCCTGGACGAGATCAGCGCCTTCGCCCGGTGGATGCGTGACTGGGCCGATCAGCCGAAGGACTGGAACCGCAACCTGCTGGTGCTCGGTGACTTCAATCTCGACCGCATCGACAACCCTCTGTATCAAGCCTTCGTTTCCACCGGTCTCTGGCCACCGCCAGAACTGGGACTGGCGCCCCGGACCATCTTCGACAATGACCGCACAAGTCATTTCTACGACCAGATCGCCTGGTTCAACGATCCCTCGGATCCCAAGCTCCCGGCACTCCTCCAGGGGCTCACGTACACGCAGCGCTGCGGCAGCTTCGACTTCGTCCCGCACGCTCAGAACGGACTCACCAGGTCGCAGCTCTCCTGGCGCATCTCCGACCACTTCCCACTGTGGCTGGAGTTCACGATCTGACAGCGGCCGTGCTGGATAAAACTGGAATTCCCGAGTTGTTTCTAGACCCAGCGGTTTCACTGAAGCGGATAAGCAACGCATTGTGAATGGCTGGATTCGCTCCGCTGATAATAGCTGCCCGACCTGATGCAAACTCTTGCCAGCCACTTGGTCGCCTGATAGTTGGTTGATTTGACCTTCGGGAGAATTCAATGAGCTTGGCGAGTTCACACACTGTCTTCGTCACGGCGATCCGGCTCGAGCCTGGTCGAGAGGATGTCTGCGGTATCACCGCGGTGCGCTGGTGCCGCCCCGACGGCGGCCGATCCGAGGAAACCTCGCCGGCCGATCTCGGGCTCTGGCTGATGGCAGGCCGGACGCGCGCGTTCGTCAAGTGGCCGGACGGCCGGAGGGGCCCCGAACTGCGCGCCCTGCGTTGCCCGGATCTCTGCGTCGCCTGCGGTCCTGACGCGCAGGACGACCCGCTGCTGACGCTGCCACGGTTCGGGCCGAGGATGCGTCGCCGACGTTCACGATCCCTCGAACGAGCCGGCGTCCTCGCGGCGACATTCACCCTGCGTTCAGGTTGATGGTGATCTCCTGGTCTGGCTCGACAGGAACCAGGAGGCCACCATGAACACTCGACGTTCGGCTGCCCTGCTCTCGGCAGCGCTGCTCCTCTGTCCAGGCGCAGCACACTCAAGCGCACGGGCGTCGATCACCACGAACTCGACAGTTGCTGCGCGGTGCAACCTGCCGGTGTTCGGTCCGGGTACGTCGTACCGGCCGCGGATCGACACCGAAGACTTCACCGCGTCGGTGACCAACCGGTGGTTCCCACTCCCGGTCGGACGAACCATGGTCTACACCGGCACGAAGGACGGCGAACCAGCCCTCGACATCGTCAAGGTCAGCCCACGCACGAAGTTGGTGCGTGGCGTCCGCACTCGGGTGGTCGAGGATCGCCTCTATCTGAGCAACCTGCTGACGGAGCGAACGAGCGACTACTACGCCCAGGACGAGTGCGGCAACGTCTGGTACTTCGGTGAGGACACGGCGGAGCTGGATGCCCGGGGCCGCGTCGTCAGCCGCGAAGGATCGTTCCATGCCGGCGTCGACGGCGCACAGCCTGGTGTCGTCATGCAAGCACACCCGCAGCTCGGCCGGCGCTTCCGGCAGGAGTGGTACCGCGGGCACGCCGAAGACATCTTCCAAGTCGTCGACCGCTCAGCCCGGGTAACGGTCCCCTTCGGCACCTTCCGCCACGCGCTTCGCACCACAGAGACGACCGCTCTCGAGCCCGGCGTCCTCGACACCAAGTACTACGTCCGCGGAGTCGGTGAAGTCGCCGAGCTCAGCCTCCGCGGCCCACGGGAGGCACTGCGGCTCGTCGAGGTCTTCACCTGAGATACCTCCCGAAGATTCAGAGGATTGCATCCCGGACGGATCCTTCGGTTCATCCCTTCGGCGCTCGGACGTCCGTACCGTCGGTGGTGACGTGACCGATGGGAGGGCCGGCGCTGTCATGAACCGCATCCTGGTGGCCGATCGGCCGTCTCCGGTGATCGAGACGGTCCGCGCCGCACTGGCCGGGCAGTCGGATCTCGAGCTCGAACTTGCCATCGGGTCCGATCTGGAACTGATGCTGAGCGCGGCCGAGGCCGAGGCCGATCTCGTCGTCATCGCGATGAGCGGCGGGGCCGTGCCACCACTCGCGGAGAGACTGCTCGACGAATATCCCGCCCTGACCGTCCTCGCCCTCGACGTCGAGCGCGCCGAAGGCATCCTCCAGACGATCGCCTCGGGTCCCGAAGCGATCGAGGATCTCGCCGGGCCGCGTCTGACCGCCGTACTGCGCTCCGCGGCAGCCGGCTGAACCGGACTCCGAGGAGGGGGATCATGAACGACACCAGCTACCCGTACCTTCGTGACGCGCTCGACGACCGCTTCTCCGGCCTGACCGACGCCGAACTGGACTCCGTGTTCGAGACCGCCTTCGGGACCGAGGTCACACCTCTCGAGTACGAAGAGTTCTTCGCCGGCCTCGGTAACGCCTTCAAGTCGGTCATCAGCGACGCCGGCCGATTGGCACAGCAAGCCGCGCCCGTCGCCGCTACGGCGTTGCAAGGTGGGTTGAAGGGTGCGGCGACCGGGATGCAGTACGGCGGTCCGTACGGCGCACTCATCGGTGCCCTTGCAGGCGGAACCGGCGCCGCCCTGCAGCAGCACACCACCGGTCCGGCGCGCGATGTCGGCGGAATCATCAGCGGAGTGATGAACGTGGCCGGCGGAGCGGGCGGCACGGCACCACCTCCTGGCAGCGGCGCACCGTCGCCGGCTCCACAACAAGCCGGCGTGCCTCAACTGCCTCCCGCACCACCGGGCACGCAGCAACCGGCTCGTCCTGCCGCGACGGATGGGCTGCTGCGGCTGCTCGCGAGCCCGGAGATGGGTCAAGCTCTGACGGCGCTGATGTCCGGGCGCAACCCCGCGGTACCTGCAGGCCCTTCGGGCGTTCCCGTCCCGGCGAACGCGTTCGCCGGCCTGCTCTCGACGCTCGCCAGGGCCTCCGAGGCCGAGGCCGTCGGCTGGGACGAGGCGATCGCCGTACCGGCGTACCTCGTCGGCCCGGACGGCGGCCTGGTCGCTGATCCCGGCGATCCCGATCAGCGCTCCGTAAGGCTCCTTCAGATCATGGCCGGACCATGGCGCGAGGACGCTGACGAGGACGTCGAGTTCGAGGAGGACCTGATCGAGGGCGACTTCGACGTCATCGACGAGTACGACGCGTTGCTGAGCTGACTGCCATGTCCAACACCGAAATGCTCGAGCTGATCAAGAAACAACTCGCGGGCGGTCAGAGCCTGGAAGCGACGGTCAGCGAGCTCGCGCGGAACGATCCGGAGCTGGCGCCCGTGGTCGAGCTGCTGGCGAAGCGCCAGGAAACGCTGGCGGAGGAGAACCTCCTGGCCGAGCAGGAGGACCACGCAACGGAATGGGAGGCCGAACGGCATCTCCGGAGCCGCGAGCTGAGAACTCACTTCGAAGACATCACGGCTGCGCTGAACGCACTCCGAGACCAACTCGCCCGTGTCGCCGGAGCACTCGGTGCCTGCCCGGCGTGCTTCGGCGACGACGCGGGCTGCCAGTGGTGCCGAGGCCGCGGCCGGCCGGGGTTCATGCCTCCGGAGCCGGAGTCGTTCGCGGAGATCGTTCTCCCCGCGGTCCGCCTGCACGTCCGGCTGCACGGCCGGCGGAACGGCCTTACGGACCAAGCGAACAGTCATGAAAGGAGCAATTGATGAACGGGTACTCGGAAGATCTGGACTCGCTGCTCGACAGCCTCGACTACGACGAGGGGTTCGAGGAAGCGGCGCCACGCCGGAGCACGATGGTCAGAACGCCGACACGGCAGAGCAGCTTCGTGCCCCGGCAAACCACGACGCCGGCAAGCCAGACCCAGGTGCAGAGCGCCGCACGGAACCTGGACAGCAAGATCGAGACTCTCAGCAGCGCGGTCCAGGCACTCGAGACGCGCACGAACACGCTGTCCACGAACCAGGACAGGCAAGGCGGCTTGCTGCGTCGCGAGGTCGCCGATCGACGGAAGTCGGCCGACACCATCCGAGCCGATCTCCAGCAGACCAAGATGCTGGCGGTCCTGCTGCCACTGATCAGCCAGGAGACGACCGATGCCGTCGACGACAGCGGACGGTCGATCAAGGTCCTCACCCAGTCGCAGAACCAGCTCGGCATCCTTCTCCCCTTGCTGTTGCTCCTGCCCGGCTACTCCGGCGGTGACAACAAGGCAGGGTTCGGCGGCGGGGACTCCACCATGATGCTGCTCCTGCTGGTGCTTCTGCTCGGACGCAGGTAGGGGGTACGGCGATGACAGTGACGGGCATCTCGTTCGGCAGCGCCGGGGGCGTCCTGGTCGGAGTGCCGAACGTCGTCGGCCTGCAGCAGGCCGCCGCGGAGACGAAGCTGCGTGACTTCGAACTCGTGCCACGCGTCCAGACGATCGAAGCCGAGGGAGCCGAGGGGGCCGTTTTCAGCCAGAACCCGGCAGCGAACACGGCCAAACCGAAGAACACTGTCGTGACGTTGCTGATCATCAAGGCACCAGTGATACCGCCGGACCTCGGCCAGCAACTGACCGACATCAAGACCGCCGTCGGCGACGTGGACACCAAGGTCGACCAGGTTGTCCCCGAGGTCCAAGCGGTGGGCCTTCAGGTCACCGGTGTCCAGTCCACGGCAGACGGAATCGCGACCGAACTGACCACTGTCGACGCGAACGTCACCGCGGTCGGTACCAAGCTCGACGGGATCACCACCACGGTCGACGAAATCGCCGCCGCGGTGGACGGGCTGGGGACCAAGATCGACACGATCTCGACCGCGGTGGCCGATCTCGAGACCGACGCCGCGGCGGAGACCAGGAAGCAGGCGATCCTCGACAAGCTCGACACCGAAGTCAAAACCGGCAGCAGCACGGCCAAACGCCCCGGAGGAACAGGACGGTGATCTGCGATGGATCCCGCGCTCCAGCAGTTGGCCCGCGCGGGCGAGCCGGACGACGAGATCGCGGTCATCGTCCGGCTCCGGCGACCGGGTGACACCCCGGGGCGCTGCCGGGTGGTCAGCCGGTTCGGTGACGTCGTCACCGTCCGGGTGCCGCGAGGTCTCATCCAGGAACTCCGCGCGGATCCGGCGGTCGTCAGCGTCAAGGCGCCACATCTCTATACGCCGGACGTCGAGCCCCTCGCTGATGTCGACGAACTGACAGCTCCACGGGACGATCGGCCCACCGATCTCGGAGCGACCGGGCGAGGCGTCGCGCTCGGGCTGGTCGACTGGGGCCTGGACATCACCCATCCCGATTTCCGCAACGACGACGGCACGACCCGCCTGCTGGCGCTGTGGGATCAGAGCCCGGCCGTGAGCAGCCCGCCCTCGAAGTACGGCTACGGCTGCGTGCTGGACGCGGCAGCGATCAATCGGGCGTTGGAGACCGACGATCCGCTGCGGGAGCTCGGGTACGACCCTGCCGACTTCGACGCCGGTCCGGGAGCCCACGGGACCCATACCGCGAGCATCGCGGCCGGGAACGGCCGCGCCGGCGGGCCGCTCGGGACGGCGCCCGACTGCGATCTCATCTTCGTCAACCTCGGCCGGCGCCCGGGCACGGCCGACGGGCCACTCGGCGACTCCGTCGAGCTCCTCGAGGCGCTCGACTTCATCGTGGCCGCGGCCGGGACCCGTCCGTGCGTCGTCAACCTCAGCCTCGGGCGGCACGCCGGCGAACACACCGGACACTCGCTGGTCGAGCTCGCGATGGACCAGCTCGTCTCGTCGACGACGGGCGTCGCGATCGTCGGCAGCGCCGGCAACTACTTCCGCCGCCGTACCCACGCCGCGTGGCAGCTGCGTCCGGGCTCGGTACGCCGCGTGCGCATCGAAGCCGATCCCGCGGACCGCAGTGTCAACCAGGTCGATATCTGGTACCCCGGGCGTGACCGCCTACGGGTCGAGCTCACGTCGTCCGGCAGCCCCACGATCTCGGTACCGCTCGGTGTCGATCGCGCCGTGACGATCAGCGGCCGGGAGGCTGCCCGGATCTACCATCGCGCCTGCGACCCCAACAACGGCGACAACCAGATCGGCATCTACCTCGATCCCGCCGTCGCGACCGGCTGGGAGATCACCCTCACAGGTCTGGACGTGGTGGACGGACGCGTTCATGCCTGGATCGAGCGCGATGCGCGGTGCCGTGACTGTCAAGCGCACTTCAGCGATCGCCAGGTCAATCCCCGCACAACGCTCGGCACCATCTGCAACGGGTTCCACACGATCGCCGTCGGCGCGTACGACGGTCACTCGGACGACCGGCAACTCGGCGCTTTCAGCAGTTCGGGACCGACCCGGGACGGTCGGCAGAAGCCGGATCTGGTCGCACCCGGCGTCCTCGTCCTCGGCGCGCGGTCGCGCCCCGCGACCGGCGACGCCCCGAAGTACGTGCGGATGAGCGGAACCAGCATGGCAGCGCCGGCCGTCGCCGGGACGATCGCCCTGCTGTACGAGGCCGCCGGCCGCCGGCTGGAGATCGAGGACGTTCGCCGCGCACTGCTGTCGACCTGCGACCCGCCGGCTCCTGGCGCCGACCTGCGGCGCCTTGGCAATGGATACCTGAATCCCGCCCGCGCACTCGAAGCGGTGCGCGATCTCCAGTCCGTGGAGGAAACCGTGTCCGAACCGCCGACCGATGTCACCACCGAACCGCTACCGGACGTCGACCTGCGGACGGCGGAGTCCGCCGCGGAAGCAGTCCGGTCCGGCTGCCTGCCCGGCACCCGGGTCGCCGTCGTCGGAGCCGGCCTCGCCGGCCTGATGACGGCCTGGACGCTCGAGACCGGGGGCACCAGGGTCACCGTGTTCGAGGCGAGCGGCCGACTGGGCGGCCGGGTCCGTACCGATCCGACCGTGACGACAGGCAAGATCGCCGAGTCGGGCGCCGAACTGATCGGCGAGAATCACCCGACCTGGATCCAGCTCGCCCGGCGCTTCGGTCTCCAGCTCGAGAAGATCAGTATGGAAGAGGACTACCGCCGGCGCGGGCTCAAGGTTCGGATCCGTCTCGGCACGACGGATCTGACCGATGCGCAACTGGCTGTGGCCGAGCGCGAGCTGCTCCGGGTCCGCACTCTCATCGCCAAGGACGCCGCTGCCGTCGATCCCCTACGGCCGTGGATCTCACCGAACGCGGCCGCCCTGGACGGAAAGTCTCTGGGGCAGCGTCTGGGTGAGAACGACCTCTTCGGATCGGCCTCCAGCGACGCACGGCGGCTCTTCGAATTCATCGCCGACAACGATCAGTGCGCCCCCGTCGGGCGACAGAGCTACTTGGGCTACCTGGCGGCCGTCCGGGCCCACATGCTGCCGGGCGATCCGCTCGCCTACTGGACCCGCATCGAGACCCATCGCTGCAAGGGCGGTAACGAACAGCTCGCGCACCACCTCGCCAAGACCTTGCGCGACGTGCGGCTGAACACCCCGGTGAACTCGATCGAGATCGGATCGGAATCGGTTCGGGTCGGCTTCGGCACGGCCGGGAAATCTGAGGAGTTCGACTTCGTCGTTCTCACCGCCCCACCGAAGGTCTGGCCGCGGATCCTCGCCGGCACGCCGTTCCGCGCCGCCGACTACACCATCAGCCACGGACCCGCCGTCAAGTTCCTCAGCGGTGTCGCCCGTCCGTTCTGGGAGGACGCTCATCTCGCCCCGAGCGCGTTGTGGGACCGCCTGGGCAGTGTCTGGGAGGGCACGGACCACCAGACCACCGGGCCGGCGGCCTGCCTGTCGGTGTATTCGGGCGGGTCGTACGTCCTCGACGCACAGCGCTACCAGGAGCGGCTGGAGCAGTTCTACCCCGGGTACGCTGCTCAGCACCCGAAGACGCTCTTCGCCGACTGGCCCTCCGAGCCCTGGATCCGGACCGGCTATTCCATTCCAGCTCCCGGCGAGGTCACCACGATCGCGCCGAGGCTCGCCAAACCGTTCCAGGGCAGACTGTTCTTCGCCGGCGAGCAGGCCTCGCCGGGTTTCTACGGCTACATGGAAGGCGCGCTGACGTCCGGGGTCCTGGCGGCCTACCGGATCGTCGACGCGGCGCTCGCCGCGTGTCGCGCGAGCAGCGCCACCGAAGCCGCGGCCGACCTGGACTCCCTCCCACTGGAGGCCCTCGACGACGTCCTGATCGGCCGCGCGGCGCGAGTGCCGAGCCGCGGCTCCTGGACCGCCCAGGTCCTCGGCAGCAGCGTGCCCGCCGGCTCGGCACTGTCCGCGGCAGCTCTCTTCGACTTCTTCGTGAACGGCACCGAGCCTGCCGAGCTCCGCCGGTCCCTCAAGGTGCTCGCGATGCCCGGCGGACGGCTGCCGACCCTCAGATCCGGCGACCTGCTCGTCAGCCGCGGCCGCGGCAGTCCGTTCGGCCAAGTCGCAGTGATCGTCTCCGGCGACGTACGGCATCGAGGCGAGCTCCTGCCGGCCGGCTACCGCGCGGACTGTCGCGTACCCGGTCTGTACACCCATGTTCTCGATCCCGCGCCACACCCGTGGTCGCATCGCTACGCGCGCCGGGTGGCCGACCAGCAGGGCGTCGTACCGGGTCATCTGCTGGTGCTCCGCCCCACGGAAGCCGATCCTCCGACAGAAACTGTGAAAGGACCCTGTCCCGACGTACCGGTCCCGCCCGCCCGCCGCCCGACCGTGCTACGCAACGGTTCCCAACACTCGGCAGTCCGGGAGATCCAGCGCAAACTCAACGCCTTCCACGCCTACCGACTCGCAGCCGGCCTGACGGGCCTCGCCGACGCGCCACTCGAGGAGGACTGCCAGTACGGCGTGCAGACCCGATCGGCCGTCGAATCCTTCCAGCGCCTGGTCTTTCCGGCAGCTCCCAAGGAAGCCGACGGTGAGGTCGGGTCCCGGACCTGGGCACAACTCGACGCGATCGTCATCGGACCGACCGGGGCCGCCCAGGTCACTGTCGAGGATCTCTGGTTCGCCGGTCCGGGAAGACCGGGCACTCCCCTGCGCTGGGACGAGGTACTCGGCGTGGACACCTCCGCGGTCGAGGCGGTCGCCGTGGCCTCCGGGCTGCCTGCCGCGGTCATGCCCACGGACCTGACGGTGGAATTCACCACGCGCCCGGCGAATCGCGAGCCGGGTCCCGGCACGAGGTCCACGCCGGGATCCTGGACGATCGCCGCTGAAGGTCCGGACCCGGCCAACCCGGCCCGGACGCGGTACCGTGGCGGCCGCACGCTCACCTCTCTCGGCGCGTTCCTCGCCGTCGAAGCCCCTGTCGCCGAGGTAGCCACCGTCGCACGTCCCGGCGGTACCAGCGACGTTTCCTTCCGCTCCGCGCTCGGCGCCACAGCCCGTGGCATCGCCACCCAGCCGCGCTCCCTCGGTCTCTCGACCGGGGACGAATCCCGCGAGGTACCCGACGCGACGAGCCTCTTCCGGGCAGGCGGCGTCGAGACGATCGAACTGGCCGTGAAGGGCCGCCCGAACTGGCGCACAGCGCGAACAGTCCGCCGCCTGGTGCGCAATCCGGCCGACGTCTTCTACTACACCGGCCATGGACTCTCGTCGAGCGGAATGCTCGCCATCGAGAGCACCGGAGCCGCGTGCGGTGCACCGGGCACCTACAGCAACTGGCTCGGCCCCGCTGACCTCGTGGCTGCCTGGCCGGCGAGCATGGACCTCGACGTACTGATTCTCGCCGGATGCTCGGTGCTGCGAATCGATCGTTCGACCTCGCCGCCGAGCGGACCCGGCATCGCGTGGACCCGCCTGCTGAACTCGCGGGGCGGACCGCTCGTCGCCTTGCTCGGATACCAGGGCAAGGCGCCCTGCGACAGCCCCGTCGGAGACCGGATCGCCGCGGACATGGCGGCACGGCTGAAGAGTGGATCCACCGACCACGTCCGCGACTGGCTGACAGTGAACGGCGACCACAACGCGAACAACGCGGTCGCGATCGACAGCCGCGGGTACTGGACGATCGAAACGACCTGGACGGGCGGATACTCCATCCGTGGGCCGTTCTCCCTGTCCGGGAGCGCGGGCGGAGGTACCGAGAGCACTGCCGAGTGGATCGAATCGCCGCCGGACGTCTCGCTCGCGGAGGTGAAGCTTCCGGCACGGATCGGAGCACAAGCCGCCCAGGCCTGGGAGGCGCTGGCTCCGATCGCGGCCAGAGCGGCCGCAGCCTGTCCAGGTGGGCTGAAGAATCTCGGCACCCTCCTCGTCGTCCACGACGCCGAGACCAAGATCGACCTGCGCGACTACGGCGGCTACACCAACGCCGATGCCTGGATCCTCGTCCACACCGTCAGCGATTTGATCGAAGCTGTCCGGTCGTACGTCGGAACGTGCGGCTACCTGACCGGAATCCATATCGAGGCGCACGGTGGCTGGGCAGGAAGTGGCGGCTTCCGGCTCGGCAACGACACCGACGGCGATGGACACGTCGAGCCCGGCGAGGCCAACGACATGGTCTCCACCAGCAGTCAGGCGACGAAATTCGGCACCATTCTCAGGAACGCGCTCGGCGCCGGCAACTCGTACCTGGCGATCGCCGCCTGCTCGTCGTCCGGGCCAGGCGATATCTTCGTCAAGGCCGTACAGGCTGCCACCGGCGGCATCGTGATCGGAGCTGTCGGTACCTGCACCTCAGGCGGCAACTGGTGGAGCAAGGCGTGGTGGGAGGCCGACCTCGGCCGCAGCCAGGTCAACCGCGACGGATCCATCAAGCTCGACGGCACCGACGAGGGCCGCGGCATCTGGCGACCGTTCTGAGGAGAAGACATGCCCGAATCACTGTCCGCCCTGCGCCTGCGACTCGTTGGCCAGACCAAGGAAGCGGTCCAGACGATGCTCGGCAGGCCGGCGACGATCGATTACTGGACCACGCCGCAGCCGCCGCAGAACGCCAGCGCCGCGATGCTGGAGGAGTTCCGGAGCCGGACCCTCGACGAGATCTGGATCTATCCGGCCGGTCGCGTCCATTTCAGTCTGGCGGGACGCGTCGCGAAGGTCGATGACAAGGCGGCCCGGTACTTCCCGCCGAACCTGGTCTGAGACACCGCATCCGCTCCGATCATGGATCGAAAGATCCGGTTCGTCCGGGTTTGGGCCTCCCCGGACACGGTCGTGATGTTGCACGCTGTAGGTGGGGCAACTCGCCAGGTTTCGGTCCCCGTCCCGCGGCTCCTCGCGGACCACGCCTGCGATGCTGCGGACGTACGGTGTGGAGGGGGCCATGGCACGCGCATTGCTGGATCTGCCGGACGCTGACCGCGGACCGATGCGACGACCGCGCGCCGAGAAACCTCTGGTCGTCTCCATCATCGGTCCGGTACGGATCCACCGGGAGAATCTCGCGGCGGCCCTGGGACAGGTCGCCGGTATCGACGTGATCGGCACCGCTTCGTCCATGGAGGAAGCCCTGACCCGCTGTGGCGACGGACGACCGGACATCATCCTCGTGGACGTCTCCGCACCGCCCGGGGCCCGGATCGTTTCCACGCTCGCGAACGGCTACCCGGGAGCACACCTGGTCGCCCTCGCCGCACCGGAGGACGACGAGTCGATCATCGCGTGCGCCGCGGCCGGCGTCGCAGGCTTCGTCGCCCGGGAGGGAACACTCCGCGACATCGTCTCGACCGCCCGGGCCGTCGCCCGCGGCGACTCGGCCTGTCCCCCGACCGTCACGGCCGCCCTGCTCCGGCGTGTCGGATCCCTCGGTCCACAGGCCGGCGACCAGCCGGGCGCCTCCCAACTGACCTCGAGGGAACGGCAGATCCTGTCGCTGATCGACGAGGGCCTGTCCAACCGCGAGATCGGCGGCCGCCTGTGCATCGAGGTCAGCACCGTCAAGAACCACGTCCACAACATCCTCGCCAAACTGGGCGCGCGCCGCCGCTCCGAAGCTGCCGCCAAAGCCCGGACCCGCCAAGTTCGTTGACCGCTTGAAGATGTCGAGGGTTTCGGTGCGGATTCGTCGTGTGACGCGGTCAGAACGTACGACGGTAGGCCGTGGCGGCCTGGAGTCGTTCCTGCGCCATCGTGCGCGCGGCGGTGCGCGGGGCCTCGCCTGACTCGGTGCGGGCGAGCCATTCGGTCATGGCGGCGCGCAGCCGCTCCGCGATGTCGGCGAAAGCCTGCGCAGCGGTCAGACCGCGGGACTCGGCGGCGGCACAGATCACGCCGCCGGCGTTCGCGATGATGTCCGGAACCACCAGGACGTTGCGCGCGGCGAACATCTGCTCGGCCTCGAGCGTGGCGGGGATGTTGGCTCCCTCGAGG
The DNA here is from genome assembly GCF_053603655.1 of Kribbella sp. NPDC004138. Taxonomy (NCBI): domain Bacteria; kingdom Bacillati; phylum Actinomycetota; class Actinomycetes; order Propionibacteriales; family Kribbellaceae; genus Kribbella; species Kribbella sp. NPDC004138. Next base: position 141,099 of record NZ_JBSGFZ010000019.1, read on the forward strand.
ACGATCGAGGCCCGGACCTGGGCGGCGGTGGCCCGGTTCAGGACATCGGGTTGCGCGGCCGGAATCAGTACGTCGCAGGGCACGCCGAGCAACTCGTCGCGGATCATCGGCGTACCGCCGGGGAACTGGTTCAGCGGTCGCTCGTGCTGGAAGTCGACCAGCTTCGCGATGTCCAGCCCGTCCGGATTGGTCACCGCCCCCTCGATGTCGGACACCGCGACGACGCGGGCTCCCCGCTCGTGCAGCTGCAACGCCACCGACCGGCCGACCGCGCCGAAGCCCTGGACCGCGATCCGGGCGCCGTCGATCTCCAGCCTGCCGGACGTCTCGAGTGCCTCGGCGCAGATCGCGAGGCCGTACCCGGTGGCCCCCAGGGTGTCGAGCGGGATGCCGCCGATCGCCGCCGGGCGACCGACGGATCGCCCGATCTCGTCGTAGACCCACGCCATCGCGGTCTCGTCCGTCCCCATGTCCGGGCCGGGCCAGTAGTCGGTCAGATCGGCGATCCGCACCGCGAACGTGCGGATGAGCGCCTCCTTGGTCCGGACGTCCAGCCACGGCGGCGCGGCGATACCCGCCTTCGCGCCGCCGTGCGGCAGTCCGACCGCCGCGCACTTCAGCGTCATCCCGCGCGCCAGCCGGATCACCTCACCGGGTGTCACCTCCGGCCGCATCCGGACGCCGCCGATCGCCGGTCCGAGCGTCACGTTGTCCACGGCAACCACCGCCCGGAATTCCCCCGGCAGGCGGAAGATCGTCACCGACCGCGGCCCGAGCTCGTCGCCGCCCCAGTCCGGCCAGGCACCGCTCACCACGTGCTGCACCAACTCCGTCATACCTTCACCGTCCGGCCGGCCATCGCCACCGGCCAGGGCCCAAAGTCCCGGGAATCGGGAGTATCACGCCGGTCAGTGCAGGGCGCCTGCGTCGATCACGAGGGCGGACGGAGGGGCTGTCGGCGGCGGTACCCGGTCGTAGTCGGTGAAGGCGAGGCCGGTGCCTGCACCGGAACTCGTTCCCCGAACGGGGCGGGCGGTGACCTGGTCGATCCACAGCACCGAGCCGTCGTCGCCCATCAAGCCGATGCAGTTGACCCCGTCGACGACCCGCGGTCCGGTCTTCTTCGCGGTCCCCGGAGTCTCCAGCTGCGTGACGAAGGCCTTCATGTTCGCCAGGTCGGAGAAGTCGCCGAACCGCTTGTCCCCGGCGGTCGTCTTCAGCCACTTGCCACGGAACATGGCGGCGTACGCCGCTCCTTGCCGGGCGTCCGTGGCGCTCGCCTTCCAGAAGGCGTCGTCGCCCTGGAAGTAGGCCGTGCGCCCGATCACGATGACCGTCAGCCGCCCGCCGGAGAAGCCGATCGTGGACCTTCCGGCGGTCCGGGTCAGCGCCAGGTCCATCGTCGTCGGCTTCCCGTCCTCGGAGGTGACGCTGCCCTTCACCCGGACGCTGCCGGCAGCGGCCAGGGCAGCCTTGGCACGGGCGAGGATCGCCGCGGCCGGCAGCTTGCCCACACCGGTGACGTACGGCGTGCTCGGCGTCGCCGCACCGGCCGACGCCGTGGTGGACGCTGCCGGGGGCGCGGATGCCTTCCCACCGCCACCACAGCCGGCCGTGACGAGGGCTGCGAGGATCGTCGTGGCCGCGAGGACCGTGCGGATTCTGGACATGCGCTTCTCCCTCCGCTCACTTCCACGCTCGGCACCGCCCCCCGGAGCAGCCAGGGGCGAAAGTCCCGAACCTGGCCGGGCGCGGCGGCCTGCCGCACACGACAGGACCTTCGGCCCTGTGCCCGACGAGCCCGCCGGACCAGGCTGGATCGCGGCAACCGGGTGATCGGGAGGTACTGAGATGACGACCACGGTCAGTGGGCCGGGCAGGTTCAAGCCTTTCGCGGGTTTCGGCAGCTATCCGACGCACCACTGTGTCACCGGGTCGTTGAAACACGTGTACGACTTCCACGGCTACCCGATCAGCGAGGAGTTGCTGTTCGGGCTCGGGGCGGGCCTCGGGTTCGTGTACTTCCACTTCAAGGGCACCGATCCGTTCTTCGGCGGCCGCGCCAACAACGCGAGCCCGCGGGAGGAGGGCCTGGAGAAGACGGCGGGTCGCCGTACCGGCGTCGCGGTCACGTCCCGCTCCACGTCCAGCACCACCGTCGCGCAGGCCGAGCTCCGCAAGGTCCTGGAGGCCGGCGAGCCCGCGCTGCTGTACGTCGACATGGGATTCCTGCCGTACTTCGACCTCCCGCCGGACTATCACTTCGGCGGCCATGTCGTCGTGGCGGCAGGCTACGATCCGCCGACCGGACGGGTACTGATCGCGGATCGGGACCGGGAACTTCATCCGGTCGACTGGGACGTCCTCGAAGCGGCACGCGGGTCGAGGTTCCGCCCGTTCCCGCCGCGGCACACCTGGTACACCTTCGACTTCGCCGGCGCGCGCGAGCCGGACGCGGACGACATCCGGGCGGCCATCGACCAGGTGTGCGACGGCATGCTGACGCCGCCGATCGCCAACCTCGGCGTCCGCGGGATCCGCAAAGCTCTCCAGGAGACGCTGCGGTGGCCCGACGTCCTCGACGCCGCCGCGCTGCGACGTACCTGCTTCGAGACCGCACTGTTCATCGACCCCCGCGGCGGCACCGGAGGCGGCATCTTCCGGTACATGTACGCGCGGTTCCTCGGCGAGGCGACCGTCATCACGGGTGAGTCCCGGCTGGACGAGCTCGGCAGCGAGCTCAACGCGATCGGCGACCTGTGGGAAGGCGTCGCAGCCACCTTCGCCGCGGCCGCCGAACTCGACGATCCGGCAGACCTCCTGGAACCGGCCACGACCCCGCTGCACGAGATCGCCGACCGCGAGCAGCTCGTCTGGCAGAGCCTCAAGGCGCTGGTGACCGGTTAGGTGGCCCGCTGATGTTCCTGTGTGGTCGCGGGATCGCGGACATCACCGGCGAAGCGGCGGACACCGGCATGCTCGGGTACGGCAAGTCCCGGCAACGCAGTGACGGGATCCACCTGCGGTTGCGATCCCGCGCGTTCGTGATCGCGGACCCCGCGAGCGGACGACGGGTGCTGCTGGTCGTGAACGACCTGCCGATGGTGTTCGACAACGTCTGCCGGGCTGTGCTCGACCGGCTGCGGCACGAGTACGGGACGCTGTACACCGAGCACAACACCATGATCACCGCCACGCACACGCACAGCGGTCCCGGCGGCTATTCGCACCATCGGCTGTACCACTCGAATACCGGCGGCTTCCGCCCGAAGACGTTCGACGCGATCGTCGACGGGATGACCGAGGCCGTCGTCCGGGCGCACGGCGACCTGTCCCCCGCCGCGCTCACGCTCTCCCACGGCGAGCTCCGGGACGCGAGCGCCAACCGGTCGAAAGTGGCCTTCGACAACAATCCGGCGGCCGACCGGCAGTGGTTCCCGGACGGCGTCGACCCACAGACCACCCTGCTGCGGATCGAGCGCGCCGGGAGACCGCTCGGAGCGATCAACTGGTTCGGGGTGCACAACACCAGCATGACCAACGCGAACACGTTGATCAGCGGCGACAACAAGGGCTACGCCGCCTATCACTGGGAACGCCTGGTGGCCGGTGTCGACTACCTGGATCGCCGACCGGACGACTTCGTGGCGGCGTTCGCGCAGACCAACGCCGGCGATCTCACACCGAACCTCGACCTGCGGCCCGGTCAGGGCCCGAGCTCCGACGAGACGGAGAACACGCGAATCATCGGCCTGCGCCAGTACGAAGCCGCCGCCCGGCTCATGACGGCGCCGGGATCCGTCCTGGACGGAGGTGTCGACCACCGGCTGACCCACGTGGATCTGGGCGCGGCCGTGGTCCGCCCGGAGTTCACCGGCGACGGCCGCGAGCACCGGACGGGCGCTCCGGTCGGCGGCGCCGCCGCACTGGCGGGCAGCCAGGAGGACGGCCCAGCCTTCCGCGGCTTCCACGAGGGCCGGAACCCGTTGTGGGACACGGTGTCGCGAACGCTCTACCGCCGCAATCCGCGCCTCCGCGACGTCCAGGCGCCCAAGGCACTCGTGGTCGGCGGCCTCCGGGGGCACTACGTCGCACGGAACGCGCTGATCCAGTTGCTGCGCATCGGTCAGCTGTATCTGCTCGGCATCCCGGCCGAGGTCACGGTCGTCGCCGGCCTGCGGCTGCGCCGTACAGTCGCCTCGATCGTCGGCGCGGAGCTCGCCGACGTGCTGGTCGTCGGCTACAGCAACGGCTACCTGCACTACGTCACGACGCCGGAGGAGTACGACACCCAGCAGTACGAAGGCGGCAGCACCCTTTTCGGCCGGTGGACGCTGCCCGCACTGCAACAGGTGGCCGGACAGCTCGCCGAGGCCATGCGGGACGGCCGCCCGGTCCGCTACGGCGACGAAGGGCCGGACCTGACCGGACAGGAACGACTCGCGCGGCCACAGATCCCGTACGACCGTACGCCGGCTGACCACGCGTTCGGCGACGTGGTGGTGGAGCCCCGGCGCCGATACCGGCCCGGTGACCTGGTCACCGCGATCTTCGTGGCGGCGTACCCGAACAACGACTTGCGGCGCAACGGCACCTACCTGGAGGTCCAGCGCCGCATCGCCGACGGCTGGGAGACCGTGGCCGACGACGGCGACTGGTCCACGACGTTCCGCTGGCGCCGGACCCGGACCGCACAGCTCGCCGTCGTGACCTGGACCGTACCCGCCGACGCCGCCGGCGAGTACCGCATCCGGCACCACGGAAAGGCACACCAGCAGGTACTTCGGCCCTACTCGGGGACCTCGCGGCTGTTCACCATCGGGAGCGAGGGAGGACGCCATGCGGAGCAGACTGCATCCCGGAGCGCGACGCCGTGACGGCCGGCTCGTCACCGACGTTCCCGACGAGCGGGCGATCATGCCGTTCATCATGCGCCGCCGGACCGAGTCGACCGTGTACTTCGAGCAGCTCGTCGACATCGCCGCCGCGCAGGACTGGATCCAGCGGTGGAACGCGGCCGGCGGACCACACCTGAGCCTGTTCGTCCTGGTGCTGCACGAGGTCGCCGGCATGCTGCACGCCCGGCCGCGGATGAACCGCTTCGTGGCCGGCCGCCGGCTGTACCAGCGCGACGGCGTCCACCTGTCGTTCGGCGCCATCAAGGAGTTCGCGGACAACGCGCCGCTGGAGATGATCAAGCGCCGGTTCGAGCCGGACGAGAGCCTGGCGGCGGTGATCAACGACCTCGACGGCGCGGTCCGCGACGCCCGGACGTCCGGCGTCGCCGAGGTCGACAAGGAAATGCGACTTTTCCTCTCGTTGCCGGTGCCGGTGCTCGACCTCGCCGTCTCGGTGTTCCACTGGCTGGACGCGCGTGGCGTACTTCCGTCCGCCCTGACCCGGTCGGATCCGATGTACTCGTCGGCCTTCGTGTCGAATCTGGGCAGCCTCAAGACCGACGCCGCCTACCACCACTTGTACGAGCACGGCAACTGCCCGCTGTTCCTGGTCGTCGGCCGGGTCCGTCCGACACCCGTCGTCCACGACGGGCAGATCCGGATCCGGCCGATCCTCCCGCTGCGGTGGACGTTCGACGAGCGGATCGAGGACGGTCTGTACGCCGCTCGGTCGGCCGAGCTGCTGCGTCGCCGCCTGGAGGATCCCCTCGATCACCTGGGCGTGCCGGAGGACGCCGTACGCCGTGACCTCGCCGCGGAGGCGCTGTGACCATGCAACAGGTCGACGACCTCGGCGCGATGTATCTCGCCGCGGAGAACGACCGGGTCCGGACGCACACGGCGATTCTCATGATCGTCGATCCGGCCAGGCTGCCCGGCCGCGCCCTCACCCTCGGCCGGCTCCGCGAGCTGGTCCGCGAGCGGATCGATCAGGTGCCCGCGTTCCGCCGGCGGCTCACCGGCGTACCGCTCGGGCTGGATCGGCCGTACTGGACCGAGACCGACCCCGACCTCGACTACCACCTCAGGGAGATCGCACTGCCCCCGCCGGGCGACGACGAGCAACTGCGCGAACAGGTCGCGCGGATCTTCGCCCGTCCCCTCGATCGCGCGTGGCCACTGTGGGAGATGTACCTGATCCAGGGCCTCGGCGGCGGCCGGGCCGCCGTACTCACCAAGGTGCACCATGCGATCGCCGACGGCCGCGCGGGGATCCAGATCCTCTCCGCCCTGACGGACACCGGACCACGCAGAGCCCACCGAGCTCCGGCACCGCCGGAACCGCCGGAACCGCCGGAACCGCCACCGTCGCCACCCGCAGCACTGCCGATGCTGCTGCGCGGCCTCGCGGGCGTGGTTCGGCAACCGTTGCGAGCACTGTCCGGCGTACCCGCGGCCTTGTCCGGCGTCGACGAACTACCGGTCTTCGGCACCATGCCCGGCGCGCGACTGCTCGGCGCCACCACCTCACTGATCCGCGGTCAGCGCCTGCACACCGGACTCGCGAGAGCGCCGCGTACGTCGTTCAACCGGCAGATCTCGCGGCACCGCCGGATCGGCATCGCCACGCTGGCGCTCACCGACGTCAAGGCGGTGAAGAACCACTTCGCGGTGAGCGTGAACGACGTGGTGATGGCGATCTCGGCGGGTGCACTGCGCCGGTGGCTGATCGAGCACTCGGAGCTCCCGGAGCGCCCGCTCACCGCGGTCGTGCCGGTCGCGCTGCGGGATCCCGGCGCGACATCCTTCGGCAACCAGCTGAGCGCCGTCGTCGTGCCGATCCCGACCGATGTGGACGACGCGGCTGCCCGGCTGGCGGTCGCGCACCGGGCGATGCTCACCGCGTTGCACGACCTCGGTACGACGGCGCCGGACGCGCTCGTCGACACGATCCGCATGGTCCCGCCGGCGTTCACCGTACGGACCGTCCAGCTGCTCACCAACCTGAACACCTGGGCGCCGCTGACACCGGCGATGAACGTGAACATCTCGAACATCCACGGACCCGGCCGGCCGCTGTACCTGGCCGGCGCGGTGGTGGAATCGATGGTGCCGCTGGCCGGTATCACCGACGGGCTGGGGCTGAACGTGACCGTGCTGAGCTACCGCGACCGCCTGTCGGTCGGCGTCGTCGCCGACCGCGATCAGGTGGCCGATGTGCAGCGGATCGCCGACTGGATGGGTGCGGAGCTCGAGCTACTGGTCGGCTTCGCCCGGCCATCCGGTCGGCGCTGAGCGATCGGCACCGAAGGTCCGGAGTCTGGCCGCGAGCAGCCGCTGGACGTGCCGGTCGGTTCCCATCCCGTTGTGGGTGCTGCCGACCTCGACATGCTCGGCGGCCGGATCCAGACACGAGCGCCAGTCCACGACACCGTCCTGCCGCGAGTACATCGACACGAACGGCAGTCCCGCCGGCCACGGCGATTCGAGCAACGCGCTCGTCCGTTCCGCACAGCCACCGAACAAGCACTCGGTGGAGAGCAACCACGGCCACCCACAGACGTTCAACCGAGCCATGAGCTTGACCTGACTCACCAGGCGCTGGGTCGCCGCGAGCTGGTGCAGCAGTGGCGACGCCAGCGTGACCACGCCGGCCAGCAAGTCCGGTCGCCGTACCGCCAGCATCCGGCAGAGCGTGCCGCCCCGGCTCTGTCCTACCAGCGCGACCGGACGACCCGCTTCGTCGACAACCTGCTGAAGGCGTCGTTCGAGCAGTTCGAGATGCATCTCGGTACAGCCCGAGTTCAGCGCCATACCGCTCGTGAACGTCGCGTGGCCGGAGCGACGCAGGTGCCGCGCCAGCGGGATCATCGACCAGTCACCGGTCAGGAAGCCGGGCACCGTCAGCACCGGAACCGGCGCGGACCGCCGAGCGTCCACCGCCGGAACCCGCGGCCCCACGGCCTGGACGTACCCGAGCCACCCGAACACCTCACGCCGGCGCAGCGCGGCCGGCGGGGTGAACGGCTCCCACTCGGCCACATCCACCATGGAACTCACACTCCTCCTTGAAGTGTAGGCATTCCGGGCGAAGTGGGAAGTCAGCTGGTCAGTCTGCGCTGGTGGATGATCGAGGCGAGACCGAGCATGGCCACCGCGAAGGCGGCGAGTACGGCGAGGTTCCCGGCGATGTCGGCGACGCCGCCGTCCCGCGACAGGACGGTGATCCAGGCGTCGACCGCCCAGGCGTGCGGCGTGACGTGGCCGAGCGTGCGTACCGCGTTCGGGACGATCTCCAACGGCCACATGCAGCCGCCGAGCATGGCGAACGCGATACCGATCACCGGGCCGATCGCGGAGGCCTGGTCCGGTGTCTTGAACAGCGCGCCGCTGAGCATCCCGGCTCCGGTGCCGACCAGCGCCCAGGTGCCGATCAGGGCGACGGCCGCCGCCGGATTGCCCCAGCTCACGCCGAACAACAGCGCACCGACCGCCACGATCAGCACCGACTGCAGCAACGCGAAGACCAGGTAGCAGAGGGTCTCCCCCAGCACCAGGCTCCGCACGCGGATCGGCGCGGCCTGGGCCCGCTGGTAGATGCCGAGTTGCCGGGTCTGGATGATCGAGGCCCCGCCGGCCAGCGCGTTGATGAAGACGAACAGGACGAGCATCGTCGGCGCGCTGTAGCTGAAGCCCAACGGAAGGTAGTCGCTCCCGGTCGCGATGTTCTCCGTACTGATGCCGATCCGCGGCGTCACCCGCTGCAGTGCAGTTGCCCTGGGCAACTGCTCCGCCGTCGTCGTACCCGTCGTCCGGGCCGCGAAGGCCGCCGCCTGGACACGTTCGGCGTGCCGGGCGACCGCGGCGGCGACGGCCGACCGTGCGGCGCTCTGCGTCGACTCGGCGCCTCCCGCGAGCACCGGGATCCGCACGTCCTTCCCGCTCAGCAGGTCGGCGTCCAGGCCGGTCGGCACCAGCACGACGGCGTCGATCTCGCCCCGGCGCAACGCCGTCCGAGCGGCCGGCTCGTCCGCCATCGTGTGCAGCGGCCCGACCGCCTTCAGTTCGTCGACCAAGCTGGTCGCCAGCTGCGGACCTGGGAGCTGATCGGCGAGCACACCGATCCGGAAGCCGCCCGGGTTCTGGACGACGGTGCCGATGACGGTGATGATGACGACGGGCAGCACCACGATGAAGAACAGCGCCGTCCGGTCCCGCAACATCCGGCGCAGCGAGACGCCTGCAACAGCCAGTGCAGCCCTCATGTGAGCCTCCCCCGGCCGACGATCGCGGCGATCGCTCCCAGCACCGCCGCCATACCGAGCATGACCAGGACCGGGACGATCGCGCTGGCGGCGCCGGCTCCGGTCGCGAGATCCGTGAACCCGCGCAGGGCCCAGCCGTTCGGCGTGAGCAGGGCGAGTCTGCGCAACGTCTCCGGTGCCTGGCTGAGCAGGACGAAGTTGCCGCCGAGCAGGAGCAGCACGAACGTGACGATCGTCGCCAGCCCTTCGGCCTGACGCTCGGTGCGTGCCGTCGCGACGACGAGGGCCGTCAACGCCACCAGCACGGCCGACATCGCGAGGATCAACGCGAACGCCGGAACCGGCGGCCCCCACTCGGCACCGAACGCGAGCGACGACACGATCGCCAGCGTGCTGAGGCTGACGACGCTGTAGACGAAGGCGGCGAGCGACTTGCCGAGCAGGACGACGCCGCGCGTCAACGGGGCCGCGCCGATCCGCTCCAGCGTGCCGGTGCGCTGCTCGGCGAAGTAGCTCCGCGCGGTGAAGCCGATCGCGAACAGCACGAACATGATCCCCATCGCGGGCGCGTAGTAGCTCGCGGTCCGGAGCTGGCGATAGCCGGTCGGCTGCGCCTGCACCGACTCGGGCGACTGAAGCTTCGCCACCGCCGCGGCCAACTCCGCACCGCGGCTCTCGGGGACCCCGGCGGCGAGAGCCGTATGCACCGCCAGCCGGTCGGCGTTGAGCTGAGCGACATACGCATCGGCCACCGCACGGGCGACCTGCGCCTGCAGCGGCTCGTCCGGATCGCCCAGTACCCGGAGGCCGATGGGCCTGTCACCGACCGCGGCAGCACTGAATCCCGCGGGAATGATCAGGCCGGCGCCGGCGTCCCCGTCGTCGACCATCCTGCGCGCCGCCGCGTCGTCGGACGCCTCCCGGATGGTCAGTACGTCGGAAAGCTCGGGACCGGTCAGCGCACCTCGCAAGGCGGACGCGATCTGGCCGCGGTCGTTGTCGACCAGTGCGATGTTCGCGTGGAAGGACTCCACACCGGAGAACGCGAAGCTCATCAGGGCCGCGACCGCGACGGGCGCCACGAAGCCGAGGATCAGCGCCGACCTGTCCCGGAAGCGTTGCCGCAGATCCTTGGCAGCGATGACTAAGGCGCCGAACATGATCACTCCCGTAGCGCCGTACCGGTCAGATGCAGGAAGACGGCCTCGAGATCGGGCTCGTCCACCTCCACGGATCGCAGGGACAGCCCGGACCGCTCGGCGGCTTCCAGTACGCCGGGCAGCAGCCGCCGTCCGTCAGCGGCCAGCAGCTGGACCTCCCCGTCCTTCACGTCCGCCCGGTCCACACCGGCCAGACCCCGAAGACGCTTCGCCAGCACACCCAGGTCGCCGGCGGCGGCCAAGGTGATGCGGTCCCGTTCGCCGAGCTCGGCCACCAGCTCACGGCGGGTGCCCTCGGCAACCAACCTGCCGTGGTCGATGATGCCGACCCGGTCGCACAACCGCTCGGCTTCTTCCATGTAGTGCGTCGTGTAGAGCACCGCCATACCCGACGCGCCGAACGACCGCACGCTCTCCATCAGGGCGTGCCGGCTCTGCGGATCGACTCCGACGGTCGGCTCGTCCAGGACCAGCAGCTTCGGCTCGTGCAGCAGCCCGGCGCCGATGTTCAGGCGGCGCTTCATTCCGCCGGAGAACGATTCGACCCGGTCGGTGGCGCGGTCCGACAGCCCGATCAGCTCGAGCACCTCGCCCACGCGCCGGCTGAGCGCCGTACCGCGCAGTCCGTAGAGCCGGCCGAAGAACCTCAGGTTCTCCCGTGCCGTCAGGTCCGGGTACAGCGCGATCTCCTGCGGCACATAGCCGATGGAACGTTTCGCCGCGGTCGACGTCGCGCCGACCGGCGTACCGGCGACCCGGACCTCACCGGCGTCCGCGCGCAGCAGGCCGCAGACCAGGCGAATCGTCGTCGTCTTCCCGGCGCCGTTCGGCCCGAGCAATCCGTAGGTCTCCCCGGGCGCGACCTCGAAGCTGACATCGTCGACGGCCACCCGGTCCCCGAACCGCTTCCCGAGCCGCGACACCGCCAACACGGAATCAGTGGATTCGGCCATCTGCGCAGCCTCCTCTCACATCCATCGTCCGGAGGCAGCGCATGAAGTCGCCAGAGTCCTCCAGTCCCGATACAGCAGGCACTTCAGCCCTGCACCGGACTCACGACGACCGACGGCGCCTGAGAGTCCCCGGCAGTCGGGACCTTCGACCCTCCTGTCTGCGGCGCGATCGCGCTCTACTGGAGGTGGGCGAGGGAAGCCAGACCCAAAGGTACGGAGTAGCGGTTCCCGCCGTTCACCGTACATCTCGGCCCGCTGCAGTAGCGGCGGTAGGCTTCCCCCGCTCTGTTGTGTTCGCGAGCAGCTCGCCGAGCACGGCCTCGACCAGCCTTGGCAGTGCGGCGGCGACCGGTGTGGTCAGCTCGGTGCCGAAGCCGACGTCGGCGGCCTCGACCGCGAAGACGACGAGCCGGCCCGGCAGCCGGTCCAGCGCCGCCGCCAGCCGCAGCGCGTCCGGGATGCCCAAGCTGTGCGAGCCCGCCGAGTGCGCGTGGGTCTCGACGATCGGATCTGCTGGTTCCCGCAGCGACACGTCGGTCCGATGGATCTCGCCAGGTGCGGACGGCTCGCACACCACCGCATCGACCACCACGGCCAGCGGCACGGCGGCCCAGTCGTCCATCAGTCGTGCGGGTTCGCCGTCCGAGACGACAAGCCTCACACCCGGCAGCCAGTGGTCCGCGAGAGCGGCGACCAGCGCGGGCCCGATCCCGTCGTCGCGGCGGTACTCGTTGCCGACTCCGATCACCACGGCAGTCGGCAGGGCTGTCTTCACAGGCGCTCCATTCTCAGGTCGAGGAAGTGCGTCGAGCAGGAGATGCAGGGGTCGTAGTTGCGGACAGTGCGCTCGCAGAGGCCGGTCAGCGGGCCGTCGCCGAGGTCGAGGTTGGCCGCGACCACCCGCCGGAGGTCGTCCTCGATCGCCGCCTGGTTCTGTGAGGTCGGCGGGACGATCGTCGCGGACCGGATCAGGCCGTCCGCGCCGATCTCGTACCGGTGGTACAGCAGACCGCGGGGCGCTTCGCTGACACCGTGGCCCACACCGTCCCGGGCCTGTACGCCGACGGACGACGGTTCGGGTTGCCGGTACGACTCGATCAGCCGCAGCGCCTCCTCGACGGCGTACACGGTCTCGACCGCGCGGACCACGATGCTGCGGAACGGATTGCGGCATTCAATCCCGAGCCCCGCGCCTGCGGCGAGTTCCAGGGCCAACGGGGACAGGTGCTCACGGTTGAGCGTATAGCGGGCCAGCGGTCCGGTCAGGTACCTCCCACCGTCGAGCCGGGCCCGTAGCGCGGTCGAGTGCGCGACGTGTTCCTCGACCACATGGTTGCTGAAGGCATCCACTGCGAAGGCGGGTCCCGCGCTGCGGCGCAGCGTCGTACCGCGCTCGATCGCGTAGCGCGCGGGGTCGTGGACGGCCAGCAGTTCGTGGTCGAGTTCCAGGTCGGGGAAGTCGAAGCCGGCCACCCAGCGCACCGTCGCGACCGCGGCGTCGAGCGCCGGCCGCAGCTGAGCGGCGAGCTTGTCGAGCTGAGCCTGGCTCGGTGCGGCGTAGAAGCCGCCGACGCGGACGTTGATCGGGTGGATCGCCCGGCCGCCGACCAGTTCGAGGATCGCGTTGCCGGCCTTCTTCAGGGCCAGGCCGCGTTCGACGATGTCGCGATGATCGGTCGCCAGTGCGACCGCGTCCGGATAACCGAGGAAGTCCGGGGCATGCAGCAGATAGATGTGCAGCGCATGGCTCGAGATCCACTCACCGCAGTACAGCAGCCGCCGGAGGTCGGCGATCGGGCCGCCGACCACGACTCCGCAGGCGTTCTCGATCGCGGCGATCGCGCTGGTCTGGTAGGCGACCGGGCAGATGCCGCAGATCCGGGCCGTGATGTCGGGCGGTTCCGTGTACGCCCGGCCGCGCAGCAACGCCTCGAAGAAGCGCGGCGGCTCGTAGATCTGCAGGTCCGCGCGCTCCACCTCACCGTCGCGGACGACGACGTGCAGCGCGCCCTCCCCCTCGACGCGAGCGAGCGAACTGACCCGTAACTGGCGGGCGCGGTGGCTCACGACGACCAGTCCTTGGCCGCGGCGTTGAACGTGTGGAAGACGCGGTCGATGTCGTCGTCGCTCATCCCGGCCGCACGCAGCCGCGGCAGCAGAGCCGCGACGTTCGGCTTGGCCATCGGCCCGAAGCAGCCGAAGCAGCCCCGTCGGTACGCCGGGCACAACGCACCACAGCCGGCATGGGTGACCGGGCCGAGGCACGGCGTACCCTCGGCCACCATCACGCAGGTGAGACCGCGGCGCTTGCACTCGGTGCACACCGAGGTGTCCGGCAGATCGGGCTTCCGTCCGGCGAGGAAGGCGGTCAGTACCTCGAGCAGCTGCCGGCGATCGATCGGGCAGCCCCGCAACTCGAAGTCGACCGGCACATGATCGGCCACCGCCGTCGAGGTCGCCAGGGTCTCGATGTAGTCCGGCCGGGCGTACACCACGGACGCGAACTCGGCCACGTCGCCGAAGTTTCGCAGCGCCTGGATCCCGCCGGCGGTGGCACAGGCGCCGATGGCCACCAGCACCCGCGACTCGGCCCGGATCCGGCGGATCCGCTCGGCGTCGGCCGGCGTGGTGATCGACCCCTCCACCAGTGCCACGTCGTACGGTCCCGGCTGGACCGCGCTGGACGCCTCCAGGAAGTGGGCGATCCGCACCCGCCCGGCCAGCGTCAGCAGCTCGTCCTCGCAGTCCAGCACAGTGAGCTGGCAACCGTCACACGAGGCGAGTTTGAAGACCGCTAGCGTCGGGGTGTCCATCGTCTGCCAGCTCACCAGCTGACCGGGCCGACGGCCAGGGGCCGAGGACAGCCTCCGCCGGGACCTTCGGCCCTTGGAGAGCTCCGGCTCCCGGAGGCACGATCGCGGGTATGACGCAGGCGATCATCGAAGGCCTCGACGACCTGGTCGAGGTACTGATGAGCGACGGTTACCAGGTCGTCGGTCCGACGGTGTCCGGCAGCGCCATCGTGCTGGCGGAGCTCACCGGCGCCGGCCAACTGCCGGCCGGGTGGGGTGTCGAGACCGGGCCCGGGCGCTACCGTCTGCATCGCCGCGACGACGACGCGATGTTCGCCCACTCGGCCGGGCCGCAGTCCTGGAAGACGTTCCTGCATCCACCCCACCGCACGCTGTGGTCGACGGATGCGGACGGCTCGTTCCGTCCGGCGGACGAACCGGCCCGGCGGTACGCGCTGCTCGGCGTCCGCGGATGTGACCTGGCCGCGATCGGCAAGCTGCGCGACGTGCTCGGCGGCGGTCCTCATCCGGACGGCTCGTTCCAGCAGCGGCACCGCGCGCTGTTCGTCGTGGCGGTCAACTGCACCGAGCCCGGCGAGGTCTGCTTCTGTGCGTCGATGGGCACCGGCCCGGCCGCCGGGCCGGGCGCGGACCTGACGCTCACCGAGCTGACCCCGACCGACGGCCACCGGTTCCTCGCCGAGGCCGGCACCGACGCGGGCGAGGCACTGCTGGCCCGGATCGACCATCGCGACGCCGCCGCGGACGAGACGGACGCCGCGCGTCTGGCGGTCGAGGACGCGACCCACAAGATGGGGCGCGCGATGCCGGAGGTGGACCTGCGCGCGCTGCTGGTCGGCAGTCGCGAATCCGCACACTGGGAGGACGTCGCGGAGCGCTGTCTCACGTGCGGCAACTGCACCATGGTCTGCCCGACCTGTTTCTGCACGACCACCGAGGACGTCACCGACCTCACCGGTGACCACACCGAACGCCGACAACGCTGGTCGTCGTGTTTCGAGCTCGACTTCTCGTACCTGCACGGGGGCAGCGTCCGCAGCTCCGGCGAGAGCCGTTACCGGCAGTGGATCACCCACAAGCTCGGCACCTGGCACGACCAGTTCGGCGGATCCGGTTGCGTCGGCTGCGGCCGGTGCATCGCCTGGTGTCCCGTGGGCATCGACATCACCGAAGAGATCGGCCGGCTCGCCGAGTCCGCGCATGGCTGACACCACGCTCTTCGACGACCTCACCGCCCCCGAACGGGAGGCGTTCTTCAGCACCGCCCATGAAGTCTCCTACGACGACGGCGACCGGCTGTTCGAGGAGGGCGGGCCCGCCGGCTACTGCTGGCTCATCCGGCACGGCCGGGTAGCACTCGACACGGCGGTCCCCGGTCGCGGCCACGTCGTCGTACAGACACTCGGCCCGGGTGATCTGCTCGGCTGGTCGTGGCTCGTTCCGCCGTACCGCTGGCACTTCGGCGCCCGCGCGATCGGCGCCGTCCAGGCCACGGCGTTCGACGCTGCCCGGCTCCGGGCGCTCGCGGACCAGGATCCCCGGCTCGGGTACGCCCTCACCCGGCAACTGCTCGCCGTCGTCCTCGACCGGCTGCAGACGACGCGGGCGCGGCTGCTCGATCTGTACGGCGATGCGATCCCTGAGGACACCGCTCGTGGCTGAGCCGATGCTGCCGGTCCGGTACCGGGTCGTCGACCGCACAGTCGAGACCCACGACTCGGCCACGGTGTCGCTGCGACCTGTCGATCGTCCGCTGCCGCCGTTCCGCCCCGGACAGTTCGCGATGCTCTACGCGTACGGCATCGGTGAGGTGCCGATCTCGATCAGCGGCATCGGCGACGACGGCACGCTGATCCACACCGTGCGGGCGGTCGGCGCGGTCAGCCAGGCGCTGCACGACGCCGGTCCCGGAACGATCCTCGGTGCCCGCGGCCCGTTCGGTACGACGTGGGACCTTGACGAGGCCGACGGCAACGACCTGGTGGTGGTCGCCGGCGGAGTCGGTCTCGCCCCGCTGCGGCCGCTGCTGCTTGCGGCGCTGGGCCGGCGCGCGGCGTACCGCAGGATCGTCCTGATCGCCGGCGCCCGGACGCCGGACGAGTTCCTGTTCCGCGCCGAGCTGGACCGGTGGGTGGATCGCGACGACCTCGACACCGAGCTCACCGTCGACCGCCCGGCGACCGGCTGGCCCGGCGCGGTCGGGTTCGTCACCGAACCACTCCGACGGCTGCGGATCGCGCCCGAGCGAACCGTCGCGTTCCTCTGCGGACCGGAGCCGATGATGCGGTTCAGCGCCCGCGTCCTGCTCGGTGCGGGGGTGCCGGACGAGCGGATCCAGGTCTCGCTCGAACGCTCGATGAAATGCGGCGTCGGCCTCTGCGGGCACTGCCAGCTCGGCCCGCTGCTGCTCTGCCGCGACGGCCCTGTCGTGGACTACGCCACCGTCGAACCGCTGCTCGTCGTGCCTGAGCTGTGACTCAGGTCCTTACACGCCTGCCTCCGGGCATCGCCGGTTCGAGTACGCCGCCGACTGCGGGGCGGCCGAGGGCGTGGTTGACCAGCGTGAGCAGGTACGCCGTGGTCTCGCGCAGCGCGGATACCTGCGCGCGGGTCAGGACGTCGCAGATCCAGTTCCAGTGCACCGCGACGAGATCACCCGGTTGTGCCGAGTGGACCAACTGGCGGCCACGCGAGCCGCTCTGCACGCGCCGTACGGCCGGTTCTCCCAACCGGAGCCGGCCGTTGTCGTAGCGCAACGGGCGCACGCTCACGTCGGCCGCCTCGTTGTCGACGGCAACGACGGTGCCCCAGGAGATCCGGCAGCTGTCCAGCACCCGCAACGGATCGGCCGCAGGCCCGGCCCGCAGCAGGCCTGTCCATGGGTACACCGCGAACACGTGGAAGTTGTGGTGCGGCCGGCCGCCGAGGATCGCCAGTCCGACCGGGTCGGCCGCCCCGTGCTTGAGGGGACGGTCGAACCGGTCCGTCAGGTGTGCCGCCAGCAAGGAGCCGGGGACGTTGTCCAGCAGGTGGTTACCCACCCAGTAGGCCTCTACCACATCGGCATCGAGCGGGTCGCGTGCGTTCGCCGCGGCGATCAGCGACAGGTACGGCCACGCACCGAGGAAGCGTTGCGCGATCGCCACCAGACCGCGGTCGGTCACAGCGCTGTCGGCGTACTCCAGCAGTTCGTCGGAATCCTCCGGGCCGCAGTAGCCGAGCGCGTTGGGCGGGTAGGCGTACTGCGCGAACAGCAGCGGACCCGATGCGCGGTTCATCGCGCCAGGACCGGTTGCGGCCGGGCCAGAGCCGCAAGGCCCGCGCCGGCCACCAGCAACGCGATACCGATACCGGCCTGCGGTGTCACGACCGTGCCCTTGACGATCGCGTTGAGCAGGGCGGTGATCACGGCAGCGACCACCAGTACGGCGGTGACGTCGACCGCCGGAGCCAGAGCCAGCGCGCGGTACCAGGTCGCGACGTACCCGGCCAGCAGGAGTCCGGTGAGGGCCGCCCAACGCCAGCCCGCCGCGCTCAGCCCGATGAAACCGGACCAATGCCCGCTGACCGCGACCCAGCCGATCAGCAGCAGCACGCCAAGGCCCATCCGCGCTACCGCGAGCAGGTCTGGCGCCACAGCGACGACGAGCCGTTTCACCACGATCACCTCGACCGCCCACAGCAGCGTCGCGGCCAGCAGCATCAGTTCCCCGGTGCCGAAGCGGAACCCACCGAGGCCTCCGTCGAGCGCGACCTGCCCACCGAGCAGCAGACCGATCGCCACGTACTGCAGGAGCCCGAGTCGCTCACCCAGCAGCGGTACGGCGAGCAACGCCACCCACAGCACCAGCGTCTTGTGCACGAACGCCGCGTGGGTCGACGAGGCATGCGCCAAACCGTTGAAGAACAGCACGAACGGCACCGATCCCCCGACGACGGCCACCGCCAGCAGGCCGGCCCCTTGACGCCTCGAGAGGCGCGGCGCCGGCCGTCGTCCGCGGACACCGGCCACCAGCAGGATCAACACCACCGCGGCGACGAGGTTCTTCGCTGTGGTGTACACCGTGGCGTCGCGGACGACCCGGACGCCGTACGAATTGACGAACACGGACACGCCGCTGATCAGCGCCGTACCGAAGGCGAGCGCGATCCCCTGTGCCCTTGGTCCTCTCATCGGCCTCCCCCATCACCGTCGGCATCGTCCACCCGATCGATCGCGTACCCCGAATGCACCAGCACCACGTCACCCACCGCGGCGTCCGGCAGGAACGCGAAACAGACCTGCCGCCGGCCGGCCTCGGTGTCCACCGTCCCGGTGCGGGCCACGGCCGGCCCGGCAGCGTCGAACTCGACGACCCGGCCCACGATGCCGATACACACCTGCGCCTCACCTCCCCCACGGACGTGTCCTCCAGCCTCCTCGCGGTCGACCGCGCTCAGCAGGGCCTTTGGTCCCGAATTCGTCAGGCCGCTGGGCGCCGGACTCACGTCGATCTCGACCCGTCCTGATCGAGGGCGCGCGCGACGTCGTACCCGGTGACCAGACCGACCAGCTGCGCGGCCTCGACGACCAGCGCGACCTCGTCAGAGCCGAGTTGCCGCAGGTCGGCGAGCGGTGCTCGTGGGTCGACGACGGGGAGCTCTTCGAGTGGGGTCTGGACGTCAGCGAGCACTGTCGTGGAGCGCAGTTCCATCGGTACGGCGGCCAGGCGGCCGAGGCTGACCACGCCGGTCGTGCGGCCGTCGGGTCCCACCACGGGGAAGACGAGTTGCGGGATGTCCGGAAGCATCCCGGCGAGGAACCGGTCGATCGACAGCGATCCGGCGCCGGACCTGGTCGCCGGCCGCATCACGTCACCTGCGACCAGCCGCTCACCCGCACTGCGCGCACGCGCCTGCCGGCCCTCGGCGGTCGCGGCGATCGCGATCACGTAACCGACCGCGATCAGCCAGAAGCCGCCCGCATCCCGCGTCACCAGTTGCACGATTCCCGCAACCGCCACCAGCCCGCCGACGGTCTGGCCGGCGACCGACGCCACCGCGGTCGCCCGGTCGGGGTCGCCGTATCGATGCCAGAGCCAGGCGCGCACCACCCGGCCGCCGTCCAGCGGTACGCCGGGCAGCAGGTTGAAGACACCGAGCGCGATGTTCATCACCGCGAACCACAGCACGGTCGCCTGCAGCAGCTCCGGAGCACGGACGGCCGCGAGCAGCAACCCGCCACCGCCGGACACGACACCGATGCCGACGCTCGTGGCCGGCCCCGCGGCCGCGATCATGAACGCCGCACGGGGGGTGGCCGGATCGCCGTCCAGCACACTCACGCCGCCCAGCATCCACAGCGTGATCCGCTGAACCGGCAGCTGGTACCGGCGGGCGGTCAGCCCGTGCGCGAGTTCGTGGGCGAGCAGCGACGCCACGAAGGCGATCGCCGCGACGACACCCGTGGTCCAGTACGCCGTCGCGCTGCGGCCCGGAACGAGTTCGGGCAGCGCGGTCGAGGCCAGCGTGTAGCTGACCAGCCCCATCATCAGCAGCACCGACCAGTGCGCGCCGATCGGGATGCCGGCGATCCGCCCGAACCGCAGCGTCTCGTTCATCGTCGGAAGCGCAGCGGGCGGCCGGGCGGCGTCCGCGGATCGAGTGTCATCGGGGGCGCCATCAGTCGACGGTGCGGATCGCCGTGATCGCGAAGGCCTCGACGCCCTGGTAGTGGCCGCCGGTCGACGCCACGACGACGACCGCGGGATCCGTCGCTCCCTGGAAGGTCACCTGCGCCGACCACGGCTGCGACTGGCCACCCGCGGCCACGCAGCACAACGTTCCGAGCCGGGCTTCGGTCGACGCCTGACGTACGTCGACGCGGATGGCCTCGTCGACGCCCGTGATCCGCCCGCCGACCGTCATAGGCGAGTGGGCCGCGGCGCCGTACCGCGGTTGCGTCAGCGTCAGGCTGCTGTCCCGGGTCCCGACGACCTCCCACGGGGCGTCGTCGCCCTGCCCGAACCGGGCGAGGTGGATGACGGCCGCGACCGACGGCGGGTTGTGCTCGGCGCGGTAGCCGACCGACACATAGGCCTCGTCACCGCGCACGGACTTCGCCACCACCAGGTCGATCTCATGGAAGCCCAGGAACCCGGTCGTGAACGACAGCGCGGTCTGCGCCGGGTCGAGGTGCCAGGGTTGCGTGCCGCCGCTGCGGTAGGCCTGCTGCCAGTCCGCCACTGCGTCCTCGGACGTGAACGGCCACAACGGCTGGTAGCGGAAAGTCTGGTGCGCCGGTGTGCTCGTCGTCGGCGACGGTTTCGGCGTCCCGGTCACCGTCGGCCCGGTCACCGTCGGCCCGGTCTGCGTCGGCCCGGTCTGCGTGACCGTCGGGGCCGGCGCCTGCGACGTACCGGAATCCTTGCCGGAATCGTTGAACAGGATGACCATCGTCACCGCGAGCGCGATGATCGCCAGGCACGCGACCGCGATCGCCCAGCGTGCACGGACGTCGCGGACCACCCGGTCCGGAGGGCGCCCAGGTCGGTTCTCACTCATGGTCCGGTTCCTCCGATTCTTCGTCGTCCTGGTCTCCGGCCGCCGCCTTCGCAAGCCCGGTGTGACGGCGGGACCGCGGCCGTTCGCTGAGGTCGGTGAGCTGGCGGCGGAGGCGATCCACTGCCTCGTCGACTGCCTCCGTCAGTACGGCCGCCGTCGCGTGCGCGTGCACCCGTGCCCCGCCGACATCCGCCTCGGCCGCGACACTGGCCGGCGCCTCGTGCGCCCGGTTGGCCGCAACGGCCAGTACCACGTGCACGAGGTCGACGCGGTCTGCCCGGCGGCTCACGAGGTGGCGGAACTTGTCGCGCGCGTACTCCGCACTCGACTCCGGAACGTCGCCGCGGACAGTGAGTTGGACATTCACCGAGCTCATGGCATCCCCCTGGAATTCGGCATCGACCGCGGGTCGTTGGCTGATGCCCTCATGCATCCAGCGTCTGCCGTCCCGTACCCGCGGAGCAGGGCCGAACGTCCCGTGCGGAGCGAGGCCGACGGCTGCGCAGCCGGCTCAGCGTTCTACGGCGTAGGCCTGGAGCTCGGTGATCAAGGCCGTCAGGACGACCTTCGCGTCGCCGAACAACATCGCCGTGCGCGGATTCGTGTAGAGCTCGTTGTCGATCCCGGCGTACCCGTGGCCGAGCGAACGCTTCACCACGATCACGCTGCGGGCCTTGTCGACGTCCAGGATCGGCATCCCGGAGACCGCGTTGCCCGGCCGGCGCGCGGCCGGATTCGTCACGTCGTTCGCACCGACGACCAGGACGACATCGGTCGCCGCGAACTGCGGGTTGATCTCGTCGAGATCCTTGAGCAGCGGGTACGGCGCGTTCGCCTCGGCCAGCAGGACGTTCATGTGCCCCGGCATCCGGCCGGCGACCGGATGGATGCCGTAGCTGACGTCGACGCCGCGCTCGGCCAGGGCCTGCGCGAGCTCCACCACCTCGTGCTGGGCCTGCGCCGCCGCGAGCCCGTAGCCGGGCACGATGACGACCTTGCGGGCGTACGCAAGTTGCAGCGCCGCATCGTCCGCCGTCACCGCACGGACGCTGCCGATCGCGGTCGTCGCGGACATGGCCTGCTCGTCGCCGGTACCGAAACCGCCCGCGACGATGTTCAGCAGCGACCGGTTCATCGCGACCGCCATCAGCTTGGTCAGAATGCCACCGGCCGCGCCGACGAGCGCACCCGCGATGATCAGCGGCGTACTCCCGATCACGAACCCCGCCATCGCCACCGCCGTTCCGGTGCAGGCGTTCAGCAGCGAGATCACCACCGGCATGTCGGCGCCGCCGATCGGCAGCGTCGCCAGTACGCCGACGGCCAGCGCGGCGCCGGTCAGGATCCCGAGGGCTCCGAGGCCGCCCCGCGCCGTGTAGAGCACCCCAGCGGTCAGCGCGGTCAGACCGAGCAGCAGGTTGACGAGCCGTCCGCCGGCGAACGTCAACGGCCGCCCGGGCACGACACCGGCGAGTTTGCCCGCGGCGATCAACGAGCCCGAGAACGTGACAGCGCCGATCAGCACGTCCAGGAACGTGGCGAGCGTCGTACTGGTCGGCCGGCCCGTCGAGCCGGGCAGCGCGTCGCCGAACGCGATGAGTGCTGCCGCGCCGCCGCCGACCGCGTTGAACAGGCTGACCAACTGCGGCATCGCGGTCATCTTCACCCGCCGGGCCGCGATCAGTCCGGCCGTGGACCCCACCAGCACGCCGATCGCGAGGACGACGGTCGCGGTGAGCGTCATCGTGCCGTCGTCGATCAGTACGACGACGGTGAGCGCGATCGCCACGGCCATCCCGAACGCGGACAACTGGTTGCCGCGGCGTGCGGTCGCCGGCGAGTTCATCAGGTGCAGACCGAGCACGAAGCAGACCGCCGTACCCAGGTAGAGCAGATGCGTCGTGGTGTTCATCGGCGGAACATCTCCAGCATGCGGTCGGTGACGACGTACCCGCCGACCACGTTGGCGGCAGCGAACGCGGCGGCGACGAACAGCAGTACGTAGCCGATCGTCGTGTCGATGCTGGCGGCAACGATCATCACGCCGACCACGACCACGCCGTGGATGGCGTTGGCGCCGGACATCAGCGGCGTGTGCAGGGTCGCGGGGACCTTGGTGATGACCTCGAAGCCGACCAGCACACTGAGCACGAAGACGGTGATGTCGGCGAGCAGTACCGGTGTCATGAGACTGTCTCCTTCGGGTGCACGAGCAGGCCGGCCGTGATCTCGTCGTCCGGGTCGAGCACGACGGAACCGTCCTGGGTCAGGTACTCGAGCACGGACGCGAGGTTGCGCGCCCAGGCGTGCGATGCGGCGCGCGGCAGCTGGGCCGGCAGGTTGCCTGCCCCGAGGACGACCACGCCGTTCTCGGTCTCGGTCCGGCCGTCCGCAGGCGATCCCGCGACGTTGCCGCCGAGCGGACCGGCGGCCAGGTCGACCACCACCGATCCGGGCGCCATCGCAGCGAGCGCGGCGGCCGGCACCAGTTCAGGTGGACGATGCCCCGGCACCTGAGCGGTGGTGATGACGACGTCGAAGTCCCGGATCGCGTCCACCAGTGCCCGCTGCTGGGCGGCTTGCTCGTCCGCGGTCAGGGTGCGCGCGTAGCCGCCTTCTCCTTCGGCGTCCACCCCCAGATCGAGGACGGCCGCGCCGGTCGACGCGATGTCGGCGCGCGCCGCGGCCCGGACGTCGTACCCCGTGACCAGCGCGCCGAGCCGGCGCGCCGTACCGATCGCCTGGAGGCCGGCGACTCCGCCGCCGAGCACGAGGACCTTGGCCGGACGGACCGTTCCGGCCGCGGTCATCATCATCGGGAAGAACCCGCCGAAGGTGTCCGCGGCGAGTACGGCCGCCTTGTACCCCGCCACGTTGGCCTGCGAGGTGAGCACGTCCATCGACTGGGCCCGGCTGAGCGTCCGCGGCAGTCCCTCGAAGCTGAGCGCAGTGACACCGGCCAGCTCCTCGGCCGCGTCGTACGGGCGGAGCAGGCCGATCACGATCTGGCCGGGACGCAGCCGCCGGCAGTCCGGACGCTGGACCACCGCCAGGATGTCCGCCTGGGCGAACACGTCCGAGCGCTCCGCGATCCGCGCGCCGGCCACGACGTACGCCTCGTCGGGGAAGCCGGCGGCGGTCCCGGCGCCGGCCTCGAGGACGACCTCGAAACCGGCCCGGCCCAGCCGCCCCACCACGTCGGGGGTGACGGCCACCCGGTTCTCGTGCCAGCCCGTCTCCTGCGGGCAGCCGATCAACAGGCTCATCTCACACCTTTCAGAAGGGGAACGGCGGGCGCGGCTCTCATGACGGTTCATTCACAGAGCACTTGGCGGACCGGGTGACGAAATGGGTGCCGGGCCCGGCCGCGAGCGAGAAACCCTCCGGCTCCCCGGGCGCGACGTCGAGCTGGAACGTGGACTCGCCCCAAGCCTGGTCCAGCGCGTAGTCGATGTAGAACGGGCAGCCCTCGATGTCGCCGAGCAGCACGTCGCCCGCACCGATGAGGAACTCGCCGGACGGGTAACACATCGGGGCGCTGCCGGCGCAACAGCCGCCGGACTGCACGAACATGACCGGCCCGCGGTCCGCGCACAGGCCAAGAATCGCCGTGTGCGCGGCCGCTGTGGCCGTGATGCGCTTGACGGACATCAGGTCAGAACAGCCCGAGCGGCTCGTCGCTGTAGCTGACGAGCAGGTTCTTGGTCTGGCTGTAGTGGTCGAGCATCATCCGGTGGTTCTCCCGGCCGATACCGGAGATCTTGTAGCCGCCGAACGCCGCGCCCGCCGGGTACTGGTGGTAGCAGTTCGTCCACACCCGGCCGGCCTTGATCGCCCGGCCCATCCGGTACGCACGGCTGCCGTCCCGCGTCCACACGCCGGCGCCCAGGCCGTAGAGCGTGTCGTTGGCGATCGCGAGCGCCTCGGCCTCGTCCTTGAACGTGGTCACCGCGAGCACCGGCCCGAAGATCTCCTCCTGGAAGACCCGCATCCGGTTGTCGCCGCGCAGCACGGTCGGCTGGAAGTAGTACCCGTTCTCGAACTCACCGGCGACCTTGGCGCGCTCACCGCCGATCAGTACCTCGGCGCCTTCGTCGCGGCCGATCTCGACGTACGACGCGATCTTGTCCAGCTGCGCCTGCGAGACCTGCGCCCCGAGTTGGGTCTCGGTGTCGAGCGGGTTGCCCTGCTTGATCAGCGCGATCCGGTCCAGGCAGCGCCCCATGAACGCGTCGTAGATGTCCTCCTGGATCAGTGCGCGCGACGGGCAGGTGCAGACCTCGCCCTTGTTGAACGCGTACAGCACCAGGCCCTCGACCGCCTTGTCGAGGAACTTGTCGTCGTGTGCCATCACGTCGCCGAAGAAGATGTTCGGGCTCTTGCCGCCGAGCTCGACCGTCGACGGGATCAGGTTCTGCGCGGCGTACTGCATGATCAGCCGCCCGGTCACCGTCTCGCCGGTGAATCCGATCTTCGCGATCCGCGGACTGGTGGCGAGCGCCCTGCCGATCTCGGCACCCGGCCCGGTCACGATGTTGAACACGCCCGGCGGAACGATGTCGCCGATCACCTCGGCCAGCTTGAGGATCGACCACGGGGTCGGCGAGGCGGGCTTCATCACCGAACAGTTGCCCGCGGCCCACGCCGGCGCGAGTTTCCAGGCCGCCATCAGCAGCGGGAAGTTGAACGGGATGATCTGACCGACGACGCCGAGCGGCTCACGGAAGTGGTACGCGACCAGGTCCTTGCCGATCTCCGTCGTCCGCCCCTCCTCGGCCCGCGCCGCGGAGGCGAAGTACCGGAAGTGGTCGACCACCAGCGGAATGTCCGCGTTCAGCGTCTCGCGGACCGGCTTGCCGTTCTCCCAGCTCTCGGCGACGGCCAGCATCTCCTTGTTCGCGTCCACCGCGTCGGCGACCGCGTTCAGAACCTCTGCGCGCTCGGCCGCGGACTTCTCACCCCAGGCATCCTTCGCGGCGTGCGCGGCGTCCAGCGCCAGCTCGACGTCCTCCGGCGTCGAGTGCGCCACCTCGGTGATCGGCTCGGCCGTGGCCGGGCTCAGGTCGACGCGATGCTCACCCTTCGACGGCTCCACCCACCTGCCGCCGATGAAGTTCGCGTACCGTGCCGCGACCTCGACCGGACTTCCGGGCTTCCCGGGTGCGACGTACTGCATGATCTTTCTCCTTCGACTCGACGAGTCCGTGCCTTTCGAGCGAACCGCCGCCCCGGCGTCACCCGTAGGGCCGAAAGACCCGTCCGGCGGGTGATCGCTGTGATGTGGACGACAGATCGGCCCTCGTACTGGGCCGGAGAAGCTGCCGGTCGTGACGTTCGGCGGCAGCCAGAGGTCTTTGGTCACTGGCCGGCGGCACACCGACGACCGACGCTCGTCGTAACGGGAGGCTGACCATGACCACGCCCGACACCCAGGTGCCCGCGGCAACTGCCTGGCGCGCGATCCAGTGGGGCTTCGTCGCCCTCTTCGGCTCCGGCGCCGCCGTCCACACCTTCCTGGCGCTCTCCACACCGGACTCGTACGACGGCTTCGCCGACGCGGCGCTGTTCGACTGGACGCACGACGCCTGGCAGCAGATCTTCATGGGGCACCCCACGGCCTGCGCGCTGCTCCTCGCCGCCGCCGAACTCACCATCGCCATCCTGCTGGTGAAGTCCCCCCGCATCGGCTACGTCGCCGTGATCCTCTTCCACCTGGCGCTGATGCTCTTCGGCTGGGGCTTCTGGCTCTGGTCCGTCCCCGCCCTGGCCTTCGCCGTACCGGCCGCCTTCCACGCTTTCCACGCTTCCCAGGACGAGAAGCCATCGGACGGCTCCGCGGACTGGTGACCTTCGGCTCTGCCGCGCGACCACGTGCCGGCGTGGACTGAAGGTAGGCGGAGGGAGCCGAGAGGCGCGAAGCAGCGGAAACCCCCCTCTGCGAACCGTGCCCGCACAGCCGCGGCTGGCTCCCTTCGCCGCTGACCGAAGGAGGGCCGGATGAGCACCCGCCGACCGGAGCCGGACACCGAGAAGCTCCCATGGTGGAGCCGGCCGCTGCAGATCGCGATCCGCGTGATCGCCATCATCGTGGTCGCCGTCTTCGTCACACTCACGGTCATCCAACTGCTGCCCTGATCCCCGACGTCCAGCTCACGAGCAGCTCAGCCGACGCGGGGCTGGGCGGGCGGCGTCACCGTGATGTCAAATGAGCCGGCAGGCGTGGGTGGCAGCTTTCCCTGCCGGAGTGACTCGATGAGCCGCCGGGGATCGATCGACAGCGACAACCGCTGGTCCTCCCCGGTGAGAACGGCTCGGTGCGCCGCAAGCTCGAACTCCACCACGTCCACCAGGGCCTCTATCTGAAGGCAGACGGGGTGCCGGCCGAGGAAGCGCGCGAAGGAAGCCGCCTCCTCCGAGGCGGCCGGCCGGGTAGGCTCTGCGGCCCAGAACTCCTCGAAGAGCTGATCCATCCCGTCCTCGCCGAGCGAGATCAGGAGGAGCCGGGTGGTCATGGTGAGCGTACTCGCCACCTTCCCCGCCCTGACACCGCGGATAAGCCGCTGGAATACATGGATGCCGGGATCGTCCGATAGGTCGACAGCGGGTGATTCGTCCCCAGCGGGTCGGCCTCCGGTCGATCCGCCAAGAGCCTCTGCGACGGCCCTTTCCCACTGCTCGGGGGAGACCAGGTCCATCATCGAGGCATCGGAAGGCGGCCTCACGCACGGTACCTGCTCCCGCGCGTGATTCGGCATTCGGTGCGGTACGTCGCGGCCCCGGGTCTGCCACAGCTCGTGCAATGCCGCCAGCTGCGCCTCGAGCTCCGACGCGGTGATGCCGAACTCGGCGACGTACTCGGGCATCACTTCGTAGATGATCGCTTTGAGCGCCGGAAGCCGCGGGACGATCTGCCGGGTCAGGTCAAGGACTTCTCCGGGCACCAGGCCGCTGTGCGCATCGACCCAGTAGCCGTCGAACTCCTGGCCCCCTGCAACATGCAACTCGATCACGCGATCCAGCGGCAGCTGCGCCACAGCCTCCAGCACCGGCTGCCGACCGTTCCGCTCGTTCGTCCAGAGGTTGTGGACGTCGAGCAGAAGGCCGCAGTCGGCCGTGCGCGCCACCGAAGCGAAGAATTCGCCATCCGCCAGCTCTCCGGGCTGCGTCCGCAAATAGTTGACCCCGGTCTCCACGGCGAACGGCACCGGCAGCGCCGCGCGCATCGCGCCGATATTCGCGCCGTACACCTCAAGGCCCGCGGCATTCTGCAACGGCGGCAGGAGAAACCCCAGGTCGCGAATCTGTGCCCCGTCGCGGACCCGGTTGAAGCTGAGGTGCTCGCTCGCCCACACGCCGTCAAGCTCGCGAACGGACCTGACGAACGCGTCGATCTGCGGCTTGGATGCCGGAACCGACCCGCCGATGGGGAATCCCGCCCCGTGCACGATCTTCGGCTGCGGGAGTCCACGCAAATGACTGAAGGCGCGCCGATCCAGCACATACCCGGACTCCGACGACGCAGCAGGCAACCAGAACGCTTGCGGCTCGATCTCCACGACGTCGAGCTGCTGCCGCGCCAGCTCCAGTGAATCGACGAGCTCAGGCCAGTAGACGATGCCGACGCCGAGCTCCGGGAGCTCGCCGAGCGGCGTCATCCCTGCGCTGTGGCTTCCCGGACGTTGAGGTCCGCGTCCACGACGAAACGCCGCTGGATGTCGTAGCGAATATCCCAGCCGGAGCAGCATCCCAGGCAACCGAGCTTGCCCAGGATGTCGAGCTGGACCTTCCCGAACCGCTCGATGTCAAACGCCACTTCCGCCGGAAGCGTCACATGTACCACCCGGTCGAGCGCAGCAGCGCGCTGCGCCAGTTCATCGGCCATTACCCCGACCCCCATTGCTTCGGCCCCTGGCAATACCCGTCAGCGGGCACGCCCCCACGACCAGGTTCTGCCTGGAATATCCCGCTGTCAACCGGCGGCGTCGCCTAAAACGGCTGTGCGAATTGTCGTCCGAGACGCGAATGGTTCGTAGTCCGTCGTTGACGAGCCGGAGAACAGCGAGCACGATAAAGGCATCCTCCCCGGTTCGTGCCTGCTTGTGAATTCGTAGTGGGGGACTTCATGGCACACAACCCCGACGCAGTGTCCGACGAGGAACGCGATGCGGTTGCCAATGATCTCTACCTGGCTCCGACAGAGCCTGGCTCCCTAGGTCTTTGCTTGTCCGGAGGGGGCTATCGCGCGATGGTGTTCCACGCGAAAGCATCGACGTCACCTCGGTTCTCCTCGGCCTCATCCCTGGCCGTATCGCTGCGCGGGTCGCGAATTCCTTCGACGAGCACCTCTACCATGGCAAGACGCTCCAGGATCTGCCGAGTGACCATGCCGGGCCACGATTCATCTTCTGTTCGACGAACCTCGGCAATGGAGCGTTGTTCAGGTTCAGCCGTCCTTACATGGCGGACTGGAGGACCGGAAAGTTCGACTACCCGACGACGCGACTCGCGACAGCGGTCGCGGCGGGGTGTACGACAACCTCGGCCTGGAACCGGTCAAGAAGACATGCGGAACTGTGTTCGTCAGTGACGGCGGCGGCACCTTCACGATCAAGGTAAAACCACACCGGGACTGGGTGCTCGGAACCCGACGGCTCCTGGAGGTTCTCGACGTCGAAGTACGCCGATTGCGACGCCGCGAGATCGTAGGTGCTCTCAAAGGTGGTTTCCGAAAGGGAGCGTTTTGGGCCATCAACACCGACCCTGCCGTGTTCGCACACGCAGCTTCGACGCTCCCTTGCACGTATGAGCAAACGAAAACCCTCGCCCTGGTGTCGACTCGACTGACGAAGATGCCGGAAATGCGCCGGCACCAGATCGCGAACTGGGGCTACGCGGTGACTGATTCGTCGCTACGTGACAACTACGACCAGAACCTGGCCGTGCCCGGCCGGTTCCCGTACCCGGACGGCGTTGGCTGACGCAGTCTAAAGTTCAATTGCGAACGATGCGCGTCGATCGTCGAGCACCTTCACCTCGATCTCGTTCGGATGCTGCGCTGCTGCATCCTGGGCTTCTCTGATGGCTGCTCGCAGCGCTTCCCGGCGACCGGGGATCGTGCGATCCTCGGAGCAGTTGAACCAGAAAGTAAACGGACCGCGGGCCTTGAGCCGCGAGTCGACGATTGTCGCGATGACCCGCGGATTGGGATTTCCGTGGGCGCCGTCGCCGCAGAACACGTAGTGGTCGGCATGGACGCGCTCAGCGAAGTTCACGGTCAGGTTGTTCTCCGAGCCGTGATGCTGGACCTTGACGATGTCACAGCGGAACGGCTTGTCAGCTGCCAGCCGCCCAGCGGCCGTCAGGCCCTCGAGGATCTCGTCTTCGGCAGCATCGCCGGTCAGCAGGCAGGTCTTGCCGTCTTCCTCGGCGAGCAACGTGATCGAGGCCCGATTGGGAGGTGTCACTCTGGCCGAATTCGACTTCACGATGATCTCCGCCGCAGCGCCGATGGCCGTGATGAGGGCTTCGGCCTCCGCGACCGAAGTGGGCCGGCCTGCGAACTGCAGATCATCGAGACCGAGTCCGTGTCCGTCCTCCGATCCCGGTCCGCCGCCGGGAGGCCGGCGCTGACCGAGCGTACGCTCGAGCCAGTCGCGCCATTCTTCCCGCAGCTCCTTCAGGTGTTCCTCAGTCGGTCCCAGCACGGTCAAGGTGATGCGCCCGAAACGCCTGCGCTGCACGGGATCGCGCAGCCGCACGAGTTTGTTCGCGAAGCCCTTGTTGCGAACGACGGGCGTCTGTCCGTCAGCGAGGCTGACGAGCTGGATGCCGTCGCTGATGCTCTCGGCCAGGTCGGTGATCGACGCGACCGCGATCCGCGCCGTGCCGGTCGTCTGCTCCGCGCGGGCCGGGGCGAGTTCGATGGCCTCGGACAGCTGCTCGGCAAGGGCGCTGACCGGTCCGGCCAGATCGCTGAGCTGCGCTCGCCACGAATTGTGCCAAAGCCCGTGGATCTGCGGTGGACGGGGCCGGGCGGGCTTGGGGAAGTTGGGATTGTTCCCCTCGTTCACCTGGAAGTCGTGCACCTCCCACGCCGCGACATCCTGCAGCAGCGAGATGATTCCCGAGATGTGATCGGCGTCGATGTGGCTGACGACCACAAGATCGAGCGGCGTACCCGCGTCAGCCAGCCCCTGCAACACGGGACGCGTCTCCGTCTCGAAACTGTCCGATCGACCACCGTCCACCAAGATGTGGCGCCCGTCCGCCGACGTCAGCAGGAGACAGTCTCCATCCCTGGCGAAGAACACTTCGAGCTTCATCGCGGGCTCCCGCCCTGGTTCGAGGCCGTCGACTTGGCCACCATGTCCGCGAACTCTACGGTCGCGCGCAGACACGCGGCTGCGTCGATCAGGCCGAAACCGGTGTCGTTGCGCCATCCGAAGGTCTGTCCGGGGAGCGGTGTGGAGGTCGAACGCATGATTCCCTGGATCTGTGCTGACGTGAGGCTCTTCTGGATCCCGAGCATCAGGGCGGCAACGCCGCAGACGTACGGGCTTGCCATGCTGGTGCCGGTCATCTCGATCCACAGGGACTCGCTGTCGAACCCACGGGCGGCAACCACAGCGGTGCCATCGGCGGCGATATCGGGCTTTGGCCGGCCGTCCCGGGTCGGACCGCGACTCGAGGAGACATGGGCTGCGTTGCGGTCGATGTCGGCGTTCGCCACGGCCACGAGGCGCTCGGCGCAGGCAAGCGAGCCGATCATCCGGTCGTTGGTGTACGACCCTGGCGCGAAATACGACGGATAGCGCCACTGCCGCGTGGATCCGGGCAGGCGCCGCGGATCGTCGCGCTCGATCCATGCGTCGAAGCTGCCGTCACGCACGACCGCTCCGGTGAGGCGGACACGCCACTCCCCGGACGCAATCGGCCCCAGTTGCCGCCGGCCGTCCGGCGCGTCCGGCCCGAAGTACGGTGAGAGGAGCACCGAGATCCTGTTGAGCCCGTTGGCGGGGTGATAGGCCTCGTTGTACACGCTCAGGACCGTGCCGTTCGCCAGGGTCTCGTTCCGGATCATCTGGCCGAGCCTGACCGGCGGGACCCAAGGGTGTCCGGGCGGTTTGACCTCGACGTCGAAGCGGTCCTGAGGGCCGTACCAGATCTCCAGTTCGTTCTCGGACAGATCCTCTACGCCGTCCCCACCCACAATCCAGCCGAGCTCGTGCCGCAGCTTGGTGGACGGGATCCTCCCGCTCGCGTGGATCCGCCCCGTGACGTATCCCCTGTCGGTGGGCGAGCCGGGCTCGACCTGGCCCGCGTTGCCGGCCGCCACTGTCACGCATCTGCCACGCGTGGCCAGCGCGTTGTCGATCCACCGGGCCATGGCGCTCGAGGTGTCGTGGGCATGCCCGTTCGTCCCCAGGCTGATATTGATCGACAACGGCAGCGGAGCGGCGTCGTTGCCGAGTTCTGTCGCGAGCTCGATCAGGTACTCGACCGCGTCGGCGATGCGCGTGGAGTCGTAGAAGCTCGACGTTGCGGCAGTGTCCTCCGGGCGCAGCGCCAGGAGGACGCCCGCGATGAACGCCTTGCGGGCCACTCCGCTGTTGCCGGCGGCGATCGATGCCACATGCGTGCCATGCGAACCCACCACCATCTGCGACTGGGGCTCGAGGCTTGTGGCGGCCATGGACCGGCTGAGTGCCCCCTTCATGGCCGCATTCATGTGTTCACGGCGTATCTCTGAACCATAGTTCAAGTTCTCGAACCGCTTCGGCGTCGCCGAGGCCGGGGAGGGTCGGGTGCTGCCGGCCTGGTCCCAGATCGCCTCCCAGCGAGTCAAACCGTTGTCATCCAGGAAGTCCGGGTGGGCGAAGTCGAAGCCGCCGACGTCGATGATCCCGACCAGCACACCCTCGCCGTACTTGTGGCGAGCGCTCTCCGCCTTCACCCGCCGCGCATCGCCCGGGCCGCTCGTGACGCTCCGGCCAACGACCGGCTCCGGTCCCCGCAGAGCCTGCCCCGGCTCGATGTATGCGACGGCCTGGTTGGCCAGCAGGTCTCGGACGTCCTTCGCGGCGACCTCGACCACGCCTGTGTCGAGCTTCCAGCGCGACCGCCTCGCTTGGTTGCTCACCGCAGCAATGGTGCTGTCGCGGACCGCCGGCGTCAGATCCCGATCGATCTTGACGAAGAGGCTGAAGGCAACGTTCTCGTCCGGTACCTGCGGCGACTGCTTGGCCGCAAGCTCAGCCACCTCCGCCGCCGACAGGATCTTGACCGGCATCCCCAGCGCCTCGACCAGCTTTTCGCCTCCTCTGGCTTCGGGCCTCTCGCGGGCCTCAGCGGACGCAGCGGCCTCGCCAGGCACGGCTTGGGCCGCCATGACGTCGATCGCCTCCGACACCGAAGAAGCCTCGAACTCACCTCCCGCCAAGACCGGCGTCACCGCAGCCTCTGTAGGCATCGGCTCGATGCCTCCCTCGGCCAAAGCCACGGACGGACACTGCGCCGCGCGCACCTGGTTGACCTGGCCGGATCCGCCCAGGAACACATCGAGCTTCGGCGACAACCGCGGATTCAGCGGCCGGATTTTCGGCGCGTCCATCGCATCCCCCTGAAAAGCTCCCCCTGCCCTACACGACGATGATGGACCGCGATCCTGCCCGAAGGTAGAGGATGCGGAACTCCTACTGAGGTCGGCGGCGCGACGGGCCCCTCAGTACGAGGGACAGCGACCATTTTCTGTCGGCCGGATTGGCGGGAAGGTGCACCTTCGAGTCGGGTTGGCCAGGTGTCGGTGCAGTTGGCGCCGAGCGCGGAGCGGCCAGCACCTCCAGTTCTCGGTCGAGGTACTCGCGCGCCTGCCGGTATTCGAGAACGGTCCAGGTCGCAGGCAGCACCGTCAACGCCGTACCCACCAGCAGGGCCACCGCGATCGCGATCAAGCTCTCGGTGACGGTGAAGTCGCGCCAACGACCATGTGGATCGAACAGTGCAACGCTGGACAGCAGAACAGCGAAGGTGGTGTAAACGATCGCACGACGCAACGGTCCGGCCACCTCGAGCAGCGTCTGGATGTGGTTCCGGGCGGCGTCCGCACGGCGGGTCCGCGTCGCGTCGTCCCGCGCCTGCGCCAGTAGCCGGGACGAGGTGTCGATCGCGTTCGTCAGGTATCCGCCGAGCAGACTCGTGGACGGCAGCAAGAACACCAGCACGGTGACGGCCGCGGTGAAGGTGTCACCGGCCGCGGCGGAGACGTCTGCATAGCCCGACAGAACAATCAGGCCGGCGCCGACAACTAGCACACCCAGTTTGTCCAGGTGCAGGAGGACCCCACGGCCGGACATGCTGGCTACGCTTCCAGAATGCAGGCGTAGTAGCAGTCGCGGTCGAGCGTCCCGCCGAACGTGCACGACTGAGAACACATGGCGTGGCTTGCTCCGAGAATCCGGGCGGCTTCGGCCAATCTCTCCGGCGCAATTGCCTGTGCAACAACGGCCGCGGCAAACGGCACCCCGTGTACCGGAAGATCGAACCTCTCCAAGTACGAGAACACTTCCGCCGAAGAACGGGTCGCCTCGGTCAGCCAGTACGCGGAGGTCTGGTCCGTGCTGAGCGACATACCGACGGCCACGGCGTGTGTCGACCACAAAGGCTGATGCCCGCTCAATGTCAGCAGGACGCCCAGCCCTTCCCTCGGCAACCGATCATCGGACAGCACCCGCGGCAGTTCCAGCATGCCCGCGAACAACGACCGGGCCTCGATCAGACCTCGCGGATCGAGCCACCCGCCGTAATAATCCCCACCGCTCATGACCTCCCCCTCCCCGGCCGTGGTGACACCGCCGAGCCTCCCTCCAGTCAGTATGGGGCAGACGTCCAGATCCGGCTTGCCACGTCGCGCGAAACATCGGTCAGCCCTCCCGTTCATGGTGACCTTGACGGCGCGACTTGAGAGACGAGTGAACGATCGCTGCGGTATCTTGCTGCTTGGTGTGCCGGGAAGCCTGGTCGGCGGCAGGGGTGTTGTTTGCCGGTCGGAGGGCGGTCTCATGGTGGTGCGGGTTCTGCTTGCCGTTGCGGGGCTGGTCGTTCTGACCTTGGCGGCGGATCATCTGGTGCTCGGTTCGTCGCGGCTCGCGCAGCGGTTGCGGATCAGCCCGGTCGTGGTCGGCGTGGTCGTCATCGGCCTTGGTACGTCGGCGCCTGAGTTCCTCGTGTCGGGGGTCGCGGCGGCGCGCGGGGACACCGGACTGGCGATCGGCAACATCGCCGGGTCCAACATCCTGAATCTGACTCTCGTGCTCGGCATCGCAGCGCTGGCCGGTCGGGTGGCGGTGACCTCGCACGTGATTCGCCGCGAAGTGCCGCTCGCCGTGGGCGCTGTCGTTCTGTTCTCGTTCCTGGCGTGGGTTGGCCTGCGCCCGGTGACCGGCGCGGTGCTCGGCGCCGCGGGGGTGTGCGCGGTGTTCGTCCTCGTCCGCTGGGCCCGCGAGGGGCGCAGCAACGAGGAGGTCGCGGAGGAGGCAACGGAGTTCACCATGGCGCTCGCGACGGTTGACGTTCCGGTGCAGGCGTCGAGGCTGCCGACCTGGTTCGAGCCGGTGCGCGCGGTCCTCGGTCTGGCCGGAGTTCTCGCCGGTGCTCAGCTGCTCGTCTCCAACGCGTCGGCGATCGCGACCGATCTCGGCGTACCGCAGGTCATCATCGGCTTCACGCTGGTCGCGCTCGGGACGTCGCTTCCCGAGCTCGTCACCACGGTCCAGGCCCAGCGCCGCGGCGAGTCCGAACTCGTCGTCGGGAACCTGTTCGGCAGCAACCTGTTCAACAGCCTGGTCGGCGGCGCCGTCGTCGGTATCGCCTCCGGTTCAGCCGCGACCGAACGCGCAGCTGTCGCCCTGAGCGTCACGATGATCCTCACCGCCGCATTGGCCTGGATGCTCCTGCGCCGCGGTCTCGCCCTCACTCGCGTCGAGGCCGTCGTGCTCCTCGGCGCCTACGCCCTCACGATGCCGCTGCTGCTCTCGTCCTGACCCTTGTAACGCGCGAGCCCTTTGCGCGGATAGTGCTGTTGAGCTCGTCACGATCGAGCACGGTGTGCCGGGAAGCCTGGTCGGCGACGTACTTGTCGTCGGCCGAAGGAAGCACACCATGCTGAACGTTCCCCGCTGGGCCTCGGTGCTCGGCATCTACGCGCTCCTGGCGACGTTGTTCGGTGTCGTCGCCGTCCTCGACATCCACCATCAGCAAACCGTCGCGCAGGAGTTCCTGGACGCCGGTATCGCGACCACTGCCGATGGAGTCGACGTCGACGTCCGGTACGGCAAGGGTGGAAGCTCCATCGACACCGTCGAGGTGACCTTCGTCGTGGCGGCGCAACGACACCTGGCGATGTTGTCGAACAGCCTGGGCGACCCGGAAGGCAATTCCGAGGGCCGGCATCCACCGGCGGCCGGAACACGGTACGCACCGCCACTGCGGATCCTCTACAAACCCGACGACCCGTCGCAGGTCATGGCTTTCGTGGACGCCGAGGACTTCGCCGCGGACACCGGGATTCCATCCGGCGTCTCGGGTCTCGTCGCGATCGGCGGAACCGCCAGTGTCGCGATTGCCGGCGCCTGGCTCGCGTACTCACGGCTGCGGTCCGCGGGTGGTCGTCGTGGCCACGGGTAGACACCGAGACGGCGGTCCGTGGCTCGAGCGCGTCGTCCTGTCCTCGCCGGTCGGCGAGTGGTCGACGCTGCGTCTGGTCCTGAGCCTGC
Organism: Kribbella sp. NPDC004138; assembly: GCF_053603655.1. NCBI lineage: Bacteria > Bacillati > Actinomycetota > Actinomycetes > Propionibacteriales > Kribbellaceae > Kribbella > Kribbella sp. NPDC004138. Next base: position 177,501 of record NZ_JBSGFZ010000019.1, read on the forward strand.
TGTGGGCGGCTGTCATGGTGGGCCTGTCGACTTCCTTCGTGTACGACGACCTGGTCCTCAACCACCGCGGTGAAGTCGTGACCGCGCTCGTCACCCGCACCAACTACGACCAGCGCACCCCCACCTTCAACGCGGAATTGCAGTCACGCTTCCCAGGCGTCCGGGGCACCAGATTCACCTGCGCCGTCGGCTTTTGCGGAGGGCGCGGCTCAGGTGCGCCCAGGCGGCGATTTCGAACGGATGCCCGCTCGCCGCACTCTTGCGACCACCGAATGTTAGTGACTAACATTCCTAGCGTGGTCTCACGAGCGGAACGGACACGCGAACGGCTACTGACCGCGGCGTTGGAGTTGTTCACCGAGCGCGGTTACGACGCAACAAGCGTCGGCGACATCGCCGCGCGGGCAGGGGTGACTGAGATGACGTGCTTCCGGCACTTCCCCAGCAAGGCGAGTCTGCTCGTCGACGATCCGTACGACCCCCTCATCGGAGCCTTCATCCGTGGGGAGCCGACGAGTCTCGATCCGATCACCCGTGCGGCCCGCGGAGTCCGCGCAGCGTGGCGGCAGGTTCCGCCTCCATCCATCGCCGAGGTACGGATACGGCTCCGGATCGTCGCCCGGACCCCGGCGCTGCGTGCGAGCATCGCCTCCGGCACGGCCGCGACCGAAGCAGTGATCGCGAGCGCGCTGGCCGACGGCGCCACTGCTCGGACGGAGGCGATGATCGCAGCCAGCGCTGTCATGGGCGCGCTCAACACGGCCCTGCTCGAGTGGAGCATGACCGACAACGACGATCTCGGACAGGCGATCGAGAATGCCCTGAATATCTTGGAAGATCGCCATGGCTGACGCGGTCGCCGCGCACGGTCTGGTGCGCACGTTCGACGACGGCACCGGCGTACGGGGCGTCGACATCCGGGTCGCGCCGGGCGAGATCCATGCATTGGTCGGGCTGAACGGCGCCGGAAAGTCCACACTCATGAGGCTCCTGCTGGGGATGCTCAAACCGGACCGCGGCGCCGTGACGATTGGCGGCCGAGACCTCGGCCGGGCCGACTGGACGGAGGTCGGACACCTCGTCGACTACCCGTTGGCCTACCGCGAGCTGACCTGTAGACAGAACCTCGTCCTCGGCGCGAGACTCCACGGCGTCGCAGCCCCCGCCGTACCGGCCATCGTCGACGCGGCCATCGAAGAGCTACATCTCGGCCAGTACGCCGACCGCCGCGCGGGGAGACTGTCGCTCGGCAACAAGCAACGCCTAGGCCTCGCCTCCGCGCTGCAGCACGACCCCACCTTCATCGTGCTCGACGAGCCGACCAACACCCTCGATCCGGCCGGAGTGATTCTGCTCCGCGAGGCATTGCTGCGCCGCTCGCGCGCCGGAGCAGGGGTCTTGGTCAGCAGCCATCACCTCGACGAAGTCGCCCGCGTGGCCGACCGGATCTCGGTGCTGAACGCCGGGCGAATCATCGGATCGCTGGATCCGCACGGCATCGACATCGAGCGCTCCTTCTTCGCCCTCGTCCACAGCGATGACACAGCAGCATGATCACCGGCCTCGTCACAGAGTTCACGAAGCTGACGCGCGCGACCGTCGTACGCGTTACCTCGGTCCTGATCGTGCTCGGGATCTCGCTCATCTGCTCGTCGATGCTGTTCGCCGTACGTACCGACGACCCCCAGTTGGCCGCCAAACTCGGACCACTCGTCGACCCCGGCGGATGGGCAGGCTACCTAGCGGTCGCCGTCCAAGTGACGGGTGCTGCCGGCTTCGTCGGGTACGGCGTCGTGCTGAGCTGGCTGTTCAGCCGGGAGTTCACCGACGGCACCATCACAGGCCTCTTCGCGATCCCGATCTCCCGACGGACGCTCGCCGCAGCCAAGCTCGTCGTCTACCTAGCCTGGGGCACCGTCACCGCTGCCGCTCTGTTGGTCACCCTGATCATCCTCGGCCTGGCTGCCGGACTCGGCCCGATTCCCGCCGAGGCGGCGCCATGGATAGGCCGGCAGTTCGCCCTGTCGCTGTTCAGCATCGTCATCGCCATACCCGCCGCGTGGGCGGCGACGGTCAGCAGGTCGGTTCTCGCCGGAATCGCGACCACCATCGTCATCCTGGTCACGTCCCAGGTATCCGTGATCGCCGGAGCCGGCGGCTGGTATCCCTTCGCCACACCAGCGCTGTGGGCCATCCACAGCGACATCGCGGTCACGCCACTCCAACTCAGTCTCATCGTCCCGGTGGTCGCCGCCGGCGTCGCCCTCACCCTCCAGTCCTGGAAGACCCTCCAACTCGACCGATAGCTGAACTTCTTGCGATCGGCGACCCGTCCCCGTGCTGATCCGTCACAGTCGGATCACGGGTGTAACGGTGGGCCGGGCACGCCGATGTAGGCAGTAACGCGCAGCCCGGTGATCCGCGGCTGTTCGCTGGTGTGCCGGGAAGTCTGGTCGGCGACGTACAAGTCATGTCCCCGACCAGGAGGCCAACTCCATGCCCAGCCGTTTCCTGACTTCTGCCTGCCTGAGTGCCGCCTTGCTCCTGACGGCGACCGGGTGCTCCGACGGATCCAGCACCGGCTCTCCCGCTCCGTCCAGTACGCCGACGCCGTCGGCGACCGCGTCGCCCACACCACCGCCGGCCACCACCGCAGCACCCAGCACCCCACCGGCGACCACACCCGCGCGTACTGCGGCGCAGCTGACCAAGGGACTGCTGGCGCTGGCCGACCTGCCCGCGGGGTTCTCGATCGAGAAGGCTGACGACTCGGGTGACGACGACGTGACGCTGTCCTCGAAGGACACCAAGTGCGCCAAGCTCGTCGCGTTCTCCAACGCCGACGTACCGCCGGGTTCCAAGGCTTCCGCCACGCAGTCGTACTCCGGAGGTGCGGAGGGACCGTTCATCGACGAGAGTCTCGACGCGATGGGGTCGGCTGCCGCGGTCGGCGCGCTGCAGAAGTCCTTCAAGCAGGCCATCGTGTCCTGCCGCACGATGACTCTGACGATCCCCGGCGAAGGCCGCTCCCCGATCAGCGTGCGCGAGGTCTCGGCCCCGAAGTCCGGAACCGACCCCGTCGCCGTTCGGTTCAGCGCGACGTCCGGACCTCTCGAAGGCCTCGAAGTCACGATGATCACCACCGGCGTCGGCGACGTCGTCCTCGCGCTCACGATCGTCAACGGCCTGCCCGAGGACATCGAGGGCGCGACGAGCGCCGCCGTACGCAAGGCCCAGTCGGTGCTCGGCTCCGGCACCTGAGTTCCACACCCTGTCCTCCGGAGCGGAGGCAGTGGACCGGCCGCGCCGAAGGACAGCGATCGTTTGCGTTCGGCGCGGTCGATGGGGGAAGCTGGCCGCGGTGTGCCGGGAAGTCTGGTCGGCAGTACCCGTCCTCGACCTGGGGTGCGGGCAGACCGGCGATCCCAGGAGGCACTGTGACGTGGACGGCCACGAGCCCGGGCACCGGGGACAGATCCTGTGCGTCAGTCGCCGTCGGCGTATCGTGCGAATGTGCACGCAGAACAGATAGCCGAGCCGTATCCAGTGGTCAGGCTGGACACGAACGCTCGCGAGGCGGCCGAACTGCTCGCCGCACAGCGGCTGCCCGGCATCATCGTGGTGGACAACGAACAACGTCCGTACTCGGTGCTGCCTGCGTCACAAGTGGTCCGCTGTCTGGTGCCGAGCTATGTGCAGGACGACCCGTCGCTCGCCCGGGTGATCGACGAGTCGCTGGCGGACCGGGTCGCCGACAAGCTCGCGCAGGTGACCGTCCGGCAGATGCTGCCGGACGAGCCTGCGGAGTTGCCCGTGGTGAACCACGACGACACCGTCCTGGAAGTGGCTGCGATCATGGCCCGCCTGCGGTGTCCGTTGGTTGCCGTCGTCAAGGACAAGGACATCGTCGGAGCGATCACCGCCCCGAGGCTGCTGCAGCTGGTGATACCGCACTAGAGCCGGCTGACCGCTTGGCGGTGGCGGCGTGACGGCTCTCACCGTCGTCGTCTTCCTCGTCGCTTACCTTCTGATCGCGACCGAGTGGACGCACAAGCTCCTTGCCGCGCTCGGTGGTGCAGCGGTACTGCTCGCAGTGGGCGTCACCGACTCCGAGCATGCTTTCTACTCCCACGAGACCGGCATCGACTGGGATGTCATCTTCCTCCTGCTCGGCATGATGATCATCGTCGGGATCCTGCGCCGCACCGGCGTCTTCGAGTACGTCGCGATCTGGGCGGCCAAACGCGCCAAGGGATCGCCCCTGCGGGTGATGATCCTGCTCACGCTGATGACGGCGCTCGCCTCGGCGTTCCTCGACAACGTCACCACCGTCCTGCTCATCGCGCCGGTCACGCTGCTGGTCTGCGACCGGCTCGGGATCAGCCCGGTTCCGTTCCTGATCGCCGAGGTGATGGCGTCCAACATCGGCGGCACCGCGACCCTGATCGGTGATCCGCCGAACATCATCATCGCCAGCCGGTCCGGACTGACCTTCAACGACTTCCTGATCCACCTCACGCCGTTGGTCGTGCTCGAACTCATCGTCTTCGTCCTGGTGTTGCCCCGACTGTTCAAAGGCGCATTCGCGGTGGACGAGGACCGCGTCGCCGATGTACTGCGCCTCAACGAGCGCGAAGCCATCCAGGACACCCGCCTCCTGGTCAAGTGCGGCGCAGTCCTGCTCCTGGTGTTCACCGGATTCGTCGGGCACACGGTGCTTCACATCGAGCCGGCTGTCGTCGCGTTGCTCGGCGCGGGGTTGCTCGTACTGATCTCGAAGGTCCCCACGCGCCACTACATGTCCAGTGTCGAGTGGCAGACGCTCCTCTTCTTCGCTGGTCTGTTCATCATGGTCGGAGCCTTGGTCAGGACCGGGGTGATCGCCGATCTCGCCCAGGCCGTCGGCGAGGTAACCAACGGCAGACCCCTGCTGGCGACGATGCTGATCCTGGTCGTGTCCGCCGTACTGTCCGGCGTCGTCGACAACATCCCGTACGTCGCCACGATGAGCCCGGTCGTCCTGGAACTGACCAAGACCGTCACCGACCCGGCCCACGGCCACGCCCTGTGGTGGGCCCTCGCGGCCGGCGCCGACTTCGGCGGCAACGCGACCGCGATCGGCGCCAGCGCGAACGTCGTGGTGATCGGCATCGCCCTGCGCGCCGGCCACCCGATCAGCTTCTGGGAGTTCACCCGCAAGGGCGTTGTCATGACCGCGATCACCATCGCCGTCGCAGCGCCGTACCTCTGGCTGCGGTACTTCGTCCTGTCCTGACACCCTCCTGCCGGCCGCAGCCCTCGCCGGCAGCACCACCTTGCGGCACCGCGACATCGCGACGAACTGATCTCCCGGGTCACGATCTCGTCACCGGCGTAACGTCTGCCCGCCGGGACCGATGTGACCTTTGCGTGCGAGCCCGAAGGTCCCCCCGTGCCATCGGGCTCGCACCGGCCAAGTCGCCGACGCTCAGGGGTGCTTGACGAGGACCGCGCGGGTGTAGAGCAGGTCGAAGCCGCTGCGTTGGGCGTTTTGCTGGGACTTGGAGGCCGGTTGCGTGGTGATCACTCCGACGTCGCACCCCGCGGCCGCGGCGTCGGCGAGGCGGGTGGTCAGGAACGCTGACTGGATACCGTGTCGTCGGTGCGCCGGAAGTGTCGCGGCGCCTGCGAACTGAGCGATGCCCGCGACCGTGCGCAGCCCGGCCCCGCCCGCGATCTCACCGTGCCGCACGGCGACGTACCGAGTGATGTCCGCGGCGGCCGCGTCGCGTTCCGCGTCGATGTAGGTCTCGCGCGGAAACTCCTCGCGCCACGGAACCCCTTGCGTGTCCGGTGCGGCGACGGCGTCGGCCATGACGTCCAGCCACTGGTCGAGCTCGTCGTCACCACTGACCCGGATCGTGATCCCCTCGGGCGGCGTCACGTCGTACCGCTGCTCGATCGCCAGCCCGAGTACGTTCTCGAACGATTCCAGTTGATACCCGCGCCGACTGAGCAGGACGCCGATCTCCGGGTCGCCGAGATGCGCGAGCTCGACCTGCACCGGTGCCCCGACCCGGGCGTAGGCACGCTCGATCTCGTCCAGCTCCCGCTCGGCAGGTACGCCGCCGAAGCCGAGCCCGACGACCTTGTTGTACGGCGAGTCGTCATCCGCGAAGCTCGCCAGCCCGCCGCCCACCGGGATCACGAATCCCCGGCCGTCGCCCAACCGGCGATGTGTGGCGCGGGCGCTGGCCTCGATCAGCCCGGTTTCGGCCTGCTCGATCCGCTCGGCGAGCCCGAGGTCGCAGAAGAGCCGCCCGGTCACGACTCGTCCGCCACGAGCTCCCGATCCAGCCAGATCCGATCTCGCAACGGGATGCCGTCGATGACGATGCCGTCCGGGTAGCCGGACGCGGAAGTGAAAGCGTCCCGCTCGACCCGAAGCATCCGGAACCCCTGGCGCTGGTAGAACCGGAGATTTCCCACATCCGCGGTCGCGGTGGAAACGACCATCCGGGAAGCTCCACCGCGCCGGCAGTGCTCCACGGCAGCCTCCACCAACGCCCGGCCCACACCGGTCCCCCGTCGCTCGGCCAGCACCGCCAGGCTCTTCAACTCGACCGCACCGTCACCGTCCACGACCTGGAGATGCCCGACCACCAGTCCGTTGTCCTCAGCGACGAGCACGTCCCCGGACCCCAGGTAGCGATCGATCTCCGCCTCGGAGTCGTCCGCCTCCCGGAACAGTCCCCGCAACGCCTCACGGTCCCCGCCCCACCACCGAATCACCATCTCCCCACCTTGGCACGCCGCCGGCAGAACCGCGCCCCTGGCCGCGACAGGTGAGTGACCCGTAAGTCGCCACCGCCGTCGGAGCGACCGCGCCGGGTTCGACGAGATCAGGACTTTCGGCCCTGGAATGCGGGCCTCCGCGGCAGCATCGTGAGCGCAGGTCATCCGTACGAAAGGACCCAGACCATGTCCGCTCGGTACGGCGATCTTCGCGGTCTCCAGGCGCCGGTCGACGAGGCGAGGCACCTGGTGGAGGTCGATCGCCAGGAAGCGATCGCGCTGCTGGCGAGCGTCCGCGTCGGTCGCGTGGTCTTCACACGCAACGCATTGCCGGCGATTCGCCCGGTGAACCATGCCGTCATCGATGGGCAGGTCGTCATGCGCACCCGACTGTCAGCGAGCGTCAGCAGCGCGGCAGGGGAAGTGGTCGCGTACGAGGCCGACGATCTCGACACGATCCGCAGGCTGGGTTGGAGTGTCGTCGTCACCGGCACGGCGCACAGCATCGACGATCCCGGTCGAATCGCCCACTACACACCACTGGTCCAGCCGTGGGCCGACCTCCCGTTGGACGTCCTGATCGGCATCGACCTCGCACTCGTCACCGGCTACCGCTTCGTCCCCAGACCCTGAGTTCCGCGGCGACCGGCAGGGGCGTTCGGTACCCGCGACCAGGCATTTGTGCTCTGTTCCGCACGACGTCACCGAGTTGGGCTGGAACCTCGAAGGGGTGAGCACCATGACGAACAACACGCCCATCAGAGCCCTGCTGATCGAACCCGTGCCGGTCGCCTCGGTGTACTTCGACGTGCGGGCGACCGCGGACGTCCCGATCCGCTGGCGAGCGCTCGCCGGCCGGCTTGCCGAGGACGGCGCACCGACGCAGATCATCGATGCGTTGGAGCGGCGAGTGCTCGACGCCGTGCCAGGACCGGGAGTGCTGGCCGCCTTCGCGAGCGGCGCCGCGGTGACGCTCGCCGTCGATCTGCCCGACCTGGCGATGCCGGACGCCGCTCGGTACGGCGCCCTGCCGTACCTGCGACCGCTGCTGGCGTGGGAGCAGGACCATCCGGCCCGGGTCCTGGCCGTCCTCGACCGGACGGGCGCGGATCTCTCGGTCTACGCCGCCGGCAGCACCACGCCCATGGCCACGACCGTGACCGGGCCGGACGACGAGATCGAGCGCAACGCGCCGGGCGGATGGGCACAAGGCCGCTACCAGCACCGCGCCGAGGATTCCTGGGAGCACAACGCGGTCGCCGTGGCCGAGGTCCTCGCCCGGCTCGTCAAACGCGTCGATGCCCGTGTGCTGCTGCTCGCCGGCGACGTGCGCGCTCTGCAGTACCTCGACGAGCACCTCCCCCGCTGGATCCACACCGGCGTGACAGTACGTCGCGTCACCGGAGGGCGCAGCGAGGACGGCTCCGCAGAACGGCGTACCGGACAACTCGCCGTACAGAGCCGGCAGATCGTCGCCGAGCAGAACGCCGGACTCCTCGCGGAGTTCGCCGCCCACGTGGGCACCGGCGGGTCAGCGGTGCAGGGCGCCGGCGACACCTTCGCGGCGCTCGCCGCCGGCCGCGTCCGCGTCCTTCTGCTGCCCGCGGCCCCATCGCCGGACACCCGCGCGTGGTTCGGACCTGCTCCGACAGCCATCGACCTGCGGCCGGATCAGCTTCGGCAGGCGGGCATCCCGGCGTACGAGGCCGCGCTCGAGGACGTCGCGATCCGAGCAGCCGTCCTGACCGACGCGGAGATCCGCATCATCGAGAACGGCCCGCCGACGATCGCCGCTCTGTGCAGATTCACCCCTTAGGGACCTTCGGCTCTGTGCGGGGCGCCGAGGGCGGCGCAGTGTCGTGCTGTGAGCGCCCTGTTCGCAGGGACGGTTGCCGGTGCCGAGAGCGGGACGGCCCCGCGGTGCGGAGGAGAGATCACGATGCCGATCACACGACCGCCCAACCTGACCAGTTACGAGACAGCCAGGCAGGACTTCTCGTGGAGCGCTGCGGCACAGCTGCTGAGCGGCCTCCCCGGAGGACACGGCCTCAACATCGCCTACGAGGCGGTCGACCGGCAGGTGGCTACCGGCCGGGGCGAGCACGTGGCGATCCGGGCGATCGGGCGCACGGGGACCCGCGAGCTGACCTATCGGGAGCTGAGTCTGCAGAGCAATCGCTTCGCAAACCTGCTGCGGTCGCTCGACGTCGGGCCAAGCGCACGAGTCTTCACGTTGCTGGGCCGGCAACCTGAGCTGTACGCCGTAGCACTCGGGTGCTGGAAGAACCTGAGCGTGCTGTCACCGCTGTTCGCCGCATTCGGCCCCGAACCGATCCGGAACCGGCTGCTGCTCGGCGACGCCCAGGTCCTGGTCACCACCACCTCCCTGTACCGGCGCAAGATCGCCCCCCAACGCGATCAGCTCTGCGGGCTCCGCCATGTCCTGCTGATCGACGCACCCGACGAGCCGCCGCCGGGCACGCTGGACCTTCAGGCGGCACTCGCGGCCCAGCCCGACCAGTGGACGATTCCCGCCACCGACCCGGAACAGATGGCGCTGCTCCATTTCACCAGCGGAACGACCGGCACACCGAAGGGCGCCGTCCATGTCCATGACGCTGTCGTCGCGCACCACATCACGGCCGCGTTCGCGCTCGACCTGCGGCCCGACGACGTGTTCTGGTGTACGGCGGATCCCGGCTGGGTGACCGGTACGTCGTACGGCATCATCGCGCCCCTGACACACGGCGTCACACTGCTGGCCGACGACGGTGACTTCGACGCCGCCCGGTGGTACCAGGTGCTCGCGGACAACCGCGTGACGGTCTGGTACACCGCACCGACCGCGTTGCGGATGCTGATGCGGGCCGGTGCCGAGATGGCGTCCCGCTACGACCTGTCCGCACTGCGGCACATCGCCAGTGTCGGCGAGCCGCTCAACCCGGAAGTAGTCGTCTGGGCACAGAACGCGTACGGCCTACCGGTCCACGACAACTGGTGGCAGACCGAGACCGGGGCGATCATGATCAGCAACTACCCCTCGATGCCGATCCGGCCCGGATCGATGGGCCGGCCGATGCCGGGCGTCGACGCCGCCGTACTGCGCTGCGGCGACGACGGACGCGCCGCGGTGACCGATGACCAGGTCGACGTACTGGGCACCGACCAGGTCGGGGAACTGGCGCTGCGGCCCGGGTGGCCGTCGATGTTCCGCACCTATCTGCACGACGAGCTCCGGTACCGGAAGTCCTTCGCGGGCGGCTGGTACCTGACCGGCGACCTGGCCCGGATCGATGCCGACGGCTACTTCTGGTTCGTTGGCCGCGCCAACGATGTGATCAAGTCCTCCGGGCACCTGGTCGGACCCTTCGAGGTGGAGAGCGCCCTGCTCGAGCACCCGGCCGTGACCGAGGCCGGAGTCATCGGCGTACCGGACGACGTCGCGGGCGAGATCGTCAAGGCCTTCGTCACGCTGCGCGCGGGGTACGCACCGGACGAGGCATTGCGCGCGGAGCTGATCGCGTTCGGGCGGCGCCGGCTCGGCGCGGTCGCACCGCGGGAGATCGCGTTCGACCAGAACCTCCCGCACACGAGCAGCGGCAAGGTCATGCGCCGCCTGCTCAAGGCCCGCGAACTCGGTCTGCCCGAGGGCGACCTGTCGACATTGGAGCGGCAACGATGAACACCGAAGTGGTCAAACAGCACACCGGCCTGCTGCGCCAGATGCTGCGGATCCGCAAGTTCGAGGAGATCTGCGTCGAGCTCTACAGCGCGACCAAGATCCGCGGCTTCCTGCACCTGTACGTCGGGGAGGAGGCTGTCGCGGCCGGTGTGATGAACAGCCTGGACGCGAACGACGCGATCGTCACGACGTACCGCGAGCACGGCCACGCGCTGGCCCGCGGCATCCCGATGGAGGCCGTGATGGCAGAGATGTTCGGCCGCACCACCGGGTGCAGCAGGGGCCGCGGCGGGTCGATGCACCTGTTCGACGCCAAGCGGCGGTTCTACGGCGGCAACGCGATCGTCGGCGGCGGACTGCCGCTCGCGACCGGGATCGCGCTGGCCGATCGGCTCCGCGGCGACAGCCACGTGACAGCGTGCTTCTTCGGCGACGGCGCTGTCGCCGAGGGCGAGTTCCACGAGTGCATGAACCTCGCCGCGCTGTGGAAGCTGCCGGTGCTGTTCTGCTGCGAGAACAACCTCTACGCGATGGGTACCGCCCTCGCGCGGGCGCAGGCGCAGACGGATCTGGCCTTGCGCGCATCGTCGTACGGCATGCCGGCCTGGGCCGTCGACGGGATGGATGTGCTCGCCGTGGAGGAGGCCGCGCAGCGGGCGGCCGAGACGATCCGGGGCGGGGGCGGGCCGTGCTTCCTGGAGCTGCGCACGTACCGGTTCCGGGCGCATTCGATGTACGACTCCGACCGCTACCGGGACAAAGCCGAGATCGAGCGCTGGAAGGAACGCGATCCGATCGAGACACTGACCCGGCGGATGCGGGCCGAGGACGACCTGAGCGACGACGCGCTCAAGGCGGTGAACCGCGAGGTCGACGACGAGCTGCGGCGGGCGATCGCCGGCGCCGAAGCCGGGCCGCTCGAGCCGGTCGAGGATCTGACCCGCTTCGTGTATGCGGAGCAGTCATGACCACGACGTACCGGGAGGCGCTCAGGGAGGCCATCCGCGAGGCGCTGCACCGGGACGAGCGAGTGTTCCTGATGGGTGAGGACGTCGGGGCGTACGGCGGGTGTTTCGGGGTCAGCCTGGGGCTGCTGGAGGAGTTCGGACCGGACCGGATCCGGGACACGCCGCTGTCGGAGTCGGCGTTCGTCGGCGCCGGGATCGGGGCGGCGATGGCCGGAATGCGGCCGATCGTCGAGATCATGACGGTGAACTTCAGCCTGCTCGCCCTGGACCAGATCCTCAACAACGCCGCGACCCTGCGGCACATGTCCGGCGGCCAGGTCGGCGTACCGCTGGTGATCCGGATGACCACCGGCGCCGGCCGCCAGCTCGCCGCCCAGCACTCGCACAGTCTCGAGGGCTGGCTCGCGCACATTCCCGGCCTACGGGTGATCGCTCCCGCGACCCTCGAGGACGCCCGCGGCATGCTGTGGCCGGCGCTGCTCGATCCCGACCCGGTGCTGCTGTTCGAGCACGGCTCGCTGTACAACCAGGCCGGCGAACTCACCGCGGACGCCGCGCCGGTCGACATCGACCACGCCGCGGTCCGCCGGCCCGGCGACGACGTGACACTCGTGACGTACGGCGGCAGCCTCGGCAAGACGCTGGACGCCGCCGAGCAGCTCGCCGCCGAGGGCGTCTCGGCCGAGGTGATCGATCTGCGCACGTTGCGGCCGCTCGACGACGCCACGGTCGTCGGCTCGGTACGCCGTACGCACCGGGCTGTGGTGATCGACGAGGGGTGGCGCAGCGGGAGCCTGTCGGCCGAGGTCAGCGCGCGGATCACCGAGCAGGCGTTCGAGGACCTGGATGCCCCGGTCGAGCGGCTCTGCAGCGCGGAGGTGCCGATGCCGTACGCGAAACACCTCGAGGACGCCGCCCTCCCGCAGACGGCCGGCATCGTCGCGGCCGCCCGGAAGGTGGTGGGCGGCGATGGCTGAGTTCCGGATGCCGTCGCTCGGCGCGGACATGGACGAGGGCACCGTGATCGAATGGCTGGTGAAGCCGGGCGACACGGTCCACAAGGGCGACCCGGTCGCGGTCGTCGACACCGACAAGGCCGCCATCGAGGTCGAGACCTTCGCCACCGGCACGATCGACCGCCTCCTCGTACCGGTCGGCGAACGCGTCCAGGTAGGGACCCCGCTGGCCACCATCGACGGCGCCGAGGCGCCGGCGACCCCGCAGCCCACGGCCCCCGTCGCCCACGCCGAACCCACCGCCCCGGCATCACGGCCCGAACCCACCGCCCCGGCACCACCGGCCGAGGTCCGTGCACCGCGTCCGGTCAGCTCCGGTCCGGCGGCTGAACGGCAGAAGGCGTCACCGTACGCACGCAAGCTCGCCCACTCGCTCGGCGTCGAACTGAGCGCCGTACCGGCGACCGGGCAGCACGGCATGGTCACCGCCGAAGACGTCCGCCGCTACGCCGCAACCCCCACTGAACGAGAACCCGTGCCCACCACCATCGCGACGCCGGACAGCGCATCGCCGGCGCGGCATGCTGGACAAGGAGCCGCGCAGCGCGGGGTGATTGCGCGGTTGATGGTGCGGGCGAACCAAGAGATCCCGCAGTACTACCTGTCCACCACCGTCGACATGGGCGCGGCCGTCGCCTGGTTGACCCGGACGAACCGCGAACTCCCCGTCGCCGAGCGACTGGTACCGGCGGCTCTGTTGCTCAAGGCAACTGCGCTCGCGGCGCACCGCCACCGCGAACTCAACGGATACTGGACCGATGACGCCTTCCGGGCCGCGGAGCAGGTCCACCTCGGCGTCGCCATCTCGCTCCGCGGCGGCGGCCTGGTCGCGCCGGCCCTGCACGACGCCGCGTCGTTGCCGGTCCGCGAACTCATGGCCGGCCTCCGCGACCTGGTCGAACGTGCACGCTCCGGCCGCCTGCGACGGACCGAGATGACCGAAGCGACCATCACCGTCACCAACCTCGGCGACCAAGGCGTGGAAAGTGTGCACGGCATCATCTACCCGCCCCAGGTCGCGCTGGTCGGCGCCGGCCGGATCGTCGAGCGGCCGTGGGCCGTCGACGGCCTGCTCGGCGTCCGACCGACGCTGACGCTCACTCTCGCCGCCGACCACCGCGCCACCGACGGCTTCACCGGCGGCCGCTTCCTGGCCACCGTCGACCACCTGCTGCAAACACCGGAGGAGCTATGACCCTGACCCTGCAGGACGCACGCGAACTGGTCGGCAACTCGCTGCTGCGGATCGTCCCCGACGCCGACCTCGACGCGCTCGGAGACGACGCGCAGTTCCGGGACGAACTCGAACTGGACTCGCTGGACTTCCTCAGCTTCGTGGAACTGCTCAGCACCGGCTCGGGCCGCCGGATCGACGAGGACGACTACCCCGCTCTTCGAACGATGACGGATTGCATCACCTTCCTGAGTACGTGACGACTGGTCCCGCGCCTGAGTCGCCGGCAGGTACGACAAGCACCGGAACGCCGGTGAACTCCAGCAGATGGGCCAGGTTCACCGACGCATTTCCACCGGGGTCACGGCCGACCACGATCAGGTCGGCGGCGGTCCGTACGGCGGTCGCCAGCACCTGCTCCGCGCCACGTCCGGACAGGATCTCCTGGTGGGTCCGCAGACCCCGCAGCGACGCCCGGGCGGTGATCCGCGTCATCATCGCCACCGCGCCCTGGGCCCGCCGCTGCGCCGCCTCAGGTATCGACGCCGCCCCGAGTCGCGCATCGAGCACGTGGTCCTCGACCACCGTGACCAGCGTCAGCCCGGCGCCGACCACCGAGGCCAGGTCGATCGCCAACTGCGCGGCGCGCAAGGCCGCGGCAGAGTCGTCCACCACCGCAAGGATCTGCCTGATCATCGCTCCCATCCCCTCCGCCTGGCCGCCCACCGCAGTCGCAGGTTCTCCTCCCGTTCGGCTTCGTCCAGGCGCTGCGCCAGTACCGTCAGCTGCCGCCGCAGTTCAGGGATCCAGCGCATCTCGAGCGCCCGCTGCTGCTGACGGGTGAGCGCCAGCTCGTCCGAGATCAGGACGACCGAGCGCCGGGCGGCGGCGAGCTCGACCGCCGCGACGAGCGCCGTCCGGTGTGCCCGCAGCGCCTGAACCAGCGCGGACGAGCCGGCAGGTTGCAGTTCCGGGCCGAAGCTGATCTCCGCGCCGGTCGGATGCCGGACGCCCATCGTCACGTCGTACCCGACGACGACGTCGACGGCCGCCGTCGGCGCCGAGGCGAGCAGCCTTCGGTGCCCGTCGAGCGCGAGACTGCGCCGCAACCAGAGGGCGGCCGTTCGGGCCTCCCGCTCGAAGGTCTCGGCGGCACGTCCCGCGACGAGTTCGAGCCGCTCGTGTTCGATCGCCAGGGCACGCTGCTTGCGATCCAGCAACTCCACCGCCCGCTGGGCGGTCGCCAGCCGGCCGGTGAGCACCAGCCGTCCCGATCGTCCGGTCACCTCGCGGCTCATCGGGTGCCCGCCAGGTGTTCGGCCAGTGACGCCTTCGAAACCATGGTCAGTTCGCGCCGGGGCAGCACGGACACTGCTTGCCACAACCGGTCGAGGGTCTCCTCGAAGGTACGAGCCTCATCCGGCCGCTGTCGCAGCAAGGAGTCCTCGAGCGCGGTGGCGTAGGCCAGATAGCCACGATCGGTGTCGTTCAGCGCACCGGCACCGATCAGGTCGGCCAGCTCGGCCGCCTGGCGGGCCCGAGCCAGCGCCGCGATGGCTTGTGCGGCGATCTCGAGGTGATCGTCCCGGGTCCGTCCCGGGCCGGCGCCGTGGCGCATCAGGCGCGACAGCGATCCCAGGACATCGAGCGGGGGATACAGGCCGCGGGCGTGCAGATCCGCTGCCAGCACGATCTGTCCCTCGGTGATGTAGCCGGTCAGATCCGGCACGGGATGGGTGATGTCACCCGCCGGCATGGTGAGCACCGGCATGATCGTCACGGATCCCGGGCGCCCACGGACCCGGCCGCACCGCTCGTACAGCGAGGCCAGGTCACTGTAGAGGTAGCCCGGATACGCCCGCCGGGCCGGGATCTCCTGGCGTGCCGCGGCGACCTCCCGGACCGCCTCGCAGTAGCTGGTCATGTCGGCCATCACGACCAGCACGTGGCTGCCCTCGACGAACGCCAGATGCTCGGCGATCGTCAGGGCGATCCGTGGTGTGAGCAGACGTTCGATCACCGGGTCGTCGGCACCGTTGAGCACCATCACCAGCTCACCCGCGGCGGCCCGCTCCTCGAGCGCCGTCCGGACGAAGTCGATCTCGGCGTGTGGCAGTCCCATCGCCGCGAAGACGACCACGAAGGGGTCGCCGGCGGCCGATGCCTGGGCCGCGATCTGAGCAGCCAGCTGCAGGTGCGGCAGGCCGGGCACCGAGAAGATCGGCAGCTTCTGCCCGCGGACGACTGTGGTCAGCGCGTCGATCCCCGACACTCCGGTGAGCACCGGTTCTCGCGGCGGCTCGCGCTCGACCGGATTGAGCGGCCAGCCGTTCACCGCCGCCGCCGCCGCTCCGAGGATGGGCGGGCCGCCGTCGAGGGGTTGGCCCCGGCCGTCGCACGTCCGGCCGAGCCAGCTCCGGCCGAGCGGAATCCGGAACGGACTGCCGGTGAATCGCACCCGGACCCCGCCGGGCCGCATGCCCCCGGTACCTTCCAGCACCTGCAGTACGGCGAGGTCACCGGCAACCTCCAGCACCACACCATGACGTTCGCTGCCGTCGTCGACCCCGATCACCGCCGACTCGTCCCAGCCCACCCCGCGGACGCCACGCACCACCAGGAGCGATCCCTCCAGCGAGCGGACGTCACCGTACTCGAGATCCTTCATGCCAAGGCCTCCAGCGCCGTCATGAGCGTGCTGCGGCAAGCGTCCAGCTCCGCCGCCGAGGGGGCTTCCTCGCGCGCCCGCACCAGCGCGCCGAAATCGAACTGCTCGACCTCGGTCGCGGCCACGCCTCGATCGATCAGGCTCACACAGCGGTCGATCACATCGAGGGCGAACTGCAGCAAGCTCGCGCCCCGCTCGGCGGAGCAGGTCGCGTCAACCGGGCTCAGCGCGCTCTGCGCGAGGACAGCGTCCCGCAGCAGCCTGCCCCCGAGAATCGTCATCCGCTCCCGGCCCGGCAGTGTCCGGGTGCCGACGATCTCGGCGAGTTCGCTCAGCCGCGCCGCCTCGGCCAGCACCGTGATCGCCCGTGCGCGGCGCGCCGCCCAGCCCGGATTGTCGTGGCCGGCCTGCCACGCGGCCACCGCATCCGCGTCGTGCGAGTACGACGCCGACCAACTGACCGCCGGATAGTGTCGCGCGTAGGCGAGATCGCGATCCAGGCTCCACACCCCGCGGACGAACCGTTCCGTCGCGGTGGTGACCGGCTCCGTCAGATCCCCGCCGGGTGGCGAGACCGCGCCCACCACCGTGACCGCCGCGATCCGGCCGCCTTCGGTCCGCACCCGTCCCGCGCGCTCGTAGAACGCCGCGAGCGACGAGGACAGATCAGCCGGATAGCCCTCCTCCGCAGGCAACGCACCAGTGCGGGAGGCGAACTCGCGCAGCGCCTCGGCCCACCGCGACGTCGAGTCGGCCACCACGACCACGTGATGTCCCATGTCCCGGAAGTACTCCGCCACAGTGAGGCCGGTGAAGACGCTTGCCTCCCGCGCCATCATCGGCATGTTCGAGGTGTTGGCCAGGATCACCGTGCGATCGATCATCCGGCCGCCGGTCCGGGGGTCGGTGAGCTCGGCCAGCTCGCCGAGCACGTCGGCCATCTCGTTGCCTCGTTCGCCGCAGCCGACGTACACGATGACGTCGGCGTCACACCACTTCGCCAACTGCTGCAGCAACATGGTCTTCCCGGTCCCGAAGCCACCCGGTACGGCGGTACTCGAGCCGGCGCCGATCGGGAAGAGCAGGTCCAGCACCCGTTGTCCGGTGTGCAGCGGCGCGAACGTCTCCTCCCGCGCCGCGAACGGCCGCGGCCGCCGGACCGGCCACTGCTCGAACAGGCCGAGCTCGACCTCTCCGACCTTCGCAACCACCGCTCCCTCGGGCAGCTTGCCGGCGTCGGCCAGGAACCGCAGCTCGCCGCTCACTCCAGGCGGCACCAGCACCCGATGCTCGATCGCCCCGGCGTCGGCAACCACACCGAGCAGAACGCCCGGCCGGAGCTCATCGCCCTGAGCGGCCCTGGGCTCGAAGTGCCAGCGGGCAGGAGCCTGCTCGCTCGGCGCCAGCGCCTGTGGCGACAACCAGGTCGGTGCCGACGACAACGGTCGCAGCAGGCCGTCGAAGACCCGGCCGAGCAGACCCGGCCCCAGCCGTGCCGACAGCGGCCTGCCGGTCCGGCGGACCACGTCGTCCGCCATCAGCCCACCCGTGTACTCGAACGCCTGGAGCGTGAGTGTCTCATCGTCGATCGCGACCACCTCGGCCGGAACCCGCTGCTCACCGAGCTCCACGACCTCGTACATCGCTACGTCCTGGATGCCGGTCGCCGTGACGAGCGGACCGTTGACCCGGTGGATCCGGCCGGCCCTGGCAGCCGGTCGAGTCAAGCCGTCCACAGTGCGGCCACCTCCGGCCCCGACTGCTCCAGCGCTCGATCCGCCAGCGCAGGCAGGCTCAAGTCGACCCGCGTGCTCCCGACCGACGCCAGGATGCCTCCGTCCGGACTGTCCACCACGTCCGCCTCCATGCCCACTTGCTCGCGCGCCCGATCGACCAACCGCCGCCGAAGCAGTTCGTATTCGGCGGTCCCGGCGATCGACGCGGCGGCTTGCCGGCAACGGCGGCGGAGTTCCTCGTACAGACCGCGCTGCGCGGACAGGGCCGATCGGCGGGCTTCCCGCCGGCTTCGCGCCAACCGGACCGCGAGGGCCGCGGTCGCGGTCGCGTCGCCCGCCGC
>NZ_JBSGFZ010000020.1:0-194965 GCF_053603655.1 Kribbella sp. NPDC004138
CCGAGTGGGCCGCCGTGCTCGCCGCGACCGCGCGGGTCGCCGCGGACCTGGACCTGGCGGAGGACTGCGTCCAGGACGCGTACGCGAAGGCCCTGGTGCACTGGCGGGACCAGGGCGTGCCGCGGCGGCCGGGTGCCTGGCTGACGACGGTCGCCACCCGCCGGGCGCTGGAGCTGCGGCGGCGGGCCGACGTGGCCCGGCGCAAGCTGCCCTTGCTGATGCCCGAGGACGACGTCCAGGACCGCACCTTTCCCGACGATCGCCTGCGGCTGGTGTTCACCTGCTGTCACCCGGCACTCGCCCAAGAGGCACAGATCGCGCTGACGCTGCGCCTGGTGTGCGGGCTGTCGTCGGCCGAGATCGCCAAGGCGTTCCTGGTGAAGGAGACCACGATGCAGGCCCGCATCACCCGGGCGAAGCAGAAGATCTCGCGGTCGGGCATCCCGTACCGGATCCCGAAGGCGCCCGACCTCCCCGAACGCATCGACGCGGTCCTCGACGTGGTCCACCTCGTGTACGCCGCCGGCCATACGGCCGCTGACGGCGACGCTCTCACCAGAACCGATCTCGGTCGTCGGGGCCTCGACCTCGCCCGGATGATCCGTCTGCTGCTGCCGGACAGCTCGGAGGCCGCCGGGCTACTGGCGCTGCTGTTGCTCACGCAGGCACGGGAGGCCGCGCGGGTGGCCGACGGCCGGTTGGTGTTGATGGAAGACCAGGACCGCTCGCTGTGGGACCGAGAGCTCATCGACGAGGGACTACGGCTGGTGCCCGAGGCGCTGCGACCAGCCGGGCGGTTCGGGCTGATGTCCGCGATCGCGGCTGTGCACGCCGAGGCCGCACGCTGGGAGGACACGGACTGGTCGGAGGTCCTCGGGCTGTACGACGTCCTGCTCGAGCGCTGGCCTTCCCCGGTGGTGGCGCTGAACCGGGTGGTGGCGATCAGCTATGTCGCAGGGCCCGAGGCCGCGCTCGCGCAGTTGCCGGACGATCCGGCGCTGGCGACGTACCCGTATCTGGCGTCGACGCGGGGCGAGTTGCTGTGGCGGTGCGGGCGGATCCAGGAGGCGCGGGCGGCATACGAGGAGGCGCTGGCGTTCACCAGCAATGCGGTCGAGGCTGAATTCCTGCAGCGGCGGATCACTCGAGGCGCTTGAGGACCTCGTCGTGCAGGCGGCCGTTGGTGGCGACGGCGTTCGGGCCGTTCGGGCCGGGCACGCCGTCGACGGAGGTGAACGTGCCGCCGGCCTCGTCGACGATGATCGCGAGCGCGGCCATGTCGTAAAGATTGAGCTCCGGCTCGGCGGCGATGTCGACCGCGCCTTCGGCGACCAGCATGTACGACCAGAAGTCGCCGTACGCGCGGGTCCGCCAGCACGAGTCCATCAGGTCGGCCCACTGGTTCTTCTTGCCGAGCTTCTCCCAGCCCTTGAGCGAGGCGTACGACAGCGACGCGTCCTCGATCCGGCTCACGTCGCTGACCCGGCAGGGCTGCGACGAGTGCAGCGCGCGGCCCGTCCAGGCGCCGTCGCCGTACGACGCCCACCAGCGCTTGCCGAGCGCCGGAGCGGAGACGACGCCGACGACGACCTGGTCCTCGATCATCAGGCTGATCAGCGTGGCCCAGACCGGCACGCCGCGGATGTAGTTCTTGGTGCCGTCGATCGGGTCGACCACCCAGCGCCGCACACCCCAGCCGCTGGTGCCGTCCTCCTCGCCCACGAACGCGTCCCGCGGCCGCGCCCGGGCGAGCGTCTTGCGCATCACGTCCTCGACCTTCTTGTCCGACTCGCTCACCGGGGTGAGGTCGGGCTTGGTGGCCACGTGCAGGTCGAGCGCCTTGTAGCGGTCCATCGTGGTCGAGTCCGCATCGTCGGCCAGGATGTGGGCGAGCCGCAGGTCATCCGTGTGCGAAGGCATGCCGGAAGGCTAGCCTGAACGACAGGCGAACGCTGCGGACGTCCGGGGAACGTTGCGGATCGGTTGCGGCGCCGATTGAACCGAATGCGGTCGTTGAACGTGCCATTAGTGTCTGACCACGTCCTGACGACCGCCGGGAGGCGTCAATGTTCGAGCGGTTCGGTGACCTGCCGCTGCACGTGCTCGTGATCCATCTGACCGTGGTGCTGCTGCCGGTGGCCGCGCTCACCGGGATCGTGTTCGCCGTGGTGCCGCGGTGGCGCCGGCTGCTGCGCTGGCCGGCGCTGGTGCTCGGCGTCGGGACTGTCATCTGCGCGTATGTGGCGAAGAAGAGCGGCGAGGCGTTCGTGACCGCCGTACCGACGCTCGCGAAGGTGGTCGCGCTGCACGAGAAGCGCGGGAACCTGCTGTTCTGGTACTGCCTGACCTTCGCGGTCGTTGCCGTGGCCGCCTTCCTGCTGCTGCGCGAACGCGACGGCCGGACAGGGACGAGCCGTCCGCTCGAGTTGCTGACGCAGGCCGCCGTGGTCGTGGTCGGCGTACTGGTCATCTGGCAGACCATCCGCACCGGGGACGCCGGCGCCCGGGCGGTGTGGGAAGGACAGCTCCCCAAGTAGCGGGTGGTACGTCGTCAGTAGCTGGTCGTGGCGCGGCTGGCCAGCAGACGGCGGAACGACGCGACCCGGTCGGCGTCGGCGCGGCCGTCCGCGACGGCCTCGTCCAGCGCGCAGTCAGGGGCGTCGGCGGCGTGGGTGCAGCCGCGCGGGCAGTCCGCGGCCAGCTCTGCCAGGTCCGGGAAGGCGTGGATCAACTTGTCCGGGTCCACGTGAGCCAGGCCGAACGAACGGATGCCAGGCGTATCGATCAGCCAGCCGCCGTCCGGCAGCCGGAGTACGACCGTGTTCGTCGACGTATGGCGCCCGCGGCCGGTGACCTCGTTGACGATGCCGACCGCTCGGGCGGCACCGGGGATGATGCCGTTGACGAGGGTGGACTTGCCGACGCCGGAGTGGCCGACCAGCACGCTGGTCCGGCCGTCGAGCTGGTCGCGGAGCTTTGTCAGGTCGCCGCCCTGGTGCGTGGCGACCGACTCGACGCCGAGCGGCCGGTAGATCGAGAGCAACGGGTCCGGATCGGCCAGGTCGGTCTTGGTGAGGCAGAGCAGCGGCCGCATGCCGGCGTCGAACGCGGCGACCAGGAACCGGTCGATGAGCCCGGTCCGGGGCTCCGGGTTGGCGACCGCGACGACGATCACGAGCTGGTCGGCGTTCGCCACCAGCGGGCGCTCGACCGGGTCGTCGTCATCGGCCGAGCGGCGCAGCAGCGTCGTCCGGGGGAGCACCTCGACGATCCGCGCGAGGGTGCCTTCGTCGCCGCTGGCGTCGCCGTCGAGCTTGACCCGGTCTCCGACGATCACGCCGGTACGGCCGAGCTGCCGGGCCTTCATCGCGGTCACCTGGCGGTCGTCGACCCAGCAGGTGTACCGGCCGCGGTCCCGGGTGATGACGAAGCCTTCGGCCGCGTCGTCGTACGAGGGGCGGTCCTTGGTCCGCGGCCGGGTGCGGCGCTTGGGCCGGTCGTACCGGGCCTCCTCGTCGTACCGCGACATCAGCCGGCGAGCTCCGACCAGAGCTGGGGGAACTCGGGCAGGGTCTTCGCCGTGGTGCCGATGTTCTCGATCAGCAGGTCGTCGACGAGCAGGCCGACGACGGCGGCGGCGTGCGCCATCCGGTGGTCGGCGTAGGTGTGGAAGAGCCCGCCGCGCAAGGGCTTCGGCCGGATCGCCAGGCCGTCCTCGAGTTGCGTGACGTCGCCGCCGAGCGCGTTGAACTCGGTCTCGAGCGCCGCCAGCCGGTCGGTCTCGTGGTTGCGCAGGTGCGCGATGCCGCGCAGGTACGACGGTCCGTCGGCGAAGGCGGCCACCGCGGCGATCACCGGGGACAGTTCGCCGACCTCGCTCAGGTCGAGGTCACAGCCCTGCACCCGGCCCGTTCCGCGGACCGTGAGGCCGTCGTCGGTCCGGGTGACCGAGGCGCCGAAGCGGGTGAAGATCTCCGGCAGTTGGCCGCCGGGCTGGGTGGTCTGCGCCGGCCAGCCGGTCACCGTGACCGAGCCGCCGGTGATGACGGCGGCGGTCAGGAACGGCGCCGCGTTCGACAGGTCCGGCTCGATCGCCGTGTCCAGCGCCTGAATGGGGCCGGGAGCAACCACCCACCGGTTCGGCTCCGCGTCGTCGACCTGGACGCCGCGCTCGCGCAGCATCGCCACCGACATGTCCAGATGCGGCTGCGAGGGCACCGGCTTGCCGTCGTGGCGGATGTCGACGCCCTCGTCGTACCGTGCGCCGGCCAGCAGCAGCGCGGACACGAACTGGCTCGACCCGGAGGCGTCCAGCGTCACCTTGCCGCCCCGCACCGAACCGATGCCCGACACGGTGTACGGCATCCGGCCGGTGCCGCCGTCGTCGATCTGGACGCCGAGGGTGCGCAGCGCGTCCAGGATGACGCCCATCGGCCGCTCTCGTGCATACGGGTCGCCGTCGAAGCCGACCAGCCCGTCGGCCAGCGCGGCCACCGGCGGAACGAACCGCATCACGGTGCCGGCCAGGCCGCAGTCCACGGTCGCCGGGCCCTTGAGCGAGCCCGGGGTGACGGTCACCGTCGTACCGCTGTCGGTGCTGTGCTTTTCGGTGATGGCGACGCCGAGGGAGACCAGGGCGGACCGCATCAGGGCGGTGTCGCGGGCCGCGAGCAGGCCGGTCAGGTGCGACGGGCCGTCCGCGATCGCGGCGAGGACGAGCGCACGGTTGCTGATCGACTTCGATCCGGGCACCGTGACCGTGCCTGTCACTGCTCCCGCCGCCCGGGGCGCCGCCCAGCCCTGCTGCTCCGTCATGCCACTCCTTCGGCTCGTCCGTCCAGCTCCGAGCCTAGGGCATCGGCCCGCGCCGGCCGTGCTCGGAGCGTCAGCCGAGATGCAGCTCCGCCTTCGCGAGTTTCGCGGCGTGCTTGGCCTCGCGGGCCAGGTCCTTCGCCTCCCGCTTGGCGGCCTTGGCGCCGCGCTTGGTCTCTCGCTTCGCCGCCTTCGCTCCGTGACTCGCCCGCCACGCCACGCCGGGCTTGCCCTCGGTGTCGACCGCGGCGAGCAGCAGACCGCCCAGCAGACCCAGGTTCTTCATGAACTGGATCCGCTGCGCCTGCCGGGACTCCTTGTCCTTCATCTGCCAGAACGGGTGCCCGGCGACGGTCACCGGCAGCAGCGTGGCCGCGAGCGCGGCCGCGCCGAGCCGCCGGCCCTTGCCGGTCGCGAGCGCGAGGCCGCCGACCACCTGCACGGCCCCGTTCAGCCGGACCAGGTTGACCGTGGTCTCCGGGATCCGGTCGCTGACCTGCGGCGGGGCGACCTTCTTCACCATCGGCACGAGCCGGTCCGTCACCGGCTGGGCCTTGGGCACGAGCGGCTCGGGGTTGCGGATCGAGTTCGCACCCTGGACGACGAAAATCATGGACAGCAACGGCCTGGCCAGTGCGCGCACGACAGTCATGCCTCCTTCATACACCAAGACATATACGGGAGTTGTGTAACTCCCGGTACCCAACTGTCAGAGCGCGCAGCCGTCCGGACCGCAAGTCGCGTCGTCGCCGGCAGCCGGGGCGGTGATGAGGGTGACCGGCCCGCGGGCCCGGCTGAGTGCTTCCTTGAAGACCTCGACGGGCTGGGCGCCGCTCACGCCGTACTTCTCGTCGATGACGAAGAACGGTACGCCGTTGGCGCCGTACGCCAGGGCCTGCGCCTGGTCCGCCGCGACCTCCTCGGTGTACGTCGTACCGGCCAGGACCTCACGCACACGGTCGGCGGGGAGACCGACCTCTGTGGCCAGCTCGGTCAGCGTGGCGTGGTCACCGACCGGGAGGCCGTCGGTGAAGTAGGCCTTGAGCAGACGCTCCTTGAGGCGGCCCTGCGTGTCAGCGGGCACCTCACCGGACGCACCGAGGTCGTGAGCCAGGTGCAGGAGGCGGTGCGCGTCGACGGTGTTGACCGGCTTCGCCTGGTCCAGGTGGTACTCCAGTCCGACCTCAGCCGCCACCTCGGTGACGTGGGCGTTCGCCTGGAGACCCCACTCGCGGCCGCGGCCGTACTTCTCACCCAGCCGGGTCGCCAGGTCCCGCGGGTCGTCGTTCGTCGACGAGGGGTCGAGCTGGAAGCTGTGCCAGACGATCTCCGCGGTGTCGCCGCTCTCGGCGAGGGCCTGCTCGAGCCGCCGCTTCCCGATGTAGCACCACGGGCAGACGACGTCGGACCACACATCAATGCGCATAACTGTCCGCAACTGACCGCTTTGTGGACCTATTCCCAACCAGCCACCGGTGTGACGCGTCTGACGCTCCATGGACGAAGAGCTGGTGCGGACCTTGTTGAGCGAGCAGTACCCCGATCTCGCGGATCTGCCGCTCAAGGAGGTCATCGGCGGCTGGGGCAACCAGATGTGGCGCCTGGGCGACGACCTGGCTGTCAGGCTGCCCCGTCACGCCGGCGCCCCCCAGGTGCTCCACAGAGAACACCTGTGGCTCCCTGACCTCGCCGACCAGCTGCCGTTGCCGATTCCGGTCCCGCGGCATCTCGGCGCTCCGTCGGACCGCTTCCCGCGGACCTGGCTGGTCACCACCTGGGTGCACGGGGAACCCGCGGACCACGCACCGATCAGCGATCCGGCGGCGGCCGACGTACTGGCCGGGTTCCTGCACGCGCTGCACACCGGGGCACCGGCTGACGCGCCGGTGAGTGAGCGATCGACGCTGCCGCCGAGCCCGGGCTTCGACGAGGTCCAGGCGTCCGTCGGGCGCGTCGACGAGATCCGCGCGGTCTGGCAGGACGCGCTCGCGGCGCCGCGGTGGGACCGGGCGCCGGTGTGGCTGCACGGCGACCTGCACCCGGCGAACGTGGTCGTTGCCGACGGCATGCTCGCCGGTGTGGTGGACTTCGAGGAGCTCGGCGTCGGTGACCCGGCGAACGACGTCGCCGCCGCCTGGATCCTGCTCCCTGAGCCCGAGCGCTTCCTCGTGGCGTACGGCGCTGACGAGGCGACGGTACGGCGGGCACGCGGCTGGGCCTTGACGCGGGCACTGTTCCTCATCGCGATGGGTATCAACGGCGAGAAGGGCATCCCCGGCGGTAAGGCCCACTGGGGCCCGATCGGCCACGCAGCCCTCGACCGGCTGCTCTGACGTCGGGCTCTAGAATCGCCCGCTGGAACGGGAGGAGGGCCGGCGGGCGTGCGTGACGAGTTGGCGGGGCAGCTGGCACAGCTGCGCGACCTCACCGGTCGCAGCCTGCGTGAGCTCGCCCGTGACATCAACGCCAGCAGCTCTTCGCTGTCGCGGTACTTCGCCGGCCAGGCCGTTCCGCCGTGGCCGACAGTCGTCGCGCTCTGCAAGGTGGCCGGCCGCGACCCCAGACCGCTGCGTGAGGTGTGGGAACGCGCCAAGGACGCGCCACAGACGAGGCAAGCCGTCGCGCTGCAGGTCCGCAACGACCTGCCGCACGATGTCACCGCTTTCACCGGTCGCCGCGCCGAGTTGGACCTGCTCGTCGACGCGGCCCGCAGTACGTCGCTCGTGGCGATCGACGGCATGGGTGGAGTCGGCAAGACCGCGCTCGCCGTCCACGCCGCACACCTGCTGACCCCGGACTTCGCGGACGGGCAGCTGTACCTGGATCTTCACGGCTTCACGCCTGGGCGAGAGCGTCTCGACCCCGTAGAGGCGTTGCGGGTCCTTCTGGGCGCCCTCGGACTACCGCCTGCCCGGATTCCCGACGAGCTCGCCGAGCGGGCCGCGCTCTGGCGGTCGGAGCTGGCCACGCGGTGCGCGATCGTGCTGCTCGACAACGCCGCCGATGCCGAGCAGGTCGGTCACCTGCTGCCCGGCGCCGGCCGGAGCTTCGTGGTCGTCACCAGCAGGCGGCGCATGGTCGAGCTCGACGGCGTCCAGCCGATCTCGCTCGACGTCCTGCCCGGCGAGGAGGCGGCCCAGCTCTTCGTCGAGTCCGCCGGCGGTACCCGGCCCGGTGACGTGGCCGAGGTGGTGCGGCGGTGCGGCAACCTGCCGCTCGCGATCCGGGTCGCAGCCGCGCGGCTCCGGCACCGGCCCGCGTGGACTCTCGACACCCTGGTGGAGCGGCTGCGCGACGGCGACCTCACGGTGTCGGAGGTCTTCGAGATGTCGCTGCGGCAGCTGGACCCCGCGCAGCGGCGGATGTTCCGACTGCTCGGACTGGTACCAGGTGAGGACATCGACGCGTACGGCGCGGCCGCGCTGGCTGGAATCCCGCTGCCGAACGCGCGGTCGCTGCTGGAGGACCTGGTCGACGTCCATCTCGTCCAAGAGCCCGCGGCGGGCCGGTACCGGATGCACGACCTGTTGCGGCAGGTGGCCCGCGCCGACGACCCGACGGCCGATCCCGTGCCGGCGATCACGCGTTTGGGCGACTATTACCTGAGCGGCCTGCTGGCCGTGAAGCAGCTGATCCTGGTCCTGTTTCCGCTGCCGGTCACCGTGTCACAGTCGCCGCCTGCGCTGCCTGACCTGTCCAGCCACGACAGCGGCGTCACGTGGATGGATACCGAGTGGGGCAACCTCACGGCGACGCTCGCTCTCGCTGCACAGCTGCGGATCGACTCGGTAGCCGTGGGCCTCGGGCAGCTCACCACGATCGCTCATACGCGCCGTGGTGGCTCTGCGCAGTTGTACGAGGCGTTGGTGGCCAGTCTGCCCGCGGCCGAACGGCTGGGTGATCGCCGGGTGCTTGCCTCGCACCACTACTTGCAGGGCGTGCTGCAGATGCGCATGGGCCGGTTGACCGATGCCGACCGCGAACTGCGGACCGCCCGCGCGCTGATGGCCGCTGAAGGCGACGGCGTCGGTGAGGCGATGGCCCTCTTCCAGCTAGGGGAACTGCACGAGTACGACGACACAGCCGGCGCCGTGGAGCTTCTGGAACAGGCAGTCGCCATTCTGCCGGCCGACGAGTCGGCCGTCCGGGGACGCATACGCTGCACGCTCAGCCACGCGCTCATGCGGCTGGGGAAGTACGAAGCGGCACGAGAGGTCGCGGCCGACGTACTCGAGACGGCTGATCGCCAGACGGCAAGGATGTGCCTGGACGTGCTGGGTCGGGCAGCCCTGGGCCTGGGCGATGCGGCGGGCGCGCTCGACTACGCGGAGCAGGCTGTTGCGATCAGTCAGGCGACCGGGCATGTGCTGTTCGAGGCGAACAGCCTCACGGACGTGGCGATCGCCCTGCTTCACCTTGGCCGCGCCGAGGACGCTGAAGCCAGGCAGAGCGAGGCCGTGCGGATGCTCGAGGAGGCCGGTGAACCCGATCGACTTGTCCGGGCCCACCTCCCGTACGCCAGGGCATGCAGGGCGGTCGGCGACGGCGACAGCGCGGCACGGTACTTCCAGGAGGCGTTGGAGGTCGCCACGGCACACGGCCTCGAGTATCTGGTGCCTGAGGCGCGGGCAGGTCTCGTCTCCTGAGTGTCCCGTCCCGTCCCGGGACACCGTCGGCGCAGCCCCGGGCCGCCGGTGAACTCGCAGGTCAGGGCGTGACAGCCGGCAGCCGTCCTGTCCCGCGAGGTGTTCCGCGGATTGTCCGCACGCCCGAGCCGCACCGAAGCTCGGGGCCATGGACACGAAGCCATGGGTCGTGCAGGGAACCGTCGCCGCGCCGGTCGCTGCGGTCGCCGGACTGCTCCTCGCCATACGCGAAGGCCGGGTCGGCGACGACAACCTGCTCGTCCTGGCCAGAGCGTCGGCCGCCCGCCGCGGTGCCATGACGGTCGTCGCCGGTGAAGCGGCGGGCACCTACCGCGCCGAGCTGGCGGGTCCTGTCGAGCCGGTCGAGATCCAGGCCGACAGCCGCGGCTCGACGCTGGCAGTGCAGAGCTGGTACGGCGGGGTCTACGCCGTCACCGCCTGCCCTGCCGGAGCGCTCGTGACCCACCGAGTACACCGCGTCGTACCCGAGCATCCGGGGTTCGCCGACGGGATCGCCGACATCGGGCTGCGGACGCGGATGGACCGCGACCTGCGCGACGTGCTGGACGTCATCGCCGACCGGCTCGGCTGCTGACACCTGCCCCGACACCGCGGGCTCGGCCGTGTCAGTGCGGCGGCGGTCCGGTGTCAGGACGCTCCTCGAGAGTTGGGGCAACAACAAGAGTTCACAACCAGGAAGGCACCACAATGTCTACGTTCACCACCCCCGAGCCGATCTCCGCCGTGCTGAACATCCCCGCCGGAAGCATCACGTTCGTCGCCGCCGACCAGGCCGAGACCGCGGTCGAGGTGCGGCCGGCCAACGCTGCGAAGAGCCGCGACGTGAAGGCGGCCGAGGCGACCAAGGTCGAGTACGCCGACGGTGTGCTGCGGGTCGAGGTCGTCGCGAAGAACCAGTACTTCGGGCCGTCCGGCGCCGTCGCGGTGACCGTCCAGCTGCCGGCCGGTTCCCGGGCCGAGGTGAAGACGGCCAGCGTCGAGCTCCGGGCGACCGGGCCGCTCGGTGACGTCGTCGTCGAGGGCGCGCAGGGCCCGATCGACCTCCAGGACGTCGCGAGCGCCCGCATCGCTTCCTCGGCGAGCGACGTCTCCATCGGCCGGCTGAACGGGCCCGCGGAGATCCGCACCAGCAAGGGCGACATCCGGATCGCCGAGGCCGTCCGCGGTGACCTCGTCCTGCGCACCGACGTCGGCGAGATCGAGGTCGGCGCCGCGGCCGGAGTCTCGGCCGCGCTGGACGCCGGCACCGCCACCGGCCGGATCGACAACGCGCTCAAGAACAGCGGCGCCGCGGACCTGACCATCCACGCGACCACCAGCGTCGGCGACATCGTCGCCCGTAGCCTCTGACAGCTCGCTTTCCGAACCCTCTGTCCGATCGAAGGGAAACACCGCTATGTCAACCACTCCGTCCGGCTTCACCGAGACCGGGCTGCGCCGGCTGCACGACGTGCTGGCCCGGCACGTCGACTCCGGGAAGATCCCCGGCGTCGTCGCCCTGGTCAGCCGCGGCGACGGTGAGCCGCACGTCGAGACACTCGGCACGATGCGTCACGAGGGCGGTGCGCCGATGCAGCGGGACACCATCTTCCGGATGGCCTCGACATCGAAGCCGGTCTCGATCGCCGCCGCGATGGTGCTGCTCGACGAGTGCCGGCTGCGGCTCGACGACACCGTCGAGGAGTGGCTGCCCGAGCTGGCCGGCCGCCAGGTGCTGAAGCGGATCGACAGCCAGGTGGACGACACCGTGCCCGCCAAGCGGCCGATCACCGTCCGGGACGTGCTGACCTCCACGTTCGGGCTCGGCATGGACATGACGATGATCGGTACGCCGATCATGGGCGCCCTGTTCGAGCAGGGCATCACCCCGAACGGCCCGGTGCCGATGCCGGAGCCGGACGAGTGGATGCGGCGCCTCGGCACCCTCCCGCTGATGTACCAGCCCGGCGAGCGGTGGCAGTACCAGATCAGCAGCGACCTGGTCGGCGTCCTCGTCGCCCGGGTCACCGGTCAGTCGTACGACGAGTTCCTGCGCGAGCGGATCTTCGGGCCGCTGGGCATGAAGGACACCGGGTTCTCGGTGCCCGCCGACCAGATCCACCGGCTGCCACCGCTGTACGCGCCGGACCCCGCGACCGGCGAGTTCCAGGTGTGGGACGAGGCCGAGGGCGGCCGGCACAGCGCTCCGCCGGCCTTCCAGGGCGGTGGCGGCGGCCTGAACTCGACCGCCGACGACTACCACGCCTACTTCCGGATGCTGCTGAACCACGGCGTCCACCAGGGCGAGCGGATCCTGTCCCGCCCGGCGGTGCAGCTGATGACCAGCAACAGCCTCACCGCCGAGCAGTTGGCCGCCCGGGAGACCCTGGCCCGGGACAACGTACACATCTCGTTCGGTCAGGGGCAGCAGGGCGGCTGGGGCTTCGGGATGGCCGTGCGCACCTACCGGGGCGACTAC
Source organism: Kribbella sp. NPDC004138 (assembly GCF_053603655.1). NCBI lineage: Bacteria > Bacillati > Actinomycetota > Actinomycetes > Propionibacteriales > Kribbellaceae > Kribbella > Kribbella sp. NPDC004138. The sequence goes on from NZ_JBSGFZ010000020.1 coordinate 11,938, forward strand.
GCGCCGATCGGGCAGTTCGGCTGGGACGGCGGCGCCGGTACGTCGACGTACGCCGACCCGGTCAACCAGGTCGTCGGCATCCTCCTCACCCAGGTCGGTACGACTGTGCCGTCCTCGGTGCAGCTCATGAACGACTTCTGGACCACGCTCTACCAGGCCCTGGAGGACTGAGAGCGCTCCGAAGGCCGGACCGCGTGCTGCGGTCCGGCCTTCAGTTCTCAGCGGGAGGCCTGCTCGATCACACGGGTCACGGTGCCCGGCTGGGACAGGGCGACCAAGTGGGACGCTCCGGCGACCTCCACCGTGGTGGCGTGGGCGCGGTCGGCCATGAAGCGCTCGGCGGCCGGTGCGATCGCGTGGTCGGCGGTCGGGATCACGGCGTACTTCGGCAGCGCGGCCGGAGCGCCGGTGGGGATCTTCTCGTCGAAGACCGCGGCGTTGACCGGGCGCTGCGACGCCCCGAGTACGGCGGCCTGCCGCGCGGGGAGGTCGGCGGCGAACACCCGGCGGAACGACTCCGGCTTCATCACCAGATCCACCCCTCCGGGATAGCTGATCGCGTTTGTCGTGTCCGGCCCGATCTCGCTGCCCGGGTACTGCGAGTTCAGCGCCCCGAGCGTCTCACCGGCCTGCGGGACGAACGCGGCGACGTACACCAGCGACTTCACCCCGGCGCTTCCGGCGAGCTGGCTCACCAGCGCACCGCCGTACGAGTGGCCGACGAGCACCTTCGGGCCGGAGACGGTGTCGAGCACGCCCTTGAGGTACGCCGTGTCCGACGCGATTCCCCGCAGCGGTACGGCGGGGGCGACCACGGTGTACCCGTCCCGCTGCAGCCGGCTGGTCACCTCGGACCAGCTGGCCCCGTCGGCGAAGGCGCCATGGAGCAGGACGATGGTGGGCTTCGGCTTGTGTTCGGCCTGAGCGCTCGCCGTGGTCACACCGGCGAGGGTGAGGACGGCCGCGGCGGCGACCGTCGCCAGGTGCCTGGGCTTCATCGGTTCGCACCTGCCTCGACGGCGCTCGCGATGAAGTCGGCGACGGCCTTCGGCTGCGAGACGGCGACCGCGTGCGAGCCGTCGACCTCGATCGTGACGGCCTTGGCGCGGGCGGCCATCGTGCGCTGGCCGTCCGGGTGGATCGCCTCGTCACCGGTGGCGACCAGGTCGTAGACCGGGAGCCGCTTCCAGCTCGCCGCGCCGGACTTCTCGTCGAACGCCGCCGCGGCGATCGGCCGCTGCGTCCGGCCGAGCAGCTCGGCGTCCTCGACGTCGGCCGCGAACAGCGCCCGGAACTTCGACCGGTCGATGCTCAGCCAGGTCTCCTCGCCGCCGTCCCCGGTGGGCAGCTGGTGCGGGACCAGGCCGGACGCGAAGTCGTTCGCGGGGAAGCTGCCGAGCAGGTCCTGCAGGCTCTCGCCCTCCTCCGGGAGGAACGCGGCGACGTACACCAGCGCAGCGACGTTGTCGGACTGGTTGGCGGCCGCGGTGATGACCGCACCGCCGTACGAGTGCCCGACCAGGACGACCGGGCCGTCGATCTCCCGGACCTGGGCGGCGACCCGGCTGCCGTCGAGGGCGGGGCCGCGCAGCTCGTTGGCGACCGCGATCGCAGGGATGCCGCGGCGGGTGAGCTCGGCGATCACACCGGACCAGCTGGCGTTCTCCGCGAACGCACCGTGAACCAGGACGACGGTGGGGGTCTTGTCAGTCATCTTCCTCGATCTCCTTCTTCGGTTGCTTGGTAGAAGGAAACCTCTGGAGGCCGCTCCGGCGGATCGAGCGAACAGGTGAACCTGTCAGCGCCGGCCGACGTGCTGAGAGCGGGCCGTGCACCCAAATCTCATGCGTTCGGGGGAGGGGCGAACCGCTCCAGCACCAGCCGGGTGAGCTGGACCCGCGAGTTCACGCCCAGCTTGCCGAACACCGCCCGCAGGTGGGTCCCGACGGTGCTGGCCGACACCACCAGTTCCTCGGCCGCCGACCGGTTCGTGTGCCCCTCAGCCACGAGCAGAGCGACCCGTCGCTCCATGGGCGTGAGTGCCTCCCAGCCCTGTTGAGCCCGTGGCGGTACGGCGGTCCAGCGCCTTCGTCGTACCCCGGCTGCCTGCAGCACCGCCTGGATGCGCCCAGCCGGTGCTGTGGCGCCAAGAGCCGTCAGACTGTCCAAAGCCCGCTCCAGAGCCGGTACGCCGGTCTTGCGATCACCTGCTTCCAGCGCGGCTCGCCCGTAGCGCTCCTCGGCCTGAGCGAGCAGCAACGGCCGCTGCGCCGTACGGACGATCTCGACAGCCGCAGCGAGCTGCTCCACGTCGTTGCCGGCAGCCACGACAGCACGCGCACCACGGCCGGCGGCTGACTCTGACAGCTCGTCCACGAGATTGGCTTGCAGCAGTACGCCGATGCGCTCAGGGAAGTCCTGTGGCGTCGCAGCCAGCTGGCTGACCGCCTTGGCGTCGCCGTCCGCGATGGCCAGCAGGGCCCTGATCGTCGGGTCGCTGCCGGCCAGCTTCCGGGCCTGAGTGAGGTGACCGCGGAGCAGGGCGACCAGTGCGAGTACCTGCTCCGCTGCCGTGGCCAGACCGCTCACTTGCAGCTGGTCCATCCACCGCAAACCGGAGTTGGCTGCTTCTTCCGCTTGCTGCAGGTTGCCGGCCGCGTACTCGAGCCGCGCTCGCAGCACCGCCAGCTGCGGCCCCGCCCACGAGTCGCCGACGGTCATGAGCTCTCGGACGCGGTCCAGTGCGCTGGGGAGCTCGTCGGTCTCAGCACGGCAGTAGAGCTCGCCGACTTCGACCAGTGTGGTCGGCAGACTCCCCAGACCGGTCTCCGCTTGCCGCGCACCGGCGTACAGGTCACGGGCCTCGGCGTACCTGCCGTCGGCTTGGGCTTGCTCGGCAGCAGCGACCTGAAGGAGCGCCTGTGCGACCGGGTCTTGCACGGAGGGTGCTTGTTGGCCGGCCAGTGCGCGGAAGGCGGCGAGCCGTTCGGCCAGATGCGGTGCCGCGCCCGGGGCGCTGAGCTCCTTCACGTCCAGACGCTGACTGGCCCACTGGTACGGCGCCAGGTGCAGCCGGATCGTCGCCTGCAGGTCCGGCGTGATCGGCCCGTGGTAGAGCGCCGTACCGCTGAGCAGGTCGTCGGCGAACGCCTTGGCCCGGTCGTACTGCCACGCTGCCAGCAGGACGCCCACCACGTCCACACCGACCTCGGCGCGCAGCGGATCGTCGACGCGAGTGAGGTCGAACGCCTCCTGGATCACCTCCGCGGCGGTGGTCGACATAGTCGCCAGCAGGTCCCGCGCCGCTTCGCGCAGCGTCGCGACAGCCGTCGTGTCGCCGGACTGGGCTACTGCGAGGACATGCGGTGCAGCAGCGGCCGCACCGCGCCCGGCGGACATCAGCTGGTTCGCGATCGCGCCGTGCAGCGCTCGCTGAGCAGACGGCGGTACGTCGGCCAGCGCCGCGGAGCGCAGGAGCTCGTGCCGGAAGCGGAGCACGGACCCTGCATCCGTGAGCAGACCGGCCTGGATCGTCTCCTCCAACGGCGCAGCGAGCCTGGCGACCGGCGCGGCCATCAGTACGGCGACGTCTTCCAGGCGGAACTCGCTGCCGAAGACAGCAGCCGTGCGGACCAGGTCCCGGGCCGACCCGGACAGTCCGCCCGTGCGACGGCGTACACCCTCGACGAGGCCGGCGGACAGGTCGCTGTCGCTCAGGTACAGACCCGCGATGAGCTGCTCGGCCAGGAACGGGATGCCCTGGACGCCGGCCAGCTGCACCGCGAGCGACGGGTCGACCGTGTGGTTCAGACGGTCCGCGGCAAGGTCCTGGATCGCGTCCGCGGTCAGGGGTGCGAGCGGGATGGTGTGCACCGGCACGTTCACGGCCTCGACGAGCTGGTCGGCCGGGCCGCCGGGGCTCGGGCGGGTGGCGAGCAACCAGAGGAGATTCGCGGCGGGAAGACGGGCGACGACCACCCGCAGTACGAAAGCTGTCAGCGGATCCGACCACTGGGCGTCGTCCAGCACGATCAGGGCGCGCACACCAGCGAGACGACGACCGATCAGGTCAGCCAGCCGCTCAGCGAGCCAGAGCGGCTGGGTGTTGAGCGCTGCCAGCTCCAGGAACTGGTCGGTATCGATCAGCGGCTCAGTCCCGGCCCTGAGCGCAGGCGCGAGCGAGGCGAGCGGACTGATGTTGTCGGTCTGGTGTGCGACCGCACTGGCGACCAGGAAGCCCTGCCGCTCGGCCTGCTCCACAGCGGCTGCCAGGAGCGCTGACTTGCCGATCCCAGGCTCGCCACTGACGACTGCTACCGAGGCCTGCCCGTTGGTGGCCGCTCGCAGAGCATCCAGGAGCTTGCCGAGCTCCTCAGAGCGTCCCCGCAGCGGCACCATGGTGGATTTGTATCAACCGCAGCGACGGACAGCCAGCAGGGCATACGTACGGGCGGCGTGCAGTACGTCGGCCAGCACCACGTGCTCGTCGGCCGCATGGGCGTACCTGACGTCACCCGGCCCGTACTGGAGCGTGGGGATGCCCGCTGCGGCGTACTGCCGGAGATCGGATCCGTACGGCGCTCCCTTGACCGCGGGGGCCGCTCCGCCCGCGTCAGACGCTGCTGCGACCGTGTCCGCGAGCAGCGGGTCGCCCTCAGGCAGCAGACCCGACGCGAACTCGCCGCCCGGCCAGCTGACCGTGACCGGATGGTCGCGCAGCCACTCGTCCTTCGCGCACGCCTCCGCGACCGCGTCCTCGAAGGCGGTCCGCGCGTCCGCGACGGCCTCGCCGAGACGTACGCCGTACCGACCCTCGGCGATCAGGCGGTCGGGCACGGTGCTCGCCCAGTCGCCGGCCGCGACGGTGCCGACGGACAGCGGGTTGGCGAGGTCGAGGTGGGCGAGCAGCGGGTGCGGGTTCCGGTTGCGCTCGCGTTCGAGCTCCTGCAGCGCGGTCTGGATGACGGTGAACTTCTCGATCGCGCTCACCCCGTGGCTCCGGGTCGAGCCGTGCGTGGCGAGCCCGGGCACCTCCAGGCGGAAGGTCAGCGAGCCCGCGTTGGCCGGGATCACCGTCCCGGCGGTCGGCTCCGCGATCAGGCACGCCTCGCCGCGATGACCGCGGCGCAACGTCGCGAACGCGCCGACGCCACCGTCCTCCTCGCCGATCACGGTGTGCACCGCGAGCGGCTTGCGCAGCGTGATGCCCGCGGCAACGACGGCCGCCACCGCACCGAGTACCGCGGCGACACCGCCCTTCATGTCACAGGTCCCACGCCCCCACATCACGCCGTCCTCGATCCGCGCGTCGAACACCTCACCCGGCACCACGTCCACATGCCCGTTGAGAATCAGCCCCGGCGTACGGTCGCCGCCCAGGATGCCGACGCAGCCCCAGGCCTCGGTCCGCTCGACCTCCATACCCGGGAACTGCGGATCCGCCGTCAGCTCCGGCAGCTCGAGCCGCCAGTGGTCGACGGTGAGCCCCAGCTCCGCCAGCCGCCCGGCACACCATGCCTGGACGTCGACCTCCGCCGCGGTCCCGTCCACACTCGGAATCCGCACCAGCTCCCGCAGTTCGCCGATGATCCGGTCCTCGTCGATCGCGGCCAGAACGGCCTGCTCAGTCTCGTAAGTCACGGCACTGGAATACCACCAATCGGCCGACAAAGTCTGACCGTTCAGCCGACAGACCGCGCGGTGCGGCGCTGGCAGCCTTTCGGGCAGACGGCCCACTCGGGGCCTGGGGGAAAGGGAAACCGCCATGCACCGCAAGAAGAAGATCCTCATCGCCGGCACCGCGATCGTCGCCATCGGCGCCGGTACGGCGTTCGCCTACTGGAGCACCACCGGGACCGGCAGCGGCTCCGGCAGCACGTCGGCCGGCGCGAGCAGCCTCGCGATCGCGCAGACCAGCACCATCTCGAACATGTACCCCGGTGACAGCGCCCAGACCATCAGCGGCACCGTCACGAACAACGCGTCCAACAGCGCGTACGTCAACACTGTGACCGTGAGCATCGCCTCGGTGACCGCGACCGGCACCTGTGACGCCTCTGACTACACGCTGGCCAGCCCGGTCATGACCGTGGGCCAGGACGTCGCCGCGGGCTCCACCGTGTCGTTCACCGGCGCGACGATCAAGTTCAACAACAAGGCCACCAACCAGGACGGCTGCAAGGGCGCGACGGTCAACCTGGCCTACGCCAGCAACTAGTACGTCACCGTGGTTTCCCAGGCCTGGGCGAGGCGCACGCCTCGTCCGGGCCGGGACCGCACCAGTTCTTGGGGGAGTGAGATGCAAGGCACGCGAAAGGCCCGCCACCGGTTGATCAGGTTCCTGATCGTCGGCGTGTGCCTGCTGCTCGCCGCAGCCGGCCTGGCGTACGCCGCGCAGCCGACCAAGCCCGGCATCACGCTGGGTATCACACCGACCAGCCAGTCGGTGACGCGCGGCCAGACCGCGACGTACACGATCAGCGTGACCTCGACCGGCGGCTTCACCGGCGCGGTCGCGCTCAGCGCCACCGGCGTACCCGCGAATGCGTCAGCGTCCTTCAGCCCGGCCTCGATGACACTCACGTCCGGCGGTACGGCGAGCACGACGCTGACGGTGAGCACCACATCCGGCACTCCGACCGGGTCGGCCACGCTCACCGTGCAGGGCACCGGCACGAAGGTCAGCGGCACCATCACCGCCGGCCTCACCGTCAACGCCCCGCTGTCCAGCGCTGTCGCGTTGACCGTGACCCCGGCCTCCGTCACCCTGGCGCCCGGGTCGACCGCCGTGTTCACCGCGCAACTGACCCGCACGAACTTCCCCGGCGCAGTCACCTTCGAGACCGCCGGCGGCCTGCCGTCCGGGGCGACCGCGACCTTCACGCCGAACCCGACGACCGGCAACTCCTCGACACTCCAGGTCACCACGCCCGCGACCGCCGACGACGGCACCTTCACGCTCTACCTGGTCGCCTCCGGCAAGAACCCGGCCGGCGTCACCCAGTACGCCTACGCGACCGTCCAACTGGTCCTGGCCACCACAGGCAAGCCTTTCGCGATCAGCGGCGACCTGTCCGGCACCCTCGCACCCGGCATTTCACGCCCGCTCGACCTGACACTCACCAACCCGAACAAGAAACCCATCTCCGTGACGAACCTGACCGTCACCGTCCAGTCCGTCACCCGGACGTCGTACGCGACCACCCATAACCTGCCGTGCGCCCCGGCCGACTACAAGGTCACGCACTACGGCGGCACGTATCCGCTGACCGTGCCCGGCAGCGGCAACGCGTCGTTGTCCGGCCTCGGCATCGCACAGTCGGCCTGGCCACAGGTCACCATGCTCGACACCGCGACGAACCAGGACGGCTGCAAGGGCGCCACCATCACACTCGCCTACGCCGGATCTGGACAGGGGAGCTGATCATGACTCGACGCATGATGCTCATGCTCGGCCTCGTTGCCCTCGTGATGACCGGGGGAGGGCTCGCCTGGGGATTCTGGAGCGCGGCCGGCGCTGGTACCGGATCCGCGGCCACCGGAACACTCGCCGCGCCAACGCCCGTGACCGCCTCCGCACCACCGGGCGGCGGAACGGTCAACGTTGCCTGGACAGCCTCAGCCCGCGCCACGGGCTACGTGGTGACCCGGGTCCTCAACAGCGACGGTACGACGACAGCCGCCTGCGGTACGACGCAAGCGTCGCCGACGTCCGCCACTTCGTGCGATGACTTGAGCGTCGCGGACGGGACGTATCACTACATCGTCACCGCACTCTCCGCCAGCTGGACCGCATCGGCCTCCAGCACCAACGTGACAGTGCACAACTCCCGCCCGTCCCTGACAGTCGACCAGGCCGCCGGCCAGGCCGATCCGGCCGCTTCGTCGCCCGTCAACTTCACCGCGGTCTTCAGTGAGGCGGTGACTGACTTCACCAGTTCCGACGTCACGGTAGTTCCCGCCACTGCAAGCGTCGTGGTGACCGGTAGCGGTACGACGTACAACCTCGCCGTCAGCGGACTCACCAGCAGCAGCTCGGTCACTGTGTCGATCGCGGCGAACACTGTGCACGACTCGTTCGGGGCGGGGAACACCGCATCGACGAGCACCGACAACACCGTGACCTACGACGCGACCGGTCCGACCGCATCGGCTCCGACGGCCACGTCTTCCCTCGCCTCCGGCAGCTTCGTCGGCAACGCGACGGTTACCCTGACGGACTCGGCTACCGACGATCTGACCGGAGTTGCATCGGTCGCCTACTACCGCTGCGCCGGTGCGACTGGCAGCTGCACCGCTGCGAGCTGGACGGCGATCGGAGCGTCCACCTCTTCGGCCACCAACTTCGCTGTCACCACAGGCGCGCCCTTCGCCGCAGACGGCTCCTACCGGATCGTGGCGGTCGCCACCGATGCCGCCGGCAACACGGGCGGCCCGGGCGCGGCCACGGTGGTCACGGTGGACACCACGCCGCCGACCGTCGCCCGACCGACAGTGAACGGACACCAGTGATGAGCATCAAACGTACCTGCCTGATGGCTTTCGTCGCCGTACTGGTCGCCGTCGGCATCGCCGAGGCACCGGCAGCCTTCGCAGCCCCGGTTTCGAACGTCACCTTCACGACGACGAACCCGGTCAAGGAAACGACCGCCGACTGGAGCGTCAGGTTCACGCCCAGCAATGGCGCGGGCGGTGAGCTGAAGGCCGCGGACAAGATCACGGTGACCTTCAACTCCTCCTTCGACGTGCCCAGCAGCCCGGTCGTGACACCCGTCAGCGGATTCACCGGCAACTGCACGGCTACTGCCTCCGCAAGTGGCAGTGTCGTGACGATCACCCTGGCCGGCAGCACCTGTGACCTGAAGAACGCGGCCGGTACGCTGACGATCGCGGGCATCACGAACCCGGCCGCCGGGAGCTACGCCGCGAACACCTTCTCCGTCTCGACCACGAAGGACAGCGCGGCCTCACCAACCAGTCCGGTCGTGATCACCGGTGGCAAGCTCGCGTTCGTCCAGGGCCCGACCGACGGCTTCGCTGGTACCGCGTTGTCCCCGGCGGTCACCGTCCAGGTGCAGGACCAGGCCGGCAACGCCGCGTTCGCCTCCGGAGTCACTGTCACGCTGACACCGTCCGCCGGCACGATCGACTCGGGTGCCACCGCGACCACCAACAGCTCGGGCCGAGCCACCTTCAGCACCGTGACCATCAACTCCACAGCTCTGGGTCTCACACTGACCGCGTCCGCCACCGGACTGACCTCGACAGCCGCGTCGGCGTCTTTCAACATCACCGTCGCGGTCACCAGCGGAGCCACTCTCACCGACACGACCTCCGACGGCGCCGGCTCCGGTGTGAAGTCGGTCGCGTACTACTACTGCACCGGCTACTCCGGATCCTGCACGAACGGGACCGCCATCGGATCCTCCGCCAACGCAGCCACCAGCTACTCGGTCACCTGGACGGCAACCCCGGCCGCCGGCGCCTACCGGGTTGTTGCTGTTAGCACCGACAACGTCAGCAACGTCAGTCAGCCCAGCGGTTCTACCCCGGTCACTGTCGTCAACTAGGCCCGTCCTCTGCAGCTCGACAGTACGTATATGGCCACTGCCGCGAGATCCAGCCGTTCGCCAGGCTCCCGGCCCGGTGTAGTACGTGTATACGTACTGTCCAGCTGCAGATACCTAGGCGCCTAGCAGGTCCAAAATGCGCCGGCCGCCGTGGTTGACCATCTCCTGGGCGTATGTCGGTCGGTCGTGGACGAACTCTGCGACGCTGGCGAATGCTGCGGCTGCACACACGGCGGTCGTGGCGTGGCCGTTGGCTTGTAGTGCTGCTTCCAGGAACAGCTCGTCGACGCCGTCCGCAGCGCCGTCGCGGGCGGCGGAGGCGGCCAGGGACACCAGGTCGTAGGCGCGTGCTCCGCCGCCGGCGGCCTCGATGTCGATGATGCCGGTGATCCGGCCGTCGGCCGCCAGGAGGTTGCCCATGTTCAGGTCGCCGTGCACGAAGTCGTGGTGCGCCAACTCCTCAGCCCGGTACGGCGCGCACAACGCGCCGTACCGTTGCAGCAACTCCGTGGCCTCGTCGTCGTACCCGGCCACGCGTTCCCACACTCCGTCCCAGCCGTCGAAGACGACGCCGTGGGACCAGCCTGACCAGGTGACGTCGTGGTCCTCGGGGAGCAGGTCGCGCTGGAGCTCGCAGATCTCGATCACCTGTTGCGCCAGGGCAGCATCCAGCGTCGGTGCCGAGCCCGGCACGAACTCCTGCAACTGGTACGGCGATCCGGCCGCGGTTGTGCCGACGGCCAGCCACGCGGGCGTGGGATAGCCGACGGCACGTGCCCGGCGGACGAGCTCGGCGGCCTTCTGTACCCGCGGTGCCCAGGCCGGGTTGCCGGTCCACTTGAGGACGACGCCGTCGGTCAGCTCGTACGCCGTCGACTGCAGACCACCGGTCAGTTGCCGCACGACCCGATAACTGGTGCCCAGGGCAACATTCAGCTCGGCGACAACCGACGCGGTGGTGTCCATCAGGGGGTCAACCGGTGCAGGTCGCGCGGGAACAGCGTGACCTCACGGATGTTCTCCGCCCCGGTCAGCCGGGCCACGAACCGCTCCAGCCCGATCGCGAACCCGCCGTGCGGCGGCATTCCGTGCTTGAACGCCTGCAGGTACGAGCTGTACGCCGGGGCGTCCGCCGACTCATCCTGCGCTGCCAGGGCCGCGACGTAGTCGGAGTACCGGTGCAGACGCTGGCCTCCGGTGACCAGCTCGACCCCGCGGAACAGCAGGTCGAACGAGTTCGACCAGCGCGGGTCCGACGGCTGCGGATGCGTGTAGAACGGGCGCTTCACCATCGGGTAGCCCTCGACCGCGACGAAGTCGCTGCCGTGCTCGCGCAACGCCCACTCGCCGACCGCACGCTCGTCCGCGGGTGCCAGGTCCGGCTCGTCCGGGTCCGCGCCGGCGATCTTCAGCGCCTCGCTGAAGTGCACCACCGGTACGTCGACCGGGATCTCCGGCACCGTCACGCCGAGCCGCTCCAGCGCGCCGCCCGCCCGCGAACCCACCGTCGCCAACATCTCCGAGATCACGGAACGCAGGACGGCGAGGACGTCGCGGTGGTCGGTGATGAACCCGAACTCCGCGTCCAGCGAGACGTACTCGGCGAGGTGCCGGACGGTGTCGTGCGGCTCGGCCCGGAACACCGGGCCGACCTCGAAGACCCGCTCGAACACGCCGACCATCGTCTGCTTGTAGAACTGCGGCGACTGCGCCAGATACGCCGGCCGGCCGAAGTAGTCCAGCTCGAACACGTTCGCGCCGGACTCGGTGGCCGCACCGACGATCTTCGGCGTCTGGATCTCCGTGAAGCCCTGCCCGTCCAGCGCGGACCGGAAACCGTGGATCGCGGCCGCCGCCACTTCCCACCCGGCCCGCACCGCCGGATGCCGCAGCGCGACCGGTGCGTTGTCGAGTACGACGGGCAGCCCTGCCCCGACCGCCGGACGCCACAGCTCGATCGGCGGCGTCGCGGCCGGCTCGGTCAGCGGCTCGATCACCGGGTCGACGATCTCCGCGCCGCCGGGAGCCTGCGGGTTGGCGGCGACCGTACCGGTCACCTGGACCACGGTCTCCTCACCGAGCTCGTCCAGCTGTGTCTGGGTTTCCTCGGACTTGACGACGATCTGGCTGAGGCCGGACCGGTCGCGCAGGATCAGGAAACTGACGGCGGCGAGCCGTCGTCTTCGGTGCACCCAGCCGGCCACCGTGACGGTCTGGCCCACTGCTGAGGGGATCTCATGGCTGAGAATTCGCATTGCTGTTTTCACCTCCAGGTCTTCATCCGAACCCCGGAGGTGTGGGCGAAGGGGAATCTCGCGGTGCCACCACACCTTCACCGAGCCCTGTCAGGTGACAACGGCCCGGCCTCTTGCACAACAGTCGCTCAGGAGTGTCTTCGCCACCGCTCCACGCATCGCCTTCACAGCTACCGGCGACTCTCTCGGACGTGGGGTACGGCGCTACTCGGTTCCCTCAACGCGAACAGGACCAGGATAGGCGACCCGGCAACCGGATTTCACCGCCGCGTCGTCGCCGGCGGGATCTGGGCCGTGTCGGTGTCCTCGCGACCGCCGACGCGAGCGTGGACGGTGAAGGCGTTGCTGGAGCCGTTGCCGGGCAGCCACGCGTTCCACTCCGAGTTCAGCGGCTTCTTGTAGCTGTTCGTCGTACAGGTGGCGCGACGGATGTCACTGGTCCGCTCACAGGTCCAGCCGAGGTCGAACGACGGCAGGAAGGTCAGATTGCGTCCCCACGAGATATCGAGGGTCACCTTGCGGCCCTGCGCGCCGTTCACCTTCAGGAACCGGTTGTAGACGAACGGGTTCGGGTCGTCGTGCGGCGTCGGCGTCAGGATCTGCAGCAGCGACTCGTCCTGTTGCAGCGCGGGCAGCACCTCGGAGTCGGTGTCGCTGACCAGATCGGCCGTCGCGGCCACCGTGAACGTCCGCGCCGCGTCGGACGAATTGTCCGGTACCTCGAAGTCGGCCGGCAGCGCAGCGGGTCGCGCCGGGTTCAGCGCCGTACACGTCGCGGTCTTCTGCGAGCAGGTCCAGCCGGCCGGCTTCGCGGCGATCGGCCATTCGAGGGCGCTGCCGTAGCTCAGTTTCAGCGTCACCTTCGACCGGCCGGTGCGCGGGGCAACGGTCAGGATCCGGTGGTGGACGTCCGGGTCGGCGCGGCCGTCGAGGATCTTCAGCAGGTTCTCGTCGGTGCTGGGCTTGGCCTGCACCGTGGCCGAGTCGTCGTCGTACAGCCGGCCGGTCTTCGCCGAGACGGTGAACGTCCGGTCCGCGTTCGAACCACCGGTCGGCGCGTCGAACGTGACCGCCAGCGGCTGCGGAGCCGCAGGGTCGTTCGCTGTGCACGAGCCGGACGCCTGGCTGCAGACCCAGCCCGGCGGGTTGGCGCTCAGCGGCCACTCGAGCTCGGCGCCGTACTTGAGGCCGACCACCACCGGATCGGCGTTCCCGGCCGGGGTCTTGATCGTGATCACGAACCGGATCCCGGACGCGTCGGCGCGCGCCGACCGCGGGGTCGCCACCGGGGTCTCCTGCAGCACCGGGCTGCCGCCGCCCTGCGGGATGCTGATCGTCACCAGTCCTTCGTCGAGCACCGGAGTGGTGGGCGTCGGCTTCGGCGGCGTGGGAGTGGTCGGAGGCGGCGTCGGGACCGGCGTGGTCGCGGTCGGAGTCGCGCTGGGCTGGGTCGGCGCGGTGGTCGGTGCCGTGGTCGGGGCCGTCGTCGGCGCGCTCGTGGGAGCCTGCGTCGGCTTGGACGCCGGCGGCTTGGCCGACGGTGGTTTCGCCGTCGGCTTCGGCGGGACCGTCGGGTTCTGGCCGGGTGGCTGGGTCGCCTGGGTCGGGGCCGGCTGGTTGATGGCGGCCGGGGGAGTGTCGTTGCCGGTCAGCGCCATCGCCGCGAGTGCGGCCGCGACGGCGACGACCACCACAGCGCCGGCGCCGACCGCGGTCCGGGTGCTGTTCTCGGTGGCCTTCTTCCAGCCGGTGACGAAGAAGCCGACCAGCCCGACCTTGGCGCCCGAGGCGGCGGCCAGGTAGCCGAGGCCCGCGGTGCCCAGCAGGGCCGGGGCGAGCAGCGCCGGCAGCGCGCTGTTGACCTCGACGAGCTCGAGGTACACCGCGGTGCACTTCGCACACTCGTCGAGGTGCTCGCGGACGTTCCGGTTCTCGCGCTTGGTCAGGCCGCCGCGGACGTACGCGCCGAGGCGCTCGGTCGTCCAGCGGCACCGGTCCCCGCCGACGTCGGCCAGGTGCTGCTGCAGGTACGCCTGCCGCAGACCTTCCCGGGCCCGGTAGGCCAGCGCGGACACGCCGTTCGCGGTCAGGCCGAGCAGGGGAGCGATCGCGGCCGGCTTCTCACCCTCGACCTCGGTGTGCCACAGCACCGCCTGCCAGCGCTCCGGGAGGCTGGCGAACGCCTTGGCCGCCGCACCGCTCTCGAACCCGGTGACGGTCGGGTCGTCGAAGGTCTCCGGCTCCCGCTCGTACGACGCGATGTCGTCGGTGGTCTGCACCCTCTTGCCGGAGCGGATCCGGTCGACGTGCACCCGCCGGACCGTCGTCAGCAGGTACGCGCGGAACGAGACGTCCGGCCCGCCGCCGGCGCGCAGCGCGTCCAGGACCTTCGCGAACGCGTCACTGGCGAGGTCGTCGGCGTCGTTGGCGGGGACCAGCTGGCGGGCCATTCGCTCGGCGGCGTGGTGGTGCCGTGCATACAACTCGCCGTACGCCTCCAGGTCGCCGTTGCGGACGCGCGCGATCAGCTCGGCGTCGCTCGGTGCGTCCGGCGTCTCCATTCAGCTCCCCCGTGGGTTCTCCGACGACTCTCTGTTCGGCAACGTGACCGTGTGTCACTTTTGGTTGCCGAGGACAAGGCTCCCACGTGTGACGGCGGAACGCATCATCTCTGACGCGGAACGGTGCCTCTTTCCTGACGAGATCACCAGCCCGGAAGTTACGCCGAAAAAGTTCTGGAAATCCGCGTCATGAACCGCGACCGGGTCTGTCTCATCGGCGTACGACGCTTCCGGCCGACCGGTCGGGAGACTGACGGGGCTGTTTTTCGAGGAGGGCCATGTCGCTGTTCGCGGACATCCGCAGACGGTTCGACCTGCGTCCGGCCAAGTCCCTGAACCTGGCGGGGTCGCCCGCCCGGACCAAGCCGGAAGCGTCGTCCACCACAAGTTCGGGGGAACCACCGTGCGGGCGGAGGGAACCGCACGGCACAGCTGGTACCGATTGCAGCGCCTATCTCGCGATCGCCGAGGCGCTGCACGACGGTGCCGATGTCGTGCCTGCATCGGACGAGACCGGACGCCGCCTCGCGGCCGATGGAGTCTCGCTGGTGGAGGCACTTGATGGGCTGAGTGCGTTGTACCGCTCGATCGCCGGGGGCGAGCCGGCTTTCGCCGCGGTACGCGCACTCAGTTCCAGCTGGGCCGAGGCCTCCCTTGTCTACCTGCACTCGCTGTCGTGCGAGGACCCGCTGACCGGGCTGTCCAGCCTGGCGCACCTGCGGTCCCGGCTCGGCGAGCTCTACCGAGAGGCGGAATTCCGTGGAACTTCCGTACCGCAAACCCACGCACTGGTGGTTGTCGAACCGCTCACTCCGCCGGGCACGACGCCGTTCGACCGCGAACTCCGCCTCGTCGACGTCGCGGAATGCCTGCGGATCGTGTTCTGCGGCGGTGACGTACTGGGCCGCGTCGGCTCACACCGCGCGGCGGCGCTCGTCGGCCGCGAGCCGAACCTGCCGGACCAGGTCGCGACGGTACGAGCCCTGATCACGCAGTGGCGGCTGGACACCGAAGTACCCCAGCTGGCCCGGATCTGGATCGAGGGCCTGCCGGGTAGCGACGCGATGGCCGGGAGGTTGCTCGACGAGCTGGCCAGAACCTGAGACCTGCGTCCGGACGCCTACAGGGGGGCGGCCGGGCGCATCAATCCGGCGGCGGATCGCCTGACACGGGGTGGGCGATCCGCCGCCTCATGCCTTGAGCAACCTTTCCACGAGCTCGTCGTAGCTCAGTCCGGCGCCCTTCGCGGCGACCGGGACCAGGCTGCCCCGGGTGAGGCCGGGCAGCGCGTTCACCTCGAGGCAGTACGGCGTACCGGCGTCGTCGCAGCGGAAGTCGACGCGGGAGTACGTCGTACCGAACCCGAGGGCCTGATGCGCCCGGACCGCGAGGTCTTGCAGCTCCTCGGCGAAGTCCACCGCGATCTCCGCGGGACAGACCTCGCGCACGGCGCCCGGCTGGTACTTCGCCGCGTAGTCGAAGACCTCCGTGGTCAGCTCGATCTCCACCACGGGCAGCGCAGTCCCACCGATCACGGCGACGGTGAACTCCCGGCCTCCGAGGAACGGCTCGACGATCAGCTCGCCCTCGGCCCGCACGGCATCCAGCGTGTCGACCTTGCGCACGGCCACACTGGAGCCGTCGGCAACTGGCTTGACCACGACCGGTCCGCTCGCCAGCAGCTGTTTGACTCCGACCGGCGGCTCGCGCTGCTCCGACGGGTTGTACAGCACCCGCGCCGGCACCGGGATCCCGGCGGCCTCGAGCACCGCCTGACAACGACCCTTGTGCCAGGCAACGGCACAGACGTCGTGACCCGCACCCGTGAACGGGATGCCCGCCAGCTCCAGCAACGCCTGCACGTGCCCGTCCTCACCCCAGCCGCCGTGCAAAGCGATGAACACCTTGTCGGCGCTCCGCAGTTGCTCCGGTCCAGCCGTGAGTGCGCCGTACATCCGGCGTCGCAGCACAGCGCGGTCCGCCGGCGCCGGAGGCTCCTTGGGCACCGGTACGACGGAATCGCCGGCCGGCACGGGGTCGGCCAGGATCGGCTGCTCCGCGGCCGGATCGATCAGCACCACGTCGTGACCGCGACCGGCGAGCGCCTGAGCCACTGCCCAGCCGGACGACCGCGAGACGTCCCGCTCCGAACTCTCGCCGCCACACAGCACCGCGACTCGCACGTTGCCTCCTCCTTCGTTACTGCTGATAGCTGTCCAGGAACCGGCCGATCCGGCGGATCGCCACCTCCAGGTCGCCCGCCTCGGGAAGCGTGACGATCCGGACGTGGTCCGGCCGCGGCCAGTTGAAGCCGGTGCCCTGGACGATGTGGATCTTCTCCCGCAGCAACAGGTCGAGCACGAACTTCTCGTCGTCGTGGATCGGGTGCACCTGCGGGTCGATCCGCGGGAAGGCGTACAGCCCGCCCTTCGGTTTGACGCAGGACACCCCGGGAAGTTCGTTCAGCGTCTCCCAGGCCGTGGTGCGCTGGGCCTCGAGCCGGCCGCCAGGGCGGATCAGCTCGTCCAGCGTGTGGTCGGTCAGCGCGGCCTCGATGACGTGCTGGGCGAGCGCGTTCGGGCACAGCCGCATCCCGGCCAGCATGGTCAGGCCCTCGAGGTAGTTGCGGGCCGCCGCGCGCGGACCGGAGACGACCAGCCAGCCGGCCCGGAAGCCGGCGATCCGGTGACTCTTCGACAGGCCGCCGAACGTCAGGGTCAGAACGTCCGGCGCGAGCGCGCCGAAGTGGTGGTGGGTGGCGCCGTCGTACACGATCCGGTCGTAGATCTCGTCGCTGAACACCATCAGCGAGTGCCGGCGGGCCAGTTCGGCGATCCCGGCGAGAACCTCGGGCGAGTAGACCGCGCCGGTCGGGTTGTTCGGGTTGATCACCACGATCGCCTTGGTGCGGTCGGTGATCTTCGCCTCCAGATCGGCGAGATCGGGCTGCCACTCGGCGGACTCGTCGCACACGTAGTGCACCGGCGTACCGCCCGCGAACCGGGTCACGGCGGTCCACAGCGGATAGTCCGGGCTGGGGATGAGCACCTCGTCGCCGGTGTCGACCAGCGCCTGGATCGCCATCCCGGCCAGCTCGGAGACCCCGTTGCCGAGGTAGACCGCGTGCTCGTCGACGTCGGTGTAGCCGCGCTGGGAGTAGTACGTCGCCAGCGCCTGCCGCGCGGAGCGGATGCCGCGGGCATCGGTGTACCCGTGTGCGGTCGGGAGCCGCGCGACCAGGTCGGCGAGCACCGCCTCGGGGGCCGCGAAGCCGAACGGCGCCGGGTTGCCGATGTTCAGCCGCAGGATGCTGTGCCCGGCGGCCTCCAGGGCGTCGGCCTGCTCGACCACCGGCCCGCGGATCTCGTAACACACGCCGGTCAGCTTGCTGGACTGCCGATACTCCATCGCCCCACCCCTTCGTCGTCTGCGGACGGCATGCTACTTGGTTCTTCCAAGTACATACTTGGCGGGTCCAAGCTAGGCTGTCCACATGCCCCGCCGAAGCTATGCGCAGTACGACGCCGCTGCCCGGTCGCTGGATGTGGTCGGCGAGCGGTGGACGCTGCTGATCGTCCGCGAGCTCGCCTTCGGTCCACGGCGGTACACCGATCTGCACGCCGACCTCCCGGGGATCAGCACCGACGTCCTCGCGGCGCGGTTGAAGGAGCTGGAGGCGGACGGAGTCGTGGAACGGCGGATGTTCGCGCCGTCGGCGCCCGTCCGGGTCTACGACCTGACCGACCGCGGCAGGGAACTCGTACCGGTGGTGATGGCGCTGGCCGCGTGGGGGAGTCCACTGCTGGCCGAGCACCTTTCGACGGACGCTGTGCGCCACCACTGGTACCTGCTGCCGCTGGCCGAGATCCTGCGCCGGGCGGCCGGCGGAGTCGGCGGTGTGGTCGAGCTGCACGTCGAGGGCAGCAACTGCCGGCTGCGGTTCGAGTCCTGGCGCGCAACCGTCGTACCGGACGAGGCGCCCGAGGCGGTTGTCACCGTGTCACAGAAGATCGCCGACGAGCTGCTCGCGGGCCGTCTCGCGTGGGCGGACGCGGTCGCGGACGGGCAGGTCGCCGTCGACGGCTCGTCGGCCGTGGCGACCCAGCTTTCTGTCGGTCGTGCGGCCTAGGCTGGGGGCATGTGCGGTAGGTATGCGTCCAGCCGGGCCCCGTCGGACCTCGTCGAGGAGTTCGAGATCCAGGCGGGCAACGTCCGGGAGTCCGTCGACGAGCTCGGCGAGAACTACAACGTCGCGCCGACCAACCAGGTGATCGCGGTGGTCGAGCGGAAGAACCGCGAGCAGCCCGACGAGACCGTCCGCAAGCTGACCACGGTCAAGTGGGGGCTGGTGCCGTCCTGGGCCAAGGACACCTCGATCGGGAACCGGCTGATCAACGCCCGGATGGAGACCGTCGCGGAGAAGCCGGCCTTCAAGAAGGCGTTCGCCACCCGCCGCTGCATCCTGCCCGCCGACGGGTACTACGAGTGGTACACCGCCGAGGAGAAGCTGAACGGCAAACCGGTCAAGCAGCCGTACTTCATCCACCCGCCGGACGGCAGCATCCTCTCGATGGCCGGGCTGTACGAGATCTGGCGCGACAAGTCGGTCGAGGACCCGGAGTCCGACGATGCGTGGCTGTGGACCTGCACGGTGCTCACCACCTCGGCGACCGACGACCTCGGCCGGATCCACGACCGGATGCCGCTCCTGGTCGAGCGCGAGCGGTACGACGCGTGGCTCGACCCGCTGTCCTCGGACACCGACGACCTGCTGAAGCTGCTCGTCCCGGCGGCCCCCGGCCGGCTGGAGGAGTACGCCGTCTCGAAGGCCGTCGGCTCGGTGAAGAACAACGGCCGCCACCTCCTCGACCCGCTGCCGCCCGACGGTGAGGACCCGCAGGACAGCCCGACCACGCTCTTCTGAGCCGTTCTTCCGGGTTTCGCGCCCCGTGGTTCCCCGGTCCGGGTGACAGGATGGGGCGGGTGACCGACGAACGGATTGTGGGGACGCCGCACGGTGAGGCCCGGATCGTGGCGCACCGCGCCCGGCGGCCGGTGGCGACGCTGGCTCTGGGTCACGGTGCCGGGGCCGGGATCGAGTCGGGGGACCTGGTCGCGCTGGCCGCCCGGCTGCCGAAGCAGGACATCAACGTGTTCCTGATCGAGCAGCCCTGGCGCCGCGCGGGCCGCAAGCTGGCACCGGCGCCGAAGCTCCTCGACGAGGCCTGGATCGCGATCATCGGCCAGCTCCGGGTCCGGACGCCGCTGGTGATCGGCGGCCGGAGCGCCGGCGCGCGGGTCGCCTGCCGGACCGCCGGCAGCCTCGGCGCCTCCGGCGTCCTCGCACTGGCCTTTCCGCTGCACGCGCCGGGGAAACCGGAGAAGTCGCGGGTCGCCGAGCTCCAGTCCGCCGGGCTGCCGACGCTCGTCGTGCAGGGGGAGCGGGACCCGTTCGGCACCCCCGAGGAGTTCCCGCCGCTGACCGAGATGGCCGTGGTCCCGGACGCCGACCACTCGTTCAAGGTGCCGAAACGGGCCGAGCTGGACCAGCAGGAGGCGTACGACGTGCTGGTCGAAGCTGTGTTCGAATGGGTGATCCGCGAGGTCTCCGGCTGAGCCGGTCCGGACGGCGGGAATGCCCCCGCGGCCGGGCGTGTTGTGATGGACATGATGGCGACGAGAGAGGCTCCCGCGCGGAGTACTGGGAAGACCCCGGTATTCTCGATCCCGATGCCGACTCCCACCACGACCGAGACGCCCGAGCAGCGCACCGCGCGGTTCGAGCGTGAAGCGCTGCCCTTCCTGGACCAGATGTACGCCGCGGCGATGCGGATGACCCGTAATCCGTCGGACGCCGAAGACCTGGTGCAGGACACTTTCGCGAAGGCGTACAGCTCGTTCCACCAGTTCACGCCGGGCACCAACCTGAAGGCGTGGCTGTACCGGATCCTGACGAACACGTTCATCAACGGTTACCGGAAGCGGCAGCGCCAGCCGACCCAGTCGCCGACCGAGGAGATCGAGGACTGGCAGCTCACCGCCGCCGAGTCGCACACTCCCGGCGGCCTGAAGTCGGCCGAGGCGGTCGCGCTCGAGCACCTGCCCGACTCCGACATCAAGTCGGCTCTGCAGGCCATCCCGGAGGACTTCCGGCTGGCCGTGTACCTGGCCGATGTCGAGGGCTTTGCCTACAAG
Organism: Kribbella sp. NPDC004138; assembly: GCF_053603655.1. Classification (NCBI taxonomy): domain Bacteria; kingdom Bacillati; phylum Actinomycetota; class Actinomycetes; order Propionibacteriales; family Kribbellaceae; genus Kribbella; species Kribbella sp. NPDC004138. The sequence goes on from NZ_JBSGFZ010000020.1 coordinate 32,518, forward strand.
GAGATCGCCGAGATCATGGGCACACCGGTCGGCACCGTGATGTCGCGGCTGCACCGCGGCCGGCGCCAGCTGCGTGACCTGCTCGGCGACTACGCCCGGGACCGCGGTCTGATCCCGGCGGAAACCGGCACGGACGCGGCCGGCGCGAGCACCGACCGAGCTGCGGAGAAGGAGGAGTCGTGAGCTGCGGCGAGCCCCACGACGTCGACTGCGGAGAGATCCTGCAACGGGTTTACGTCTTCATCGACAACGAACTCGAGGACGCCAGTTCCGACGAGATCCGCCAGCACCTCGAAGAGTGCGCCCCCTGCCTCGACGAGTACGACCTGGAACGCTGCGTCAAGAAACTGGTCCACCGCTCCTGCGGCTCCGACCACGCCCCCGACGCCCTCCGCCAGAAAATCCTCCTCCGCCTGACCCAAATCCAAGTGGAAACGACCATCACCACCACGGATTGATCGGTTGTGAGTCAGATGGCGTAGGCGACGACCTCATAAGTGTCGAGTTCGCCGCGGTGGAGTTTTTCGAGCAGCTCATGCGCCTGCGCGCTGTAAACCGCGGAGGCATTTCTGAGGACCGTCAGGCCCGTGTTCAACTGCTTTGCCGCTGCGCCCTGATCACCCTGGGCGGCGCTGATTCTCGCGAGTTCGACGTAGAGCCGACCTTCCCGTTCGACGTCACGGGACAGGCGGGCCATCCGCAGGCCGGACTCGATGTGCTCGGTGGCTGCATGGAAGTTTCCCTGGGCGGCGTGGGTGATGGCAAGCAGATGGTGGCTCTCACCCTGGAAGGTGGCGTCGCCGGCCTGCTCCACCACATGCAAGGCTTGTAACGCCATGCGTTCGGCGACCTGGAATCGTCCGACCTGGACATGGACAAAGGCCGCGTTGAGGTACCGCTTGAAGACCGCCCGCGAGTCGCCCGCGCGCTCGGCCAGGGCGATGGCCTCGGCAAATGCTTCGTCGGCGGCCTCGAATTCCCCGACGCGGTCGTAGAGCCCACCTACGGCTGTGAGCGAGACACCCTCCAACGTCGCGTCCTGGATCGTGCGACTGAGGGCGAGGGCTATCCGGCCGTATGCCAGCGCGTCGTCGATCTGTCCTTCCAGACCGAGCAAGTAGGCCAGGGACGAGCAGCAGCGTGCCTGGCCGAACCGATCGTCAATCTCGGCGAACATCTGCAGAGCGATTCCGATGGTGGTGATCGCCGCGTCTGCGCCGCCGGTCTCCGCGTCGGGAATGGCGCTGTCGTGCTGCAGCCAGGCTGCGGTCGCGAGCCGATCATGCCGTTGCGCCAGGTCGATGGCACCGGCGCTCAACTCGCGCATCTCCTGCCAGCGACGTCGTGACTCGTGATAGCCGAAGAACGCCAGTGGCAGTTCCGCGAGCAGCGCGCTGTCCGCCAGGCTTGTCTGTCTAGCCTGCCGGAAGCGGTCCAGCAAGTTCCGATGCTCGGCGTCCAGCCAACGCAGGCCGGCTTCCCGGCTGCTGAACGTCGGAACCAACCCGCTGCTGCCGACTGTCGCCAGCGGCATCCGCGGGCTGGTCGGATGCGTGAGCGCCTGGCAGACCCAGCCGACCTCGGTGTAGAACCGGAGGCTGCGGGCAATGATCTCGTCGCGCTCGAGAGGGCTCAGTGATTGTTCGGCCACCTCCCGGCCGTACGCACGGATCAGGTCGTGGAATCGGTAGCGCCCGGGCGCTACCGATTCCAGCAGATTGAGATCGACCAGGCGCTCGACGATCGTGTCTGCCCGGCGGAGCGAGGTCTCGAGGAGCGCCGCGACAACAGCCGTGATCAGGTCGGAGCCGTCCAGAACTGACAGCAGTGGAAGCGCACGGGCCGCCTGGCGGTCGAGTTCGCGGTCACTGGTCTCGAGGAAGCGCACCGAGCTCGCGATGCTTGCCCGGACACCGCTTTCGTCGGAGCCGAGGCTGTCGAGTCGTCGTTCCTCGTCCTGCAACAGATCCACGAAGTGCTGGATCGGCCAGCTCGGCCGGGTCGCCAGGCGGCCGCCGATGAGCCGGATCGCCAAGGGCAGCCGGCCCGAGTATGTGGCCAGGATCCGGCTGGCGTCAGGCTCCGAGGTAACCCGTGCTGGGCCGATCACGCCGGCCAGCAGGTCAATGGACTCCGACTCGGACAAGGCATCGAGAAGGATCTGACGTGCCCCCGGTAGGTTCGCCAGCGAGCCGCGGCTGGTGATGATCGCCGCTGAGCCCGGGTGACCGGGCAACAAAGGCAGGACGTGCCTAACATCGGCGGCGTTGTCGAGCAGCATGAGCACTCGCCGACCGGCGAGCTGCGATCGCAACAGCGCGGCCGCTTCGTCGACGCCGTCGGGTATGGATGCGAGGTCGGAACCCAGTGAGCGCAGCAAGTGACGCTGGGCGTCCGTGTGGGTCATGGGCGCACCGGGGCCGTAGCCGCGCAAGTTCAAGTAGAGATGGCCGTCCGGGTAGCTGCCGCCCAACTTGTGCGCGGTATGGACGGCCAGTGTGGTCTTGCCGATTCCGCCCATTCCGGTGATGGTGACCAGGCGGACAGCAGCGGCACCGTCGCCGGCAGAGTCATGCAGCGCGGAAAGGATTGCGTCGACCTGCGCGGCCCGCCCGGTGAAGTCCGCGGCGGCCGGCGGTAGTTGCCAGGGCGTCGGAAGCTGGTCCCCGCTCGTCGACGGCTCCTTGCGCGCGGTCGGCCCGCGTGGTGTGCCAAGCTTGCCGCGGGCAACGGTGAGGAACCGCTCGGCTTCCGCAGGGGTCAACGCGAGCCCCGCGGTGAGGGCGCGGATGGTGTCGATGCGGGGGCGGCTGCGGGTGCCGCGTTCGAGGACGCTGATGGCTTGTTCGCTGAGGCCAGCCTTCTCGGCGAGGGCGGCCTGGGTGAGGCCGGCCCGGGTACGGAAAGTACGGAGGAGTTCGCTCAGCGTTGGTGCCGCTGACTCGCCCATCTCCCTACCCTCCTCGGACCCAGGCCCGATATCGGTCAGTACCGGAAACTTCCGGGCCCAACTCTAGAGGGATCCGCTGTCGGCCGTCGGCCGCTGTCCACAGCCCCCGGAGCCGGGCGCAATATCCAACGATCGTTTGAAAGATAGCATTCAGTACGCGGGCGGGAACTCTCCGATTACAGAACCTCTGTCAAAGGTGGTCTGCTGTAAAGCTGTGACCAAATCGCAAAGACCCCGGATTTCTCCGAGGTCCTCGCTGTCTGTAGCCGCCTGGGGTCAGGCGTTCGGGCGCTTGCCGTGGTTCGCGCCCTTCTTCTTGCGTGCGCGACGCTTCCGGCCGGTCTTTCCCATTTCCTAAGCCTCCTTGAAACAACTGCAAAGAGTCACAGTCTCTCATATCACGCCGGGATCCTCACTTCGTCCGGCGGGTCACGTTTGGGTTTACAGTGTTTCGGCGCAGTCCTGATGAGCAAAATTCAGAGTCAGCGAAGTGCTGTCTGCCCCCCTACGCCCGGTGATCACTTGGCGTAAGACCGCGACCGCTGATCGGAGGTGACGTATTATGACCGGCGACGTCTGGGACTGGTGAACCTTCTGTCGTGGAGGGCATGGGATGACGTGGCGCCCTCGGGTCAGGATGCTGCGGCTCGTTGTCTCGGTGACAGCAGCTGCTGCTCTGGTCGCACTGGGCATGGCCATCTCCGCAACCCACGATCCCCTTGTCGTGGCCGGCCTCTGCCTGGTCGCTCTTGTCGCAAGTTCGCTCCGATCTGTGCACACCCAACGGCAGATCGAACTCGTGTCGGTCGTCCTTGTTGCCGTCTATGTGATCGCCGGACCTGAGGCCGCAGTGGTGGTGGCCGCGGCCGGATCCCTGGTCCAAGCCCCCGCGCCGGCAATCAAACGGATCTTCAACAGCGCCCAGCGTGTGCTGTCCGCGGGCGGCGGTGCGCTGGCCTACGTCGCCTTGGACGGCCCGGTCGGGGACGAGGTCCTGCGCCGGATCCCCGACGCCATCGTGGCGACGACCGTTGCGAGCATCGCACTGCAAGTCGTCAACGCGCTGCTGATCTCCATGGTGCTCGCCCTCGAACGAGGCCCAAGCGGCGTGAAACAGTTCCTTCGCCACGTGGTCCGCACGACGGCTGTCCCCGTGCTGGGCTACGGCCTGCTCGGCCTCTCCATGGGCGTGATCTGGATCGGTGGTCTGAACATCCTCGCCGGGGTGCTGATTCTGGGACCGCTACTGGTAGCCCGCTGGGCGCTCTCGCAGTACGAGGCCGAGCGCCAGGCGCAGGCGGCCACGATGCGGGCCTTCATCGAAGTGATCGAGACCAAGGATCTCTACACCCGTGGGCATTCCGAGCGAGTGAGCGAAGGTGTCGGAATGCTGGGTCGCCAACTCCGGCTTCCCGATGACAGGCAGCAGGCTCTCGAGCACGCCGGACTCTTGCACGATGTCGGGAAGGTCGGCGTGCCGACGAGCATCATCCGCAAACCCGGGCGGCTGGACGACTCCGAGATGGACGCGATCCGGTTGCACCCGGCGCGCGGTGTCGAGCTGATCGGGAACATCCCGTTCCTCGAAGAGGTAAAGTCCGCGGTGCTCCATCACCATGAGAAGTACGACGGCACGGGGTACCCGGCCGGTCTCAGTGGCGACAACATTCCGTACTTCGCGCGGATCATCGGCATCGTCGACGCATTCGACTCGTTGACATCGACTCGGTCGTACCGTCCGGCCCGTACCGTCGACGAGACGATCGCCATCCTCCTGCAGGACCGCTACACCCATTTCGACCCGAAGCTCGTTGATGCCTTCGTCGAGGTTGTCAGGCGAGAGGGCTGGAAACCGGCGGCTGCCGAACAGCCGGCTCCGAACGCCGAGCTCCAGACATCGATCGACCACGACGACCTGAGTCTCGGCAGTGGTGGCGGTGCCACCGGATCGGCGGCGGGACCGGCATGAGTGTGTCGAACGAGTCCGGGGGGCTCGAGTTCCGGAGCTCCGGCAGCGGTGTGGTGATCCTGGTCGCGGGCGCCTTGCTGGGGATCGCAGGCTTGGTCATGACGATCCATCGTGGAGTCACCGGCTGGCCGTTCGCACTGACGTTCGGAGTCTTGATCGCGATCGGTGAGATGGTTCAGTTCCGGGTCGACCGGACCCGCAACCGGGCGCCGATCGCGACCAGCGCCGCTTTGGGCTACTGCTTGTTGCGTGGGCCGGAGGTGCCGGTCGCTCCGGAGGTCGCACAAGTCGTCGCCGTCGTCGCGGTGGCTACCGCCGTCGGCTTGCTGCCGCGTGTCGTCGCCGGACTGTGGTGGGACGCGGTCGTGTCGTGCCGGCGGCTGCTCTCCGTCGGGGCCGCAGCGGTGGTTTTCGCCGCGATAGTGCCGGACGGCCTGGCCTGGAACGGCTCCGCATCGCACGCGTTGCCGCTGGGCGGCGCGATGTTGCTCGCGGTCTCGTCCGCTGCTGCTCTCGACGCGATTGTCGGTGCCGGTCAGGCGACAGAGCGGTTCAACCGGCCGTTCCCGGCGGCGTTGCGGGACGAGCTGGGCGTAACGGCGCGGATCGGGATGGCGATGGCGATCAGCGGCATGCTGCTCGCGGCGGGGACTTCGATCGCGGGGCTGTGGGCTCCGCCGCTGGTGCTTGTGCCGCTGCTGCTTACGCAGTTCGCGTTTCGCCGGTACTCGTCCGCGCAGCGGACCTATCGGACGACGGTGCGGTCGATGGCTCGGAGTACGGAGATCGCCGGGTTCAGTAGTCCGGGGCAGAATGCGCGGACGGCGGCGTTGGCGGTGGCGATCGGGAATGATCTCGGGTTGACGCCGGCGCGGATGGAGGCCTTGGAGTACGCCGCCTTGCTGTCGGGGGTGGGGCAGTTGGCGCTGGCGGATCCGAGTCCGGGTGGGGCTTCGTTGCTGCGGACGCGGGAGGAGCGGCAGCGTGCGGCGGAGATCGGGGCGTCGGTGATCGAGCGGTCCGGCGTGCTGGATCATGTCGCGGAGATCGTCCGGCACTCCAACGATCCGTACCGGCACGGGCGGGCGAACAACCCGGGGATCCCGGTCGAGAGCGGGATCGTGAATGTTGCCCTGGCCTACGAACAGCTCGTCGGCGAGGGCTCGGGACAGTCGCCGGACAAGGCGATGGAGTCGATCGGGCTGGGGATCGGTGCGGAGTACGACCCGGTGGTGGTCGACTCACTCCGCCGGATCGTCGGGCGCGGTTTTCGTTTCTGAAGGCATAGCCGGTTCTGAGAGCTCCCGACTCGCCCGAGGCGACAGGCGCAGCAGGGCCGGCGTACCGGCACACGGCTCCAGGTCGTCCCAGACCGGCGCGGCCGTGACGGGGACGCGTCCGGAGGCGCCCATCCCGGCGTACAGCAGCAGGCCGGCTCCGGCCGCGATCAGGACGTCGCCAGGGCTGACCGCCTGACCGAGACCGGGCAGCGCGACAGGTACGACGTCCCCGAGCCAGGGCAGCCGGGTCGCGGCGTCGGACACCTCGTGCCGCGGATCGGTCAGCACCGCGTCGCCGACGCCCGCGCGCGCCAACGCGGCCAGCGACACCGGCATCGCGCCGTTCAGCGCCACGACGACCGCGTTGCCGAAGAATCCCAGCGCCAGCAGGCCGACGCCCGGATGCCGCAGGTTCAGCCGCAGGAAGACCGCGATACAGACCGCGGACCCGAGCAGTCCGACCGGGTACGCCGTCCCGCCGAACAGGGATCCGAGTAGCTGCCCGATCGCCGCCGCGGCCAGCCAGTGCACACCGGTCAACGTGTTCGCGGCCAGCCGGCCGAACCGTCCGCCGGTCGCGAGCGCCGCCCCGGCAGCGAGCACCATGACGAGGAGGACCAGCAGCACGGTGCGATTCTGCCGAATCAGCGGCCCGAAACCGGGCAAGCTGACCCCGCAGCGTGTCGACTTAACTGCAAAAGGTGAGGGCGGCCCGGAAACCCGGGCCGCCCTCGGTGGACTTCAGGACTTCGCGGTGGCCGCTCCGCCCTCGTCGATGATCTCCGGCAGGTCGTGCACCCCCGGGTCGCCGCGGTCCGCCGTGAAGTCGCTCGCGTGCGTGCTGTCCTTGCCGTCCGGCACCTTCAGGGCCCGGAAGACGAGCGTCAGCACGACCACGACGACCACGTTCAGCACGAACGCGATCAGCGCGATGTACGCCGGGGTGGTGGTGCCCGGGATGTTCGCCAGCGAACCGCCGAAGTGCTTCTTCGTCGCCGGGTTCACCACGTTGTACGCCGTGATCGTGCCGTACAGCATCGCGACCGCCCAGCCGGCCAGCAGCGCGTACCGGTGGAACCAGCGGGTGTACAGACCGACCACGATCGCGGGGAACGTCTGCAGGATCCAGATACCGCCGAGCAGCTGCAGGTTCAGCGCGACCGTCTTGTCCATCCCGAGCACGAACACCAGCGCGCCGACCTTCACCAGCAGCGACGCCAGCTTGGAGACCTTCGCCTCCTGCGCCGGGGTGGCCGACGGCTTGATGAAGTCGCGGTAGATGTTGCGGGTGAACAGGTTGGCCGCCGCGATCGACATGATTGCCGCCGGCACCAACGCGCCGACCGCGATCGCCGCGAACGCGATCCCGGCGAACCAGGCCGGGAACTCCTGGTCGAACAGCCGCGGGATCGCCAGCTGCGGGTTCGCCAGGCCGTCCAGGCCCTTGATGTTCACGTTCGCCTTGATCGCCATGAAGCCGAGCAGGGCGAGCAGACCCAGCAGCAGCGAGTACGCCGGGAGCAGCGTGGCGTTGCGCCGTACGACGTTGCGGGTCTTGGTCGACAGCACCGCCGTCACCGAGTGCGGGTACATGAACAGCGCCATCGCGGAGCCGAGCGCCAGCGTCCAGTAGGACACGTAGCCCGCCTCACCCGGGATGAACGCCCCGGTCGGCTTGCCGGTCGCCGGGTTCGGCTTGGCCAGCTTCTCCTGCGCCGCACCGAAGATCGAGTCCCAGCCGCCGAGCACGTGCGGCAGGTAGAAGATCGCGACCAGGATCACCAGGTAGATCAGGATGTCCTTGACGAACGCGATCATCGCCGGCGCCCGCAAACCGGAGGAGTACGTGTACGCCGCCAGCACCGCGAAGGCGATCAGCAGCGGCAGGTCCTTGGCGAGCGTGTTGTTGCCGCCGAGGCCCATCGTCTCGAACACCGCCTGCATACCGACCAGCTGCAGCGCGATGTACGGCATCGTGGCCAGGATGCCCGTCACGGCCACGGCCAGCGACAGCGCCTTGCTGCCGTAGCGGCCGCCGACGAAGTCGGCCGGCGTGACGTACCCGTGCCGGTGCGAGACCGACCACAGCCGGGCCATGAAGACGAAGACGATCGGGTAAGCGACGATCGTGTACGGCACCGCGAAGAAGCCGCTGATCGCGCCGGTCGCGTACATGGCGGCGGGCACCGCGATGAACGTGTACGCCGTGTAGAGGTCGCCACCCAGCAGGAACCAGGTGATGAACGTGCCGAAGCCGCGCCCGCCCAGACCCCACTCGTCGAGGTTGTCGAGGTGGCCGGCGCTGCGCCACCGGGACGCCATGAAGCCCATCACCGTGACGGCGCCGAAGATCAGGATGACGATGATCAGCTGCACCCAGTTGACATCGGTGTTCACTGGTCGCCCTCCTTCGCGCCGGCGGCGTCCTTGGCCTCAGGGTCACCAAGCCCCTGGGCCGCCCGCCGCTTTTTCTCCTCGGTGCGGATCAGCCGGTAGCTGATGCTGACCAGGATCGCGGACAGGAACACCCACATCAGCTGGTACCAGAAGAAGAAGGGGAAACCCCACAGGTGCGGGTCTGGCTTGGCGTACGTCGGTACGAGCAGCGGTAGGACGACCGCTGCCGTCAGAAGTACGCCGGAGATCCAGTACGCGGGTCTGACCGCGGACAATCGGGACACTGCAACCTCCTCGGGACACAAACAGGCGCAACGGAGCACGCTACCGTCCGGTCGGACCGGCCACTAGACCATCAGGTTGGTGCATGGATAACGAAAAGGCATGGTTCGTACGGCGCGTCGTGCTGTCCGTACTGTTCCTCGTCGTCGTTGCCGTGCCGCTGTATCCGGAGCTGTTCGGGCTGGACGAGGTGACGCCGTTCGCCCAGCTCGCCGCGTTCCGTCCGCAAGGTCTGGTCGTCGTGCTGGTGCTGTCGCTGCTCATGCTGGTACGGCGGGGGTGGCGGATCGCCGCCGCGCTGGTCGCAGTCCTGGCGCTGGTCGGTGCCGGGCTGACCGCGCCGCGGCGACTGTCGGATGCGCGTCCGGCGCCGGCCGGGGCCCGGGTGCTGACGATCATGGTCGCCAACGTGCTCGGCGGCGGGGCCCGCGCTGCGGACGTGGCGCAGCTGATCCGGGACCACAAGCCGGACTTGGTGTCGTTGCCGGAGGCCCAGGTCGATGTCCGGGAGGAGATCCGGGCGCAGCTGCAGGACCAGCAGTACAAGGGGTTCACGGCCCAGCCGAGCAGCGCGGTCGAGAGCGCGACGAGCGTGCTGGTCGCGTCGTCGCTCGGCGCCGTCACGTTCGGATCGGAGGGCGGCACTACTTTCGGCAACGTCGTCGTCACCGGCCGCGACCTCGGCCCGATCCGGCTGATCGCCTATCACGGGTACCCGCCGTTGCCGGACGCGGTGACGACCTGGAAGAAGGATCTGCAGACCGTCCGCCGGTGGTGCGCGCAGGACCCGCCGACGGTCGTCGCGGGCGACTTCAACGCGACCCTCGACCACGCGGACTTCCGGCAGGCGCTGGGCGGCTACTGCCGCAGTGTCGGGCCGACTGTCGGCGGCGGGTTGCGCGGCACTTGGCCGGCCGACCAGCCGGCGCTGCTGCGGACGCAGATCGACCACGTTGTGGTGTCGCGACAGTTCCAGCCCGGCGAGTTCTCGACGTACCCGATCCAGGGGACCGACCACCGGGCCGTGGTCGCGACGGCCGCGGTAGCGGGCTAGGACGGATTCGTAGCCGGCCGGTAGATGTACGGCTGGGAGGCCTGCACCGCCTCGGTCAGCATCAGTAGCAGATCCGCCCGGGCCTCGATCGGCCGGCCGAACAACTCGTCGTCGCCCGGGATCGGGAAGCCCTTCACCCCGATCGCGAGCTGGCTGAGCAGGACGTGCAGGACGCCGCGGGCGTTGAACACGTTCGGCGTCGGCCACTCGGGCAGCGTCTCGTGCATCAACGGCTGCTGGGCCGCGGTCGCCGCGATCGGCTTCAGCCAGCGCTCGAGCTCGTCGCTGGTCAGCATGTTCCGGTGCAGGACCGTCATCACCGCGTGCGCGACCCGGTCGTGCTCCTCGTGCACCCAGCGGTACGGCGTGTCCTTGACGATCCGGTCCGCGAGGACGTCGAGCAGCGCCCGCAGGACGCCGGTGTCGCAGTGCCGGGACCGGGCCAGCGCGCCGATCGCGTCGGCGCCGTGCGCGACCGCGTGCGCCCAGCCGCAGTCCTCGACGTACCCGCGCAGGTCGCGCTCGCGCAGCAGCCAGGTCGCCAGCCGGTCGCCCCAGCGCATCACCACCTCGTCGTGCACCAGGAACTCGGCGTTGTCGCGGTGGATCACCTCCGCCAGCGTCAGCGCGGTGAACGAGCGCCGGAAGACCGTGTCGGTGCCGTCCTCACCCAGGCCGTAGTTCAGTCCGGCGCAGAGGCCGTCACCGAAGCCCGGCAGCAGATCGTCGTACACCCCGCGCTCGAGCCAGGTGGCGAGCGTCGGGTAGGCGAGCGCGTCCCGGACCTGCGGGTTGGTGCTGGCCAGCCCGCGGACGAGCTCCTCGGTGAGTTCGGTCAGCGTACGGTCGTGCGGTACCGCGTAGTCCGCGGCCATCACGTCCTGCCAGTACGTCGACTCCACCCGAGCATCCTTTCATCTGTAGCTGATCAATCAACACCCGCACACGCCCACTTGTCGAGCGGACCACCACGGGAGCTGGTACAAGCCCTCGGTAGCATCGGAGCGTGCCGTCTTTGACCGATGTGGCGCGCAACCACACCACGCTCGACCAGGCCGACCTGGACCGCCTGCAGCTGCTCGTCTCGGACTGGCAGATGCTGGCCGACCTGTCGTTCGCCGACCTGGTGCTCTGGTTGCCCGACACCGAGGGGCTGGGGTTCTGGGCCGGGGCGCAGATGCGGCCGACGACCGGCCCCACGGCGTACCTCGACGACATCGTCGGCAGCTTCATCCCGCGCGGCCGCCGGCACCTGCTGGACCAGGCGTACGACGGCGGCCGGATCTGTCGCGAGGGCGATCCGGAATGGCGCGACGACGTACCGGTCCGGGTCGAGACGATCCCGGTCCGCCGCGGCTCCCGGGTGATCGCGGTGATCGCGCGGAACACCAACCTGCTCGGTGTCCGGACGCCGTCCCGGCTGGAGATCGCGTACCTGCAGAGCGCGACGGACCTGGCCCGGATGATCACCGACGGCATCTTCCCGTACGGCGGGGAACGGCTGCTGTCCACCACGCCACGCGTCGGTGACGGCTGCATCCGGGTCGATCGGCACGGGATGGTGACGTTCGCGAGCCCCAATGCGTTGTCCGCGTACCGCCGGATGGGACTCGTCACCGATCTGGTCGGCTCGCGGCTCAAGGACGTGACCGCCGAGCTGCTGCAGTCCGGGCACAAGGTCGACGACGTGCTCGCGTCGGTGGTCACCGGGCGCGCGGCCAAGGAGATCGAGATCGAGAACTCCGACGCCACGCTGTTCCTGCGCGCGATCCCGCTGCGGGCCGACGGCCAGCACGTCGGGGCGCTGATCCTGCTCCGCGACGTCACAGAGCTGCGGAGCCGGGAGCGGGAGCTGGTCACCAAGGAGGCGACCATCCGGGAGATTCATCATCGCGTCAAGAACAACTTGCAGACGGTCGCGGCGTTACTCCGGATGCAGGCCCGGAGGATCACCGTCCCGGAAGGGCAGGCCGCGCTCGCCGAGGCGGTCCGGCGGGTCGGGTCGATCGCGATCGTGCACGAGACGCTGTCGGAGTCCTTCGACGAGCACGTGGACTTCGACGACGTCGCCGACCGGGTCGGCGCGATGGTCGCGGACGTGTCGACGGTCGCGACCGCCGTGGAGACCCGGCGCAGCGGATCGTTCGGCGTCCTCGACTCGGAGATCGCGACCCCGCTGGCGATGGTGCTGACCGAACTGATGCAGAACTCGGTCGAGCACGCCTTCGGCGCCCGGGACGGGGCCGAGACGAGCGGGACGATCGAGCTCACCGCCGAGCGCTCGGTCGGCCGGCTGCACGTCGACGTGATCGACGACGGCAAGGGCCTGCCGACGAACTTCGACTCCGAACTGTCCGGCAATCTGGGCCTGTCCATCGTCCGCACGCTGGTTCTCGGTGAACTCGACGGCACCCTGGAGTTCGGCAACCGCCACGACGGCCGTCCCGGCACCCAGGTCACCCTGGACATCCCGGTGAAGGACTGACGGCCGGGGAAACACAAAGGCCCCGCGGTACTTTCCGCGGGGCCTCGAAGGAGGACTTGCTCAGGCGGTGCGGATGCGTTGACGGGCGTTGCGGCGCTTCAGCGCACGACGCTCGTCCTCGCTCAGGCCGCCCCAGACACCGTGGTCCTGGCCGGCTTCCAGCGCCCACGCGAGGCACTGCTCACGCACGTCGCAGCGTCGGCACACCTGCTTGGCCTCTTCGATCTGCATGATCGCGGGCCCGGTGTTGCCGATGGGGAAGAACAGTTCCGGGTCCTCGTCGAGGCATACGGCCCGGTGGCGCCAATCCATGGCGGATCCCATCTCTCTCAGTAGTTGACGTAGGCTGACGGGTAGGTCTGTGCCCAATCAGCGGTGCTGTACTCGTCGGTTCGTGACGCACGGGGGTCGGTGCCGCGTCTTGTTGTGAACGCTTTCACGAACGAGACCATGTTCCCAATCTTGGGGGATCGAAACAAGGGTTATGGAGTTGTCGATCCGATCACAACGCTTCCTTAACACTTCGAACTGGCACACGGCGGTTCTCTCCATCCGGTAATCGGACGGAGCGGCCCTTCCGCAAGCACCCGTTCACTGCAAGTAACCGCTGCAACCTTCTTTTGGTTACGCACAACCTCAAATCCCTGTAGGGCCGAGGTTCACGGACCCACCCGGACACCGGGCACTAAGCTGGCGAAGTGCCGACCGACTCCCCAGCTGCCGCAGTCCCGAGACCGCTCAAATTAGCCGCGGCAGTGGTCGCTGTGGAAGGGCTCGTGCTCATCGTTCTCGGAATTGCCGAAGCCTTGACGATTCACAGCTCCCGGCTGGTGCTCGGACTGACCACTGCCGGCTTCTTCCTGGTGTACGGCGTGGCGCTCGTTCTGGTCGCCGCGCGTGGCCTCTGGCGGGCGGCACGGTGGAGCCGCGGGCCGACGGTGTTCACGCAGCTGATCCAGCTCCTGATCGCGTACAGCGTCTGGAACGGCGGCGCCCAGGCGATCGCCGGCGCGCTCGCCGTCCTGGCCCTCACGGTTCTGGTCTGCGTTTTCCAGAAGGTCTCCACCGACGCCCTGACCGGTGGTGGGTCCAACGACCACCCGGTCCTGTAGCTACTCCTTCAGCAGGCCGGTGCGCAGCTCGGTGAGGGTCCGGGCGAGCAGCCGGGAGACGTGCATCTGCGAGATCCCGATCTCCTCGGCGATCTGCGACTGCGTCATCCCGCGGAAGAACCGCAGCGTGAGGATCCGCTTCTCCCGGGTGTCCAACTGCGCCAGCAGCGGCTTCAGCGACTCCCGGTACTCCACGCTCTCCAGCGCCTCGTCCTCGCCGCCGAGGCCGTCCAGCACCGTCGTCGCGTCGGTCTCGTTCTGATCGGGAGCGTCCAGGGACAGCGTGTTGTAAGCGTTCGCGGACTCCAGGCCCTCGATCACCAGATCCGGCGACAACCCCAGGCGCTCCGACAACTCCGCCACCGTCGGGGCCCGGCCGAGCTCCTGCGTCAGCTCGGCGGTCGCCGCGGTCAGCGACAGCCGCAGCTCCTGCAGCCGCCGCGGCACCCGGATCGCCCAGCCCTTGTCCCGGAAGTAGCGCTTGATCTCGCCCAGGATCGTCGGCGTCGCGTACGTCGAGAACTCGACGCCGCGGTCGGAGTCGAACCGGTCGATCGCCTTGATCAGGCCGATCGTGGCCACCTGGACGAGGTCGTCGTAGGGCTCGCCGCGGTTGCGGAACCGGCGCGCCAGGTGCTCCACCAGCGGCATGTGCAGCGCGACCAGGCCCTCGCGGGCTGCTGCGGACGCCGGATCGCGACGGCCGGACGCCATCTGCTGGAACAGTGCGGCAGTCCGGGTACGCAGATCAGGGGAGTCCTGGGACTCGCCCAGGTGCTCGTCTGTCACGCGGTCTCCGTCGCGGTCGCGGTGGCCGTCACGGTGATGGTCAGCCGGCCCTCGACGGTCTCGGCGGCGGCCGACTCCACCAGGGCGGTCAGCACGGTCCAGCCGAACGAGGTGGTGTCCGGGCGCCAGCCGTTCGGTACGACGGCGCTCGTCCGCACCGTCAGCTGCGGCGGCGCGATCTCGAACACGCACTCCAAGACCCCGTCGGCCGACTGCGGCAGCAGCAGCGAGCAGGCCTCGTCGACGGCGATCCGCAGGTCGTCGATCGCGTCCAGCGTGAAGTCGTTGCGGGCCGCGAGGTTGCCGACCACCGACCGGGGCACCGCGATGTAGGCGCCGTCCGCCGGGATACTCAGGCGGACCTCGGCGGCTCGTCCCGTGCTGCTCACATCGTCTCCCTCGGATCGACCTCCCACGCCGTACATCATCCAACCTCAACGCGTTCGACGCACGGCGGGCGGGGCCGACCCGGGGCGATAAAATTCTGCTACGGGTGGTCGTGCTCCGAGCGCAGCCGGGACAGGAAGGCCTGCGTGCGGGAGTGCTGCGGGTTCCCGATCACGTCCTTGGGCGAGCCGGCCTCGACCACGACGCCGCCGTCCATGAACACGACCGTGTCGGCGACGTCGCGGGCGAACGACATCTCGTGGGTCACCACGATCATCGTCATCCCGTCCAGGGCGAGCTCCCGCATCACCGCGAGCACCTCACCGACCAGCTCGGGGTCGAGCGCCGACGTCGGCTCGTCGAACAGCATCAGTTTCGGCTGCATCGCCAGCGCCCGGGCGATCGCGACCCGCTGCTGCTGGCCGCCCGACAGCTGGGACGGGTAGGCGTTGCACCGGTCCGCGAGACCGACCCGGTCGAGCAGTTTCATCGCCCGCTCACGGGCCGTCTTCTTCGATTCGCCCTTGACCTGCGTGGGCGCCTCGACGATGTTCTGCAGCGCGGTCTTGTGCGGGAACAGGTTGAACCGCTGGAAGACCATCCCGATCTCCCGCCGCTGGGCCGCGATCTCCTTGTTCTTCAGGCGGTACAGCTTCCCGTCGCGGTCGGTGTACCCCATCAGCTCGTCGTCGACCCAGATCCGGCCGCCGTCGATCGTCTCGAGCTGGTTGATGCAGCGCAGGAAGGTCGTCTTGCCGGAGCCGGACGGGCCGAGCAGACACACCACCTGCCCGCGATCGACATCCAGATCGATGCCTTTCAGGACCTCGTTGTGGTGGAAGGACTTGGTCACGTTGACCGCGTGCACCAGTGGCATCAGGCGCCTCCTGCCCCGGCCGGCCGCGCGGCTCGCGGTGCCTTGCCGGTCCCGAATCCGCGACCGAAGTGCCGCTCGAGGAAGTACTGCCCGACCATCAGCACGCTGGTCGCGGCCAGGTAGAACAGCGTCGCGGCGACCGCGATCGGGAACGTCTTGTAGAACGTGCTGCCGATCGACTGCAGCTGGTAGAACAGCTCGCCGATCACCGGAACCGCGAGCAGCAGCGAGGTGTCCTTCAGCATCGCGATGGTCTCGTTGCCGGTCGGCGGCACGATCACCCGCATCGCCTGCGGCAGCACCACCCGGCGCATCACCTTGCCGTTGCTCATCCCGAGCGCCTCCGCGGCCTCGGCCTGGCCCTTGTCGACGCTGAGGATGCCGGCCCGGGCGATCTCGGCCATGTAGGCCGCCTCGGACAACCCGAGACCGATGACACCGGCAACGATCCCGGTGAACACCTGGTTGGCGTCCAGGCTGAAGAACCGCCAGTCGCCGGACATCCCGAGCCAGTCGATGATCTTCCAGTCGAACGGGATCCCGAACTGGATGCCCTGCGGGAACAAGATCCCCAGCGTGCCCATCGTGAACAGCAGGATGTACCGCGGGATGCTCCGGAAGAACCAGGTGAACACCCAGGCCACACCGGACAGGATCGGGTTGTCGCTCAGCCGCATCACGGCCAGCACCACACCGCCGCCGACCCCGACGATCATCGACAGCGCGGTGACCAGCAGCGTGCCCTTGAGGAACCCGTTGATCACCGGCTGCTGGTTCATCGCCTCGAAGACGAAACTCCAGTCGAACGCCTTGTTGGTGACCAGCAGGTGCACCAGCATCGCGACCAGCAC
Source organism: Kribbella sp. NPDC004138 (assembly GCF_053603655.1). Lineage (NCBI taxonomy): Bacteria > Bacillati > Actinomycetota > Actinomycetes > Propionibacteriales > Kribbellaceae > Kribbella > Kribbella sp. NPDC004138. The sequence goes on from NZ_JBSGFZ010000020.1 coordinate 48,951, forward strand.
CGCGATCACCGCGATCGCGACCCAGCGGCCCGGATGCCGGACCGGTACCGCCTCGATCGCGCCCGGCCGCTCGGGAGCATCCTGCGGCCGGGCTTCAGTTTCGGTACTCATGACGGTCAGCTCACGGGTTGACGGCGAAGTCGGTGATGGCGCCCGAGTCGTTGTTCCACTTCTGCAGCGTGCTCTTGTACGTGCCCTCGCTGTCGAGCGACTTCAGCGCCTCGGTGATGGCCTGCGCGAACGCGGTCTCGCTCTTCGGGACCACATAGCCGTACGGCGCGGCGTCGTAGATGTCGCCGAGCTGCTCGAGCTGGCCGTTGGTCTGCTTGATCGCGTACAGCACGACCGGGGAGTCGGCGAGCATCGCGTCCGCCTTGCCGGCCACCAGGTCCGCGGTCGCCTGGTCCTGCTTCTCGCGAACGACCAGCTTGATCTCGGGCTTGCCGGCCGCCTTGCACGCGGCCTGCCGCTTCGGCATGTCGTCCTCGAGCTGCGTCGTACCCTTCTGCACCGCGACGGTCTTGCCGCACGCGTCGTCGGCCTTGATGCCCTTCGGGTTGCCCTTCGCGGTCGCCCACAGGGTGCCGGCGTTGAAGTAGCTGACCATGTTGACCTGCTGCTTGCGCTTGTCGTTGATCGTGAACGACGAGACGCCGACGTCGTACTTGCCGCCCTGGACACCGGTGATGATGGTGTCGAACCCGGCGGGCTGCCACTCGACCGTGACGCCGAACTTCTGCGCGACGGCGTTGAACAGGTCGACGTCCATCCCGACCACGGTCTTGCCGCCCTGCAGGAACTCGTTCGGCGGGTAGCTGGCGTCGACGCCGACGACGATCTTGCCGGCCGACTTGATCTTGGCCGGCAACGAGCCGCTGAGGTCCGGTCCGCCGCTCGACGGGGCGCTGGAGGGGGCGCTCGTCGTGGGAGAGGTGGACGAGCCACCTCCGAGAGAGTTCGAGCCGCACCCGGCGGCCGCGAGAACCAGGACGCCGGACAGCACCAGCGCCCTCCGCAGGACAGACATCTAGTCCTCCAAAACCGGGCACCGGTCGGCCCGGTGCCATGTGTCCGCATCTTGACACAGCGACCCGCGGACAGCGCACGGAGGAACCCCGAACAGAGACCTATTCGTAGCTTGGGCACCGTCGTTCCGCTGCGGTCCGTCGACCACCCGGACACACAGCGTCACGACGTACGGCGGTTGTACTGCAGCGGTACGGCGGCTACTGGGTCGGCTCGACGTGCGTCGGGTCGAGCACCCGGCGCAGGAACGTGCGGGTCCGCTCCTCCTTGGGGTCGCCGATCACGTCCGCGGGCGGGCCCTGCTCGACGATCACGCCGCCGTCCATGAACACCACCCGGTCCGCCACCTCGCGCGCGAACGCCATCTCGTGGGTGACGACGAGCATCGTCATCCCGTCGAGCGCGAGTTTGCGCATCACCGTGAGCACGTCGCCGACGAGCTCCGGGTCGAGGGCCGACGTCGGCTCGTCGAACAGCATCAGCGCCGGGTCCATCGACAGCGCGCGGGCGATCGCGACCCGCTGCTGCTGGCCGCCGGACAACTGCGCCGGGTACGCGTCGATCTTCTCGCTCAGCCCGACCCGCTCCAGGTTCGCGCGGGCGACCTTGCCGGCCTCCTCCGCGGACCGCTTCAGAACGGTGCGCTGGGCAACGGTGCAGTTGGCCAGCGCGGACAGGTGCGGGAACAGGTTGAACTGCTGGAACACCATGCCGATCTGCTGCCGGGCCGCGTCCAGGTGACAGTCCGGATCGGTGATGTCCTCGCCGCGGACGATCACCTGCCCCTCCTGCGGGGCCTCCAGCAGGTTCACGCAGCGCAGCAGCGTGGACTTGCCGGACCCGGACGGGCCGATCACGCACACCACCTCGCCCTGCTCGACGGTGAAGTCGATCCCGCGCAGGACGTGGTTGCTGCCGAAGGACTTGTGGAGGTTCTTGATCTCTACCAGTGCCATTTAGCGCGTCCTCGCCGTTCGTGCCTCGAGCCGGCGGGCCAGGATGCCCAGCGGCAGGGTGATGAGCAGGTAGCAGAACCCGCAGACCACGATCGGCGTCAGGTTCGAGTACGTGTTGGCCAGGTCGCGGCCGAAGCCGGTCAGCTCGTACCCGTCCGCGGCGACGCCGATCATGAACACCAGCGAGGAGTCCTTGACCAGCAGGATCAGGTCGTTGGTCAGCGGCGGGAGCACGATCCGGAACGCCTGCGGCAGCACGATCTTGCGCATCGCCAGCCCGGCCGGCATGCCGAGCGACCGGGCCGCCTCGACCTGTCCCTTCGGTACCGCCTGGATGCCGGCCCGGATCACCTCGGCCATGTACGCCGAGGCCACGATGCCGAGCGCCAGCCACACCACGCCGTACGGGTCCCAGGGGATCGTCATCCCCGGAAACGCCAGCGGCAGCAGGCTGAACGCGATGAACACCACGATCGCGGGCAGGCCGCGGAAGAACTCGATGTACGCCGTCGCGATCCACCGGTACGGGCCGACCTGGCTGAGCTTCATCAGCGCCAGCAGCGTGCCGCCCGCGAGCCCGATCACGAACGCGCCGGCGGTGTACTCGAGCGTCTTCACCAGCGCCTGGAGGACACCGTCCTGGAACGTCGACTTGATGAACTCGGGCTTGAAGAACACGCTGACGATCTGGCCCCAATTCGCGCTGAACGCGGCGACCAGGACCAGGACGACGAGCACGGCGTACTGGATCCAGCGGGAGCGCTGGGCCCGCTGCCGCGGGCTCAGCCCCTTCCGCTCAACGTCTTGCGTCGATGTGCTCACTTCGTCGGCTCAACCCCGAACCACTTCTTGTAGATCTCGTTGTACTTGCCGTCCGACTTTGCCTTGGTCAGCAGTTCGTTGAACTTGGTCACCAGCTTCGGGCCGCTGCCGTCCTTGAGCGCGCCGAACCCGTACTGCTCGCCGGTGTTGAACTCGGCGACGACCGCCATGTCCGGGTTCTCCTTGACGAAGTCGTACAGCACGCCGTTGTCGTTGATCGCGGCGTCGACCCGGCCGGACTTCACGTTGTTCTCCTGCAGCGCGAGGTCGTTGAACGGGATCACCGTGTACCCGTTGGCCGCCGCGTTGTCGTCGGCGTACTTCTTGCCGGTGGTGTCGGCCTGCGCGCCGAGCTTCTTGCCCCGCAGGTCCGCCAGCGACTTGATGCCGGAGTCCTTCTTGGTCATCAGCACCTGGGTGGCGTCCATGTACGGCTCGGTGATGCTGATCGCGGCCTGGCGCTCCTTGGTGATCGTCATCGCGCCCATGCCCATGTCGCACTTCTTCGCCTGGAACGCGGCGCCCGAGGTGACCTGGGCCCACTCGATGTTGACGACCTCCTGCTCCAGGCCGAGATCCTTGGCGACCAGGTCGAGCAGGTCCACGTCGAAGCCGACGACCTTGGTGCCGTCCTTGTACTGGAAGGGCTTGTACGGCAGGTGCGTGCAGATGGTCAGCTTGCCGGGCTTGACCAGCGTGATGCCGGCCGCCTTGGCCTTGTCCTCGGAACCTCCGCCGCCGTCCGAGCCGCCGCCACAGGCGGCCAGTGTGAGCGCGAGCACGGCGGCCGAGGCGACTGCCTGCACCCGGCGCTTGCGGAGAGTGGGGACGATGTTCATCGCGAAATCTCCTCGACAGGGGTTGTGAATCCCCGGCATCCTGGCACACGTCGGGAGGATGTGGGGCCTCTCACAGCAGACCAGTGAGGCATGTGGTTTACTCGTTGCCGACGGGTGACCCCCTGGCAACGGCGCCGTTCGACGCACCCTCATCGAACGCCCACCATCACAAATTCCGCTCGAGATTCCTTGAAGGGTCCCCGCATGGTCGCCCAACCTGTTGAGTCGTCCGTTCCCACTGATCCCCACGCCGGCGACGCCGTCTTCGAACTGCATCGCGGCGGCAAGATCGAGGTCACGTCCTCGGTGCACGTCCGGGACGCCGACGACCTCTCGAAGGCGTACACCCCCGGCGTCGCCCGGGTCTGCACCGCGATCGCCGAAGACCCGTCGCTGGTCCGGCGGTACACGTGGAAGTCCAACGTCGTCGCGGTCGTCACCGACGGCACTGCCGTCCTCGGCCTCGGCGACATCGGCCCGGCCGCGTCGCTGCCGGTGATGGAGGGCAAGGCGCTGCTGTTCAAGGAGTTCGGCGGCGTCGACTCGGTGCCGATCGCGCTGGACTGCACCGACGTGGACGAGTTCGTCGAGACGGTCGCGCGGATGGCGCCGACGTTCGGCGGGATCAACCTCGAGGACATCTCCGCGCCGCGCTGCTTCGAGATCGAGCGCAGGCTGAAGGAGCGGCTCGACATCCCGGTCTTCCACGACGACCAGCACGGTACGGCGGTCGTCGTCCTCGCGGCGCTGCGCAACGCCTTGCGGGTCACGGGGAAGTCGATCTCGGACATCCGGGTCGTGATCTCGGGTGCGGGTGCGGCCGGGGTCGCGTGTGCGCGGATCCTGCTGCAGGCGGGCGTGGGCGATCTCGCCGTCGTGGACAGCAAGGGTGTCCTGCACGAGGACCGCCCCGACCTGAACCCGGTGAAGCTGTCGCTCGCCCGGGACACCAACACCGGCGGCCTGTCCGGCCGGCTGGTCGACGCGCTCGTCGGCGCGGACCTCTTCCTCGGCGTCTCCGGCGGCACGGTCCCCGAGGAGGCCGTCGCTCAAATGGCCGACGACGCGATGATCTTCGCCCTGGCGAACCCGAACCCCGAGGTCCACCCCGACATCGCCCACCGCCACGCCGCCGTCGTCGCCACCGGCCGCTCCGACTTCCCCAACCAGATCAACAACGTCCTGGCCTTCCCCGGCATCTTCCGCGGCGCCTTCGACGCCAACGCGTCCCGCATCACCGAAGGCATGAAACTCGCCGCCGCCGACGCCTTGGCAGCCCTGATCTCTCCGGAAGACGTACGCCCCGACTACATCATCCCGTCCCCCTTCGACCCCCGAGTAGCCCCCGCCGTAGCCGAAGCAGTCGCATCCGCCGCCCACACCGACGGAGTAGCCCGCCCGGCCTGACCCAATTTCCCTGGTCCACCAGCGCCGTTGGGGGTTTGTCACCCTGGTTCTGGGTGACAAACCCCCAAGCTCCCTGGCCGGCCAGGCAAATGCGGTGGGGGCGGCGGCGTGGTGAGGTCGGACACTGACGGTGGGGGGACCAGCGCCTAAGGTGGTTCGCATGCTTGCTGCTTATGCCGCCAAGTTCGATGCTGAGAACCCGACTGCCGCCTTGGAGGTGGGGGAGCGGCCTGAGCCGACCGTGCCTGAGGGGTGGGTGACCATCGACGTCAAGGCGACCGCGCTCAACCATCACGACCTGTGGTCGCTGAAGGGGGTCGGGCTGGCTGAGCAGAGTCTGCCGATGATCCTCGGATGCGACGCGGCGGGGGTGGACCCGGACGGGAACGAGGTTGTCGTCCATGCGGTGGTCTCGGACCCGGCGTGGAAGGGCGACGAGACGCTCGACCCGAAGCGGTCGCTGCTCAGTGAGCGGTACCAGGGAACCCTCGCCCAGAAGGTCGCCGTACCTGCGCGCAACGTCGTACCGAAGCCGGCCGGGATGAGCTTCGAGCAGGCCGCATGCCTGCCGACGGCCTGGCTGACGGCGTACCGGATGCTGTTCACGCAGTCGGGTCTGAAGCCCGGCGACACGGTGCTCGTGCAGGGCGCCGGCGGTGGTGTCGCGACCGCGCTGATCACGCTGGCGCGAGCCGCGGGGATCCGGGTCTGGGCGACCAGCCGGGACGAGGCCAAGCGGGCGAAGGCGCTGGAGATCGGCGCGCACGACGCGTTCGAGTCCGGGGCGCGGCTGCCGGAGCGGGTCGACGCCGTGATGGAGACGGTCGGGCAAGCCACCTGGTCGCACTCGCTGAAGTCGCTGAAGCAGGGCGGCACGCTGGTGATCTCCGGCGCGACGAGCGGTCAGGCGCCGAAGTCGGCCGAGCTGAACCGGATCTTCTTCCTGCAGTTGCGGGTGCAGGGCTCCACGATGGGGACCCGGACCGAGCTGGCCGAGCTGGTGCAGTTCATGGCGAACGCCGGGATCGCCCCGCACATCGACTCGGTCCTGCCGCTCGCCGAGGCGCGCACCGGCTTCGAGAAGATGAACGCGGGCGACGTGTTCGGCAAGATCGTCTTTACTGTCTGAGTGCAACCCGAGATCAGGCCGGCCACGGTCGACGACGCCGAGGCCGGCGCGTGGTGCCATCTGTTGTGCTGGCGGGAGGCGTACGCCGGTCTCGTGCCGGCCGATCTGCTGCTCGAGCGCACCTCGGACATCGAACGCCGGATCGAGCGCTGGTCGACCCGGCTCGCTGACGGCGCCGATCGCTGGATCGCCCTCAACCCGGATCCCGCCGCGCCGATCCAGGACCGTGTGGCCGGGTTCATCGGTACCGGTCCGGGGCGCGACGACGACGCGCCGCTGCCGTTCGAGCTGGAGGCGATCTACACCCGGCGGGCGTTCTGGCGGACCGGACTCGGCGGCCGGCTGCTCGACGTTGCCGTGGGCAAGCAGCCGGCGTTCCTCTGGGTCTTCGAGGGCAACGAGCAGGCCCGGACGTTCTACCAGCGCCACGGCTTCGAGCCGGACGGCACCGGCAAGCACGACCCGTACTTCGACCTCCACGAGATCCGACTGGTACGCCGTTAGTGCCACCGGCACCGTTGTGACACCAAAAGCGGATGACGTTTCACGGCTGAAACATTCGCGTCGCACCGAGGCAATGCGCCGGGGTCACTCTGTTCCTACCGATCCGCCCGATCGATGAGGAGCAGGGGAGCCCATGAGGCCTACTTTGACGGTGATCGTTGACCCGGCCGACAACTGGATGACGAAGGCCGCGTGTGTCGGACAGGCGCCGTCGTACGACGAGAACGCCAGCCAGTGGGAGCAGCGCAAGGCGCAGGCGCTCTGCCTGACGTCGTGCCCGGTGATCGACGAATGCCGGGAATGGGCCCGCCGGACGAAGTTCACCGGCACCGCCGCCGGCGAGAAGTTCCTCTCCGGCCGCCGCCGCGGCCGCCCCGGCCCTCAGGAACGCCGCAGCCGCCCCACGATCATCACCGAACAGCAGGCGAGCTAGCGCCTCTCCCGAAACGATCGGTTCCTGACGCGTCGCCCCGGGCATGAGCTGAGCCGGACCAATTGAGGGGTTGACCCCTGAGCTGGCCGGTTGTCATCCCGGCATGCGAGGCGCCAACCGGCCATCTGAGGGGTCAACCCCTCAGGGCCACTGGCCGTCGCGGTGTGGGCCCAGCAACGGCTGGGCCGGGCAACCCAGGCGCTGCCCAACGGCTACCGCGGTCTGCCACTGCCACAGTCCTGGCCGGACCAATAGTCAGTACGGCGTTCGAAGGTGTCAGCCGATCGGGAGCCATGCGGCGCGGATATCTTCGGGGGATAGGGTCGCAGCCAGGGACTCGTCAACCATGCGGCGTTCGGTGATGTGTTGCTCCTGAACGCGAGCCCGGAGGGCGCTTTCGGCTGCCTCCAGCAGCGGTATCAAGCGGAATTTCCACCGTCCGCCTTCTCGGTAGAAGGTGAAGGAGAGCGGGCTCTCCTTGCCGTCCAGCTTCATAGATATTGTGCCGATGTCGCCGGAGACCTCGATCGTACCCGCGGACAAACGCTCCACGGCCGCGGCATCGAGTTGCCCTCGCCGCACCGCATGAGTAGCCAACTGAGTCGTCGACCAACTCCGGATGCTCTCTTTCGGGACCGTCGTCCGCAGGAAGATCACGGCCAGTTGGTCACTCATCCTGGCTCGCCTGAGATACGTCTCTGGTGCGGTCAAGGCCAGCTTCCTGATCGCTGCGAAATACTCGAGGCTCTCCGCCGTCAGCGAAGCCGCCACCATCTTGCCGTCCTTCGCCAGCAGGGCCTGACGATAGGAGGAGAACGCCTGCGCCACAGCGGCTTTGTCCGCAGCCGAACCAGAAACAGTCGACTGCGGCGTTGGCGTCGGCTCTGCGCGCTCCTCACCGGAACAGGCAACCAGCGCGACACACAGGACTCCGGCCGTAGCCAACTGACCCACAAACCGCTCAGGCACCCGAGCCTCCCCAGATAGCGTCCCACCGCCACAACCAGCAGCCGAGGATCCACATTGATAGGCCCCGTCGGACTCGGACCGGCAGACCCAGTTCAAAGCTGCGCGCAACGCTACAGCGTCTGTCTCCGGCCGCCACTACCAGCCTTCGCACAGCAACTGCCATCCGAGTACGTCGCGCTGCTGGCCGACCTCCCACATCTCGTGACCCTGGACGTCGAGGGCTTCGGCCAGGTGGTCTGCCACGGCACACCACGCGATCACGGCGACAGGATCTCCGGAGCAGGGCGGACGGGAGCGCCAAGAGATGGAGCGCTGTCGATGAGATGCCGAGATGATGTCTCCATGAACAGCAACCCCGGGTGGTGGCGCGGACAGTCACCGCCCGGTCAGGCCCGGGACGTCGCGCCGGCCGACATGCTTGTCTCAGGACCGGTGACGTCGATCGATCTGGACGCGATCGCACCCCGTGGTGGGCTTCGCGGCGTGCACTTCTTCCAGGCGGCCGTTTCAGGGGTCGAACTGTGGCTCAATGACATCAGTCTTGTGGTCGAGTGGTCCGAGTTTGACAACTGCCACTTCCGACAGCGCGTCCGGCCCGTGTTGAACGAGTACGGCGTTGCGGCCCAAGGCTCGTTCGCGAACAGACCGGCCGTCTACCGGGACTGCACCTTCGAGCGCGTCCGGTTCAAGATCCTCGGCGGTTTCGACACCGGTGCAGGCCGCTTCGAGAACTGCACGTTCGTCAACTGCCGATGGGAGGGCCACTTCGGCTATGACGCCGACCTCATCGACTGCAGGTTCGTCGGACGCATGAACGGCTGCGTGTGGGGCGGGACTGGTCTGAAGGAAGACTCCCGGGGCCAAGGGAGGCGCAACGTGATCACCGGCAACGACTTCACCGAGGTCACGTTCACCGACAACGTGGGCTGGCGGCGCGACTTCCCGGTCGCCTATCAGGTCTGGCCCGACGGCTTCGTCCCGGTCGTCGATGGCGTTGGCATTGACAGCTGACGGCGTCGCGAGCAGGCTCAGCCTCTTGCGACGGCGCTGACGCGTAGGCCGAGCCATTGATCGGCATTCCATGCCTCGAAGCGCTCCATCTCGGCGAAACCGAGTTTCGCGGCGAGGCGCATCGAGGCGACGTTGGCGGTCTGCGTGGTTAGCACCACCGGCTCGCCGGGAAGTACGCCGTCGAGCCAGCCGAGCGCGGCCGCGCAGGCCTCGGCGGCGTACCCGAATCCCCAAGCCTGCGGCAGGAACAGGTAGCCGAGATCGGCCTTGCCCGTGGCGGCCGGCCGGCGGTGGGTGGTGGCTCTCCTGAGCAGGATCCAGCCGATCATCGCCCCGTCGAGTTCGACGACGAAACTGCCGGGCCAGCGCTGCGGCACGTCGGGCAGTTCGCGCTCGAGTTCGGCGCGCGGGCGGGGGCCGCCGACGTACGCGTTCACTTCCGGCGACGCGAGCAACTCGATGAACGCCGTACGATCCCGAGCCTCCGGCTCGCGCAGCACGAGCCGCTCGGTCTTGATCGGCTCAGGCGGCCAGGGCACGTGCTCCAGTGGTTCCACCGGTGCACGCTAACAAAGCAGGCTCAGACCTTGACGAGTTCGTCGGCGCGCTCGGCCGCGGCGAGCTCCTCGGTGCTGCGGAACGGGGCCATGATCGTCCGCACCAGGTGGTCCCGGTTGTGGACGGCCGCGCCGATCGCGAGCACCAGGTAGACCGCGCAGATCACGTAGCGCCCGCTCTGACCGGGTACGGCGAACTGGACCGCGAACAGCCCGAGCAACGTCCACGCCGCCCAGCGGGGGAAGCGCAGGCTCAGCAGGATCGCGATGCCGAGCAGGGTCTGCGTGGCGGTCAGCAGGAACTCCTCGATCTGCCGCCCGTCGAGGTGCAGCGCGGGGCCGCCGCCACCGAGCCCGTACGCGATCGGCAGGCTCCCGATCAGCAGCGTCCACTGGTTCACCTTGGCGGAGATCAGCAGCCCCAGCGCCGCGGCGCCCTTGCCGCGCCACGCGAACAGCAGCGCGACGATGAACTCCGGCGCCTCGGACGCCAGCGGCGCCAGCCACTGGACCAGCAGGAACTGGTCGATGCCGAGCGCCTGCCCGCCCGCGACCAGCGAGTCCGCGAACGGCTCGGCCGCGGCGAGAATCACCCCGGCCGACACCACGAACATGCTCGCCACCACGATCCGTCGCGTGGTCGTGGGCAGTGCCCCGATCGTCGCCGCCGGCCCGATCAGGTCCGGCTCGTCGTCGTGCTCCGACGTCGCCGCCCGGAACAGGTAATAGGCGAAGAACGCGAGCAGCAGCAGCCCGAGCACCAGATGGATCTCACCGGTCACCGGGATCACGAACGCGACCACACCGGCGACTGCGAGGAAGCCCAGCTCACGCCGGTACCCGGTCTCGAGGACGAGAGCCTTGACCGAGCGCCCGCTGCGCCGCGAAGCGACGTACAGGCTGATCAGGACGACGCTGGACCAGCCGAGGCCGAGCAGCAACCGGTTCGAGCCGGTCATGTTGGCGGCGGCGTACTGCACGTAGTCCGGGTTGGTGCCCGCGGTGTGCGCGAAGTACAGGTCCACCGCGTACTCCGGGAGGACCGCGATGACCGCGAGCAGAGCGATCGCCAGACCGCCCGAGATGTCCATCTCCGCCGCCTCCGCGGCCCAGGCCAGCACGAACGAGGCGGCGACCACGGCGAGACCGAAGATCAGCATCGAGGCCAGTGCCGGGGGATGGGTGCCGGTGAGCCGCAGGACGACCGCGGGGATCGCCACCGCGAGCAGCAACAGCACAGGGCGGGCGGCTCGGAACATGGTTCCAGCTTGCCGTAGTTTCGATACTTTCGCAATTGCGAAAGTATGAGACCGTCGTCACCACGGCACGCCGGACTGCCCGGAGACCGGTCCAGCGGTCACAATGACAGCGCGATGACGAACCCTGAACCGACGAAGGCGCAGCTCGAATCCGCCGCGGGCACCTTCGCCATGCTCTCCGCTCCGGTCCGGCTGCACCTGGTGTCGCTGGCCGCCCAAGGGGAGTACGACGTCGGCACCCTGGCGGACCGGGTCGGCGTCAGTATCGCCACCGCCAGCCAGCACCTCGGCAAGCTCCGCCTGGCGGGCATCATCACCGCCCGCCGCGAGGGCCGTCGGCACATCTACACCGTCGACGACCCGCACGTCCTGAACCTGGTCGACCAGATCTTCGAACACATCGCCCCCGACGGCACCTTGGCCCCTGACCCACCACGTCGCACCCGGCCGCCGCACACGGACTAGAGCACGTGCCGAAGGTAACGCTCCGGTGCCTGTAGGTACGCCTTCCAGTTCTGTACGAGTTCCAGGTCGGACCACGTCGTACGCCGGATGCCCCACTCGCCCACCTCGAGGATGGTCGCGCCCGGCAGGGCTGCGATCACCGGTGAATGCGTCGCGCACAAGACTTGCGAGCCGGACTCGGCCAGGCGTTGCAGTACGCCGACCACGGCGAGGCTGCTGGAGAACGAGAGGGCGGACTCGGGCTCGTCGAGGCAGTAGAAGCCCTGCCGGGTGAAGCGGTCGTTGATGAGGGTCAGGAAGCTCTCGCCGTGGCTCAGCTCGTGGAAGACCGGGTCCGGTGGGCCGGCGGTCTTCGGGTTCTGCTCCAGGTATGTGTAGAAGCCGTGCATCGTCTCGGCGCGCAGGAAGAAGCCCGCCCGCTTGGCGCCGACGCCGCGGGTGACCTGGAGGTCGTCGGCGAGGGACGACTCCGTGGCGCGGGTGCTGAGGCGGGCGCCGGTGGAGCCGCCCTCGGGGGACAGGCCGAAGGCGACGGCGATGGCCTCGACCAGCGTGGACTTGCCGGCGCCGTTCTCGCCGACCAGGAAGGTGACGCCCGGGTCGAGGTCCAATCCGTCCGTCAGCAGGTGCCGGACGGCCGGAATCGTGTGTGGCCAGCGGCCGGACGCGCGAATGCCCTCCGCCGCCGCGACCCGGCGTACGGGGTGCGTGGCGAAGGGCATCCACTCAGGTTAGTCGTCCTCGTCGTCCAGGCGGGCGAGCCAGGTGGCGAAGCGCTCGATCGGCGTCTCGAACTCCGGGTTCAGGTCGACGAACTCACGCAGCCGCTCGGCGACGAAGGCGAGGGAGACCTCTTCCTCGCCCCGGCGCTTCTCGAGCTCCTCGATCCCGCGGTCGGTGAAGTACACGTCAGCTGAACGCCTGCTTCAGCAGCGTCGCCTGCTCGGTGCCGTGGACACCGTGCGAGCCGACCGCCGGGGCGGACATGGCCGGCCGGGACACCCGGTAGAACGGCTTGCCGCCCAGGTGCTCGGTCAGGTTCAGCGCCATGAACGGCCACGGACCCTGGTTCGCCGGCTCGTCCTGGACCCAGCGAATCTCGGTCGCGTTCGGGTACTTCGCGAGCTCGGCGACGACCTCGTCCGCGGGCAGCGGGTAGAGCTGCTCGACCCGGAGGATCGCGGTGCTGATCTTGTCCGGCTCGACCTTCTTCCGCTCGGCGAGCAGGTCGTACACGATCCGGCCCGAGGCCAGGATGACCCGCTCGACGGCGCCCGCGTTCGCCTCGGCCTCGGCGTCGCCGATGACCGGCCGGAAGGTGCCGTGGGTCAGCTCCTCCGGCTGCGACACCGCCTCCTTGCGCCGCAGCAGCTGCTTCGGCGTGAAGACGATCATCGGGACGTGCTCCTCGCCGAGCGTGTGCCGACGGAGCAGGTGGAAGTACGACGCCGGGGTCGACGGCTGCGCGACGGTCATCGCGTCCTCGGCGCACAGCTGCAGGAACCGCTCGATCCGGGCCGAGGTGTGGTCCGGGCCCTGGCCCTCGTAGCCGTGCGGCAGCAGCAGTACGACGCCGGACTTCTGGCCCCACTTCGCCTCACCGGACGAGATGTACTCGTCGATGACCGACTGGGCGCCGTTCACGAAGTCGCCGAACTGCGCCTCCCAGAGCACCAGCGCCTCCGGCCGCGCCACCGAGTAGCCGTACTCGAAGCCGAGCGCGGCGTACTCACTGAGCAGCGAGTCGTAGACGTAGAAGTTGCCCTGGTTCTCCTCGTCCAGGTGCTGCAGCGGGACGTGGTCCTGCCCGTTGACCCGGTCGATGACGGCGGCGAACCGCTGCACGAACGTGCCGCGGCGGCTGTCCTGACCGGCCAGCCGGACCGGGCGACCGTCGAGCAGCAGCGAGCCGAAGGCGGTGATCTCCGCGCTGGCCCAGTCGAGCGGGCCCTCGGTGATCGCGTGCGCCCGGCGCTGCAGCTGCGGCTGCACCTTCGGGTGCACGGTGAAGCCTTCCGGCAGCGTCGTGTACGCGTCGGCGATCTTCTTCAGCGTCTCGACGCTGATCGCGGTCGCGTCCGGGCCCTCCGGCTTGTCCGGGTACACCGGGACGGTGACGTACGGCGCCGGCGTGTCGGGCTCGTTCTTCGCGTCCCGGACCTCGGCGAACACCCGCTCGAGGCGCTGCTGGAAGTCCTGCATCGCCTGCTCGGCCTCTTCGATCGTGATGTCGCCACGACCGATCAGGGCCTCGGTGTAGAGCTTGCGGACCGAGCGCTTCTGCTCGATCAGGTCGTACATCAGCGGCTGGGTGAAGCTCGGGTCGTCACCCTCGTTGTGACCGCGGCGGCGGTAGCAGACCAGGTCGATGACGACGTCCTTGTTGAACGCCTGGCGGTACTCGAAGGCCAGGTCCGCGACCCGGATGCAGGCCTCGGGGTCGTCGCCGTTGACGTGGAAGATCGGCGCCTGCACCATCCGTGCGACGTCGGTGGAGTACATCGACGAGCGGGACGAGGCCGGCGAGGTGGTGAAGCCGACCTGGTTGTTCACGATCACGTGGATCGTGCCGCCGGTGCGGTAGCCGCGCAGCTGGGACAGGTTCAGCGTCTCGGCCACGACACCCTGGCCGGCGAAGGCCGCGTCACCGTGGACGAGCACCGGCAGCACCGGGAACGCGGCGCCGCGGTCCAGGATGTCCTGCTTGGCCCGGACGATGCCCTCGAGCACCGGGTCGACGGTCTCCAGGTGCGACGGGTTCGCCGCCACCGAGACCTTGATCTTGTCGCCGAACTCGGAGACGAACTCGCCCTCGGCGCCCAGGTGGTACTTGACGTCGCCGGAGCCCTGCACGGTCCGCGGGTCGATGTTGCCCTCGAACTCGCGGAAGATCTGGCCGTACGACTTGCCGACGATGTTCGCCAGCACGTTCAGCCGGCCGCGGTGCGCCATCCCGATCGCGACCTCGTCCAGCCCGGCGCCGGCCGCCTCCTCGCAGAGCTCGTCGAGCAGCGGGATCGTGGTCTCCGCGCCCTCGAGCGAGAACCGGCGCTGACCGACGTACTTGGTCTGCAGGAAGGTCTCGAACGCCTCGGCCTCGTTCAGCTTGGCCAGGATCCGCAGCTGCTCCTCGCGCGGTGGCTTGGTGTGCGGGCGCTCGACCCGCTCCTGGATCCACTTGCGCTGCTCGGGGTCCTGGATGTGCATGTACTCGATACCGGTGGTCCGGCAGTACGAGTCGCGGAGGATGCCGAGGATCTCGCGCAGCTTCATGAACCGCCGGTCGCCGCCGCCGAACGAGCCGGTGGCGAACTCGCGGTCCAGGTCCCACAGCGTCAGGCCGTGAGTGGCGACGTCCAGGTCCGGGTGGCTGCGCTGCTTGTACTCCAGCGGGTCGGTGTCGGCCATGATGTGGCCGCGCACCCGGAACGCGTGGATCAGCTCGAGGATCCGGGCCTGCTTGCTGATGTCCTCCTCGTGGCTGTGCGGGAGGTCGGCGGCCCAGCGGATCGGCTCGTAGGGGATCCGCAGCGACTGGAAGATCTCGTCGTAGAAGCCCTCGCCGCCGAGCAGCAGCTGGTGCAGCCGGCGCAGGAACTCGCCCGACTGGGCACCCTGGATGATCCGGTGGTCGTACGTCGAGGTCAGCGTCATCACCTTGCTGACCGCGAGCTTGGCCATCGTCTCGTCGGCGGCGCCCTGGTACTCCGGCGGGTACTCCATCGCGCCGACGCCGATGATGCAGCCCTGGCCGGTCATCAGCCGCGGCACCGAGTGCTGGGTGCCGATCGTGCCCGGGTTGGTCAGGCTGATCGTGGTGCCCTGGAAGTCCGGCAGCGCGAGCTTGTTGTCCCGGGCCCGGCGGACGATGTCCTCGTAGGCCATCCAGAAGTCCGCGAAGGTCATCTCCTCGGCGGCCTTGATCGACGGCACCAGCAGCTGCCGGGTGCCGTCCGGCTTCTGCATGTCGATGGCCAGGCCGAGGTTGATGTGCGCCGGGTGCACCAGGGTCGGCTTGCCGTCGGTCTCGTCGTACGACGCGTTCATGTCCGGCAGCGTCTTCAGGGCCTTGACCAGCGCCCAGCCGATCAGGTGCGTGAAGGACACCTTGCCGCCGCGGGCGCGCTTGAGGTGGTTGTTGATGACGATGCGGTTGTCGATCAGCAGCTTGACCGGCACCTGCCGCACGCTCGTCGCCGTGGGGACCGTGAGGCTGGTCTCCATGTTCTGAGCGGTCCGCGCCGGGGCTCCGCGCAGGATCAGCCGCTCGGCGTCCGAGCTGGTCGCGGGAGCGGGCTTGGGCTGGGCCTTGGGCGGCTGGTTCACCTTGCCTCCGGTCGGGGCGCCGGACCGGGCCGGTGCTTGCTTGGCTGCGGGCTGCTGCTGGGGTGCGGCCTGGGCAGCGGCCGGCGCCGGCGTGGAGGGCTGCTTCGCGGCGGTCGTCGCGGCCGGAGCGCTCGAGGCGGGCGCTGCGGCAGCGGTGCCGCGGCTCGGCGCCTCAGGGGTCTTGTTGTCGGACACCGCGTCCGGCCGGGGAGCGTCGGCCGGGGTGGTCGTCACCGGCGTCGCGTCACCTGGCCTGTACGTCTTGAAGAAGTCCAACCACGCCGGATCCACCGACTTCGGGTCCTGCAGGTACTTCTCGTACAACTCGTCGACCAGCCATTCGTTCGCACCGAAGGCTGCTAGGGGATTGGTGTCTGATGGCTCGGTGGCCACTTGGCAGTTCGCCTCTTCCGATTTCGGGTCCGGTACCACGGGTTGGTCATGCTGATGTTATGGGTGGTGCCCCAAGCAAAGGCTAATAGCACGCGGACCACTTCCACAGCCGGGGACCACCGGACCAGTGTGTCGAGTGGTCGGGCCCCGGCGAGCGGATCTGCCGACGCCTGAAACACTGCTCATAAAGGTGTTTCAGGCCACACGCCGTCCGCTCACGTCCGGCCGGAGCGGACAGTGACGGCCGCGGTTGCGGGACGCCTTGCAGAGGTGGCTTTCCGGCGTTCGTCCGAGCTGTCCCGGGTAGGGCGGGCTGAGCGTGGCTGGCCACTGTATGCAGTTGTCCACTCGCGACCCGTGACGATCAGGACCGCGCAGAAGTGTGGTCAACGTCACGTGCGAAATCAGTCCAGTTGGGGATGATTGGCCTTCATCGGTTCGCGAGCCGCCGGACCAGCTTCAGCCCGGACCAGGTGCTGTCGACCGCGCAGACCTTCACGTCGACGACGTCGAGCGGGAGTGCGAGCTCGCGGATCCCGTTCTCGTCCAGGTCGGTGGGCACGCCGGACGAGCGCTTCGGCCACACCGCCCAGATCATCCCGGCGGTCGCGGTCCGCTCGAGCAGCACCGGGAGGCGCCGGGTGAGCCGGGCCCGGTCCGGGCAGAACATCAGCACGACGTCGTACGACGGCCGGGTGGGCCGGCGCGCGACCGACGTACCGGCCGGCAGCCCGTCGAGGACGAAACCGGCCGGCGCGTTGTCGAGCAGGACCAGGTGCTCCGGCTTGATCCCGAGCTTGGCAGCCAGCGGCTTGCCGGAGTAACCGGGTGTCGCGCTCATGCCGGGATGGTAGTCACCTGCTCGTCGAGCGTGCGCAGCTCCGGGACGGCGTGGGCACCGGAGACGGTCGCGGACAGCGGGGTCTGCCAGATCTTCCGCAGGACCCCGACGAAGGCGGTAGCGTCGTCTCGGGTGTCGAAGTCGAGGTCGATGTGGACCGTGCCTGGATCGTCCACCGGCCGGCTGACCCGGTAGGCGCGGACGTGGTGGTCGCGGCGGGCGCGGTCGTAGCGGTCGAAGGCCGCCTTCCACGCGTCGTAGTCGTCGATGGTGTTCTCGATGTGCAGTGTGATCATGCGATCAGCGTGATCCGCGGGGCGCGGCCGTCCCATCCCCGATCCTGGGGATCTTTCGTACGCTCACGGTGTGCGGGATCGGGTGCTGCGACTGTGTTCCGGCACGCTCGACGCGAAGGAGTTGCGCGAGCGGGCGCTGATCGAGCTGCGCCGTACGGTGCCGTTCGGCGCCCACGTCTGGACGCTCACCGACCCGGTCACCCGCGTGGGCACGTCGCCGCTGGCCGACATCCCGGGGCTGTCCTGGCCGGAGCTTCCCGCCCTCGTCCGGGCGCGGTACCTGAGCGAAGGCACGCGCTGGACGGACCTGACCGGCACCTGCGTGGCGACTTGGCGCCATACAGCAGAGGTACTGACGGCAGTGTTCGCCGACCGGTTCGGATGCTGGGCCTGGCTGGACCTGTGGCGCACGACCGGGCCGCCCTTCACCTCTGGCGAACGCGACCTGATCGCGGCCGTGGTTCCGGCCCTGACCGCAGCCCTCCGGAAGGCGCAGGCAAGAACCTTCGCGATCGCTCCGTCGACGGCTCCTCCCGCGGCGCCGGCGGTTCTCGTGCTGGGCGCCGACTTCCAGGTTCAGGTCGGTACGCCGGCGGCTCGTGAGGCGCTTCATCGGCTGAACCCGCCGGACGATCCCGCCGTCGTCGAGCAGGCGATCCCGGCTGCGGCGTACAACCTGGCGGCTGCTCTCGTCGCGGCCGAGAACGGCGTACCGGTCGGGCCGCCGTGGTCGCGGGTGCATCTCGGCGCGGGTCGGTGGGTCACGCTCCGCGCGGCCCGGACCGCGCCCGACGACGGCATCGCGGTCACCATCGAGGAATCCACCCCGGCCGAACGGCTCGAGGTCTTCGCCCTCGCCCACGGCCTGACACCGCGCGAACGCGAAGTCCTGGCCGAGCTCGTCACCGGCACGGACTCCCGGCACCTGGCCCGGCGCCTGGTCCTGTCCGAACACACGGTCAACGACCACATCAAAGCCATCCTGGCCAAAACCGGCGCTCCGACCCGCCCCACGCTGCTCGCCCGGGTCGCCGGAACCGGGTGAACCGCCCCCTGCGAGGGCATACTGACGAAATGGCGTTGACGGATGAGGCGATCGTCAAGATCAAGGGGATGATCACCTCGGGGGAACTGGGACCCGGCGACCGGCTGCCGAAGGAGGCGGATCTCGCCGCCCGGCTGGGGCTGTCGCGGAACTCGCTGCGGGAAGCGGTGAAGGCACTGACGCTCGTCAACGTGCTGGACGTCCGGCACGGCGACGGCACGTACGTGACGAGTCTCGACTCGGCGCACCTGCTGGACGCGCTGAACTTCATGGTCGACCTGCACCGCGACGACTCGGTCCTGCAGTTCTTCGAGGTACGGCGGTTACTCGAGCCCGGTGTCGCCGCGCTGGCCGCGACCCGGATCACCGCGGAGCAGGTCACCGAGCTGCGACTGCTGACCAGCGACCTGGCGCCGGACGCCTCGGTCGAGGAACTGGTGGCGAACGACCTGCAGTTCCATCGCGGGATCGCCGAGGCGACCGGCAACCAGGTGGTCTGCTCGCTGCTGGACGGCATCTCCGGCGCGACCCAGCGGGCCCGGATCTGGCGCGGCGTCACCCAGGCCGGCGCGGTCGAACGCACGCTGGCCGAACACGCCGCGATCCTGGACGCGATCGAGATCCGCGACGCCGAGGCCGCCCGCGCCTGGATGACCGCCCACATCGCCGGCGTCGAGACCTGGTTGCGCAAGGCGCCATGACCGGCGAGCCGCCGCCGCCGCGCAGCGCGTTGACGCTGCGCATCGTGCTGGCGGCCTTCGGCCTGTGCCTGTGGATCGCGGCGACCGTCCTGGCCGCCGTCTTCGAGCTGCCGACCGGGTGGGTGGTCGCGTTCGGCGCGCTCGCGGTCGTGGCCGCCGTCGACCTGTTGATCGTTGCCCGGCGCAAGCTTCACGAAAACGGTTGATCGCGGCGGCCGGCCGCCCGTATCCTGGCAGTCGTCCCATTCCCGGCGTCAGGGGTCTGCGTTGTAACTCCGAGGTCTTTCGTCAGTCGATCGATCGCCACCTGTTCTGGTGCGCGGTCTCGTCCGAGACCTCGTTGGGAGTGCAACGCTCATGAGTTTTTCCCTGTCCTGCACCGACCTCTTCTTCGCCTGGCCCGACGGCGAGGTGCTGTTCGACGGCCTGACGTTCGTCGCCGGGCCGGTTCGTTCCGGCCTGGTCGGCCGCAACGGCGCCGGCAAGTCGACGCTGCTCCGGCTGATCGCCGGCCGGCTCACCCCGCAGCGCGGGGCGATCCGCGTCAGCGGCGAGCTGGGGTACCTGCCGCAGGACCTGACCCTCGACACCTCGTTGCGGGTCGACCAGGCGCTCGGCATCGACGCCGTCCGGCGCGCGATCACTGCGATCGAGTCGGGTGACGCCTCGGAGGAGAACTTCGCGGCCGTCGGCGACGAGTGGGACGTCGACGAGCGCGCGGAGGCGCTGCTCGGCAAGCTCGGCCTCGGCGCGATCGGCCTCGACCGCAGCGTCGGCGAGTTGTCCGGCGGCGAGACGATCCTGCTCGGGCTCGCGGCCGAGTTGCTGCGGCGTCCCGACGTCCTGCTGCTGGACGAGCCGACCAACAACCTCGACCTGCGGGCCCGGCGGCACCTGTACGACGCCGTCGACCAGTTCCGCGGAGCGTTGCTGATCGTCAGCCACGACCGGGAGCTGCTGGACCGCGTCGACCAGATCGGCGACCTGCGGAAGGGCGAGGTCACCTGGTACGGCGGAAACCTGACCGCCTACGAGGAGGCCGTCGCCGTCGAGCAGGAAGCCGCCGAGCGGATGCTGCGCGCGGCGGAGGCCGACGTACGGAAGCAGAAGAAGGATCTGGTCGATGCGCGGATGAAGATGGACCAGCGCCGGGCCCGGGGGCAACGCGCCTTCGAGCAGGGCGGCATCCCGAAGATCGTCGCCGGTGGGCTCAAGCGGGCCGCGCAGGTGTCGGCCGGCAAGCATCTCGGAATGCAGTCCGAGCGGCTCGAGTCGGCGCAGGAGGCACTGGCCGACGCGGAGGAGAAGGTCCACGACGACGACACCATCCGGGTCGACCTGCCGAAGACCGCCGTTCCCGCGGGCCGTGTCGTGCTGCGGCTGGAGGACCACGTCCTGCGGACCGGGGCGCACGTCGACCTGGAGATCCGCGGTCCGGAGCGGATCGCGCTGACCGGGCCGAACGGCGCCGGGAAGACGACGCTGCTGCAGTCGATCGTGACGGGGGAGTTGCCGGCGGTTCCGTTCCGGTACCTGCCGCAGCGGCTCGATCTGCTCCGCGACGACTTGTCGGTCGTGGACAACCTCGCGCTGCTGGCGCCGAGCACGGAGAACCAGGAGCGGCGGGCGCGGCTGGCGCGGTTCCTGTTCCGTGGCCGGGCGGCGGATCAGTTGGTCCGGACGTTGTCCGGTGGTGAGCGGTTCCGGGCGACGCTGGCGGCGTTGTTGCTGGCGGAGCCGCCGCCGCAGTTGCTGATGCTGGACGAGCCGACCAACAACCTGGACCTGTCCAGCGTGGGGCAGTTGCGGGATGCGCTGGCGTCGTACAACGGAGCGTTGGTCATCGCGAGCCACGATGTGCCCTTCCTGCGGGAGATCGGGATCACCCGGTGGGTCGAGCTGACGCCCGGGAGCCTGACCGACATCGATCCGCTGTAGGGGGCCTGTCCTCGCCCCGTCACCCCGACTTCGGCGGGTGACGGGGCGAACTTTTTGTGCGCCGGCGGGAATAGGACGTGCGGCTGCCCGGTTGCCGCCTGATACCCCATGGGGGTATGTTGGTCGGCATCGAGGACGGAGAGGGCACGATGAACGAGCACCACGACCACACCGGGAACGCCGAGCACACCGCTCACACGGCTCACACAGAGCACACAGAGCACACAGAGCACACAGAGCACGCCGGGCACGCTGGGCACGAGATGCACGGCGGGCAGGCGGCGCACGGCGGGCACGGGGGACATGCAGGGCACGGCGATCATGCGGCGCAGTTCAAGGACCGGTTCTGGATCAGTCTCGCGCTGGCGGTGCCGGTGGTGTTCTTCAGCGAGATGTTCGCCGACCTGCTCGGCTACATGCCGCCGGACTTCCCCGGATCGGGGCTGATCGCGCCGGTGCTCGGCACGGTCATCTTCGTGTACGGCGGTCGCCCGTTCCTTACCGGCGGCTGGAGCGAGCTGAGGTCGCGGCAGCCCGGGATGATGCTACTGATCTCGATGGCGATCACGGTCGCGTTCGTCGCCTCCTGGGTGACCACGCTGAAGCTCGGCGGCTTCGACCTGGACTTCTGGTGGGAGCTCGCGCTGCTGATCGTGATCATGCTGCTCGGGCACTGGCTGGAGATGCGTGCGCTCGGCGCGGCCTCCGGTGCGCTGGACGCGTTGGCCGCGTTGCTCCCGGACTCGGCCGAGAAGGTGACCGACGACGGGGTCGTCGAGGTGTCGCTGCACGAGTTGCAGGCCGGCGACGTCGTCCTGGTGCGCTCCGGTGGACGCGTGCCGGCGGACGGAACCGTGGTCGAGGGTCAGGCCGAGGTCGACGAGTCGATGATCACCGGGGAGTCGCGGCCGGTGTCGCGCGCCGTCGGTGACCCGGTCGTCGCCGGAACCGTTGCCACCGACAACGCGCTGCGGGTCGAGATCACCGCGGTCGGCGACGACACCGCGCTGGCCGGCATCCAGCGGCTGGTCGCCGAGGCGCAGGCCTCGTCGTCGCGCGCGCAGGCTCTCGCCGACCGTGCCGCGGCGTTCCTCTTCTACTTCGCGTCGATCGCCGGCGTGATCACGTTCCTGGTCTGGACGTTGCTGGGCGAGCTCAACGAGGCCGTCACCCGAACCGTGACCGTGCTGGTGATCGCCTGCCCGCACGCCCTCGGGCTGGCCATCCCGCTGGTGATCGCGATCTCCACGGAGCGAGCCGCGAAGGCCGGCGTCCTGGTGAAGAACCGGTTGGCGCTGGAGCGGATGCGGACGATCGACGCGGTGCTGTTCGACAAGACCGGCACGTTGACGAAGGGCGAGCCGGCCGTCACCGGCGTGGCCACCGTCGAGGCGGTCTCGCAGGACGAACTCTTGGCGCTGGCCGCCGCGGTCGAGGCTGACAGCGAGCACCCGCTGGCCAAGGCGATCGTCAGGGCGCACGCGGCCCAGGCCGCCGGCGCGCGAGCCGGCGGGGGAGCCGCAGGAGTTTCCGGAGGCAATGGAAAGCTCGTTGCCACGGACTTCCGGTCGCTGACCGGGCGCGGCGTCCAGGCCGTGGTGGACGGATCCGAGGTCGCCGTCGGCGGACCGGCGTACCTGCGGGAGAACGGCCTCGCCGAGCCGGACGGGCTGGAGTCCGAGGTCGCGGGCTGGAAGGACCGCGGGGCCGCGGTGCTGCACGTGGTCCGCGACGGCGAGGTGCTCGGCGCGATCGCGCTCGAGGACGAGGTCCGGGAGGAGTCCCGGCAGGCGGTCGCCGCGCTGCACCGGCGTGGTGTGAAGGTCGCGATGATCACCGGCGACGCGCACCAGGTCGCCGAGGCGGTCGCGAAGGAGCTCGGCATCGACGAGGTGTTCGCCGAGGTGCTGCCGCAGGACAAGGATGCCAAGGTCGCCGAGCTGCAGGCGCGTGGGCTGAAGGTCGCGATGGTCGGTGACGGGGTGAACGACGCCCCGGCCCTGGCGCGCGCCGAGGTCGGGATCGCGATCGGCGCCGGTACCGATGTCGCGATCGAGTCCGCCGGTGTCGTGCTCGCCGCCGACGACCCGCGGGCGGTGCTGTCGGTGATCGAGCTGTCGCGGGCCAGCTACCGCAAGATGTGGCAGAACCTCGTCTGGGCCACCGGCTACAACGTGATCACCGTGCCGCTCGCCGCGGGCGTGCTCGCCTTCGCGGGAGTCGTCGTGTCGCCGGCCGTCGGTGCGCTGCTGATGTCGATCTCCACCATCGTCGTCGCCCTCAACGCGCAGTTGCTCCGCCGCCTCGACCTCTCACCCACGAAGCTGGCCGCGTAGCCCGTCCACCGTGACGCGCACCAGGCGCCGTACCGCCGCTTTCGACGGTACGGCGCCTGCTGCTTGCAGTGCATGAACGCAGTACGTCGCCAGCTCCTTCGGCGGTACGTCGTCGCGCACGGCACCGAGCCGCTCGGCGATGAAGGTGACGAGGTGCTCGCGCGCGTGATTGACGTGCGCCGACCGGTGGAGCGAGGCGGCGGGCTCGGACGGCGGGTGCTCGTGGCAGATGAACGCATACGCCTCCAGCACGTCCTCGATGCGGTGGGTCCGCTCCCAGGTCTCGCCCAGTTGCCGGAGATGGTCCGCGACCTGGCGCTGGTGCCAGGCGGTCAGGATCGCGTCGACGTCCGCGAAGTACTTGTAGAGCGTCGCGCGCCCGATCGCGGACCGCTGGGCGACCTCGGCCATCGTCACCCCGGTCAGCCCGCGCTCGGCGACCAGGGCGGCGGTCGCGTCGAGCACCGCCGTCCGCACCGCCTCCCGATGGCTGGCGATGCTGTCGTCCCACAACTTCGGCATGCCGTGATTCTATCCGGACGATCTGCCTATGATCGAGACACACTGTCTCGAAAAAGGAGTTGCCGATGCCGGCCCTCGAAGCACACCTCGACACCGAGCGCGCCGAGCGGTACCTGACCCAGCTGACCAGTCACCTGTCGCACGGCCCGGGCGGGCTGACGGTGCTGTCCGCGGCGGCGACCGAGCTCGTCATCGACCTCGGCACCGCAATCTGGACGATCCGCTCCACGCCCAGCCACCTCGTCCTGCACCTGCAGGCCGACAACCCAGCCGACCTCGAGCAGCAGAGCGCCCGCGTGGCACACCGCGTCGAGCAGATCGCCCACCGGGACGGCCTGCAGGTCAACTGGCAACCGACCTGATCAAGGGGCCGGACCACGCTCGGCGACCCGGCCCCCTGTCTCAGTCCATCCAGCCAGGCCGGTGCGTCAGGCGGCGGGGAGCCGTCCCAGGAGCCGCTGCATGGTGGCGATTTCCGTGGTCTGGGCGGTTTGGATCTTCTTGGCAAGGGCGATCGACGCGTCGTCCTGGCCGGTGGTCTGTTCGGTCTTGGCCATCGTGATCGCGCCTTGGTGGTGCTTGATCATCATGTCGATCCACAGACGGTCGAACATGCTGCCGGTGGCTCGGTCGAGGTCGTCCATCTCCTGAGGGCTCATCATGCCGGTCATCGTGTGACCTGCATGCTCGCCCGGCGTCGGCACCGGCCTGCCCCAGCCCTTCAGCCACCCGGACAGTTGCTCGATCTCCGGTGACTGGGCGGCCTTGATCGCGGTCGCGAGGGCCTTGACCTCCGTGGTCGTGGCCTTCCGCAACGCCAGGTCGGCCATCGTCACGGCCTGCTGGTGGTGCGGGATCATCTGCGTCGCGAACGCGACATCCGCGTCGTTGAACGCGGTCGCCGGGGCGCTGCTCGGGCTGGTCGCCGGGGTCGGCTCGCCGCAGCCGGCCAGGCCGAAGACTGCGGTGAGGAGGGCGGCCGAGGCCGCGGTCGTGCGGTAGACGTGCGTCATCACATTCCTTGGTTCGTCGAGACAAAGTGGGTACGGCGGAAGTAGGCGCACGTCGGCCTATATGCGCAGTACACCCAACGACGACGGCGTCAGCCGAAGCGAGAACCGTTCACCCGCCACCCGCCGCGCCACCGCGAAGGGCGTGCGAATCACTCGCCAGGCCAGCAGGCTCCGCAGACCCAGCAGCAGCGCGAGCAGCAGCACCAGCCCGGTGAGCACAGCCACGCAGGCCCCGCCCATGCCATGCGCCTCGTCAGCCGGAGAGACGTGGACCGCAGCCAGGTCAGCGTCCAGCACCGGCGATGCGGTGTGCGTCATGGCCGGCCCGGGCATCGCCGTCATCGGGTCGTGGTGAGAGGTCAAGCCGTGCATGGCGAAGACGCCGGCGACTACTGTGAGTACGCCGAGCAACCGCAGCATGCGACCGGCCATCGCGACAAGGGTAGCGGGGTAGGCCGGTTGCACAGTCAGCGCCCGCCGGGTGTGCATTCTCCACGGTGAGTACCAGGGATGCCCGTCGTACGTTCGATGAAATCCCAGGGCTGGAGGTTTCGATGGCCGGTACATCTGTAGGTGCGGACGACTATGCGCTCGCCCGGGTCCCCGAGCACGCGCGGTACTCCTGGTGGTCGGTCGCGACCCAGCGGTTCGGGCAGATCTCGGCGCTCAGTCAGTTCCTGCTCGGCGCGACGCTCGGGTTCGGCATGAGTTTCTGGGACGCGTTCTGGGCGCTCACGCTCGGCGCGGTGATCCTCGAACTGGTGGCGATCCTCATCGGCGTCATCGGCGTCCGCGAAGGGCTGCAGACGTCGGTGATCGCGCGCTGGACCGGCTTCGGCCAGGCCGGCTCGTCGCTGATCGGGCTGGCGATCGGGATCAGCCTGATCGGCTGGTTCGGGATCCAGTCCGCGGTGTCCGCGGCCGGGCTGAGCCAGCTGATCGGCATCCTCCCGACGTGGGGCTGGTCGCTCGTCTTCGGTCTCGCGGTGACGCTGGTCGTGCTGCGGGGCTTCCACTCGATGGCCTGGGTCGCGTACGTGACCGTCCCGGCGTTCCTGCTGCTGGTCGGCTGGTCGATCATCAGTGAACTGTCCGACCACAGCCTCGGGTCGCTGGTCAATGCCGCGCCGGCCGGTCCGCACCTGAGTCTGCTGGAGGGCACGACGCTGGTCGCCGGCGGATTCATCGTCGGAGCGGTGATCACGCCGGACATGACCCGCTTCAACCGGACGGTCGGTGACGTGGTCAAGCAGACCGTGCTCGGCATCACCCTCGGCGAGTACGTGATCGGCCTGGTCGGCGTCCTGCTGGCGCACGCGATCGGCTCGGCGAACGTGGTCACGATCGTCACCTCGTCGGTCGGCTGGGTCGGCACGCTGGTGATCATCCTCGGCACGATCAAGATCAACGACTGGAACCTGTACAGCTCCGGCCTCGGCGTCGTGAACTTCATCGGCACCGTCTTCGGCCGGCACGTCAACCGGGCCGCCGTCACGCTCGTCGTCGGTGTGCTCGGCAGTGTGCTCGCGGCCGGCGGGATCCTGGACAAGTTCACCGAGTTCCTGATCCTGCTCGGGGTCGCGTTCCCGCCGATCGCCGGGATCATGGTCGCGGAGTACTTCGTGGTGAAGCGCTGGCGCCCCGACCTGGACGCCTCCCGGGCGAGCGGCGCGCTGCCCGCGACCGCGCCGACCTGGGTGCCGGCCACGATCGTGATCTGGATCGGCGCCGCGCTGATCGGCAAGTACGTCGCGTGGGGCCTGCCGAGCATCAACTCGCTCGTGGTCGGCTTCCTGGCGTACGTCGTCGCCGGCAAGCTCGGCCTGATCCGCGGCATCGGCACCAGCCGCACGATGGACAGCGAGCCCGCCACCGCCACCGCCGTACCCGCGACAAGCTGAGAGGAATCGCAGATGCGCATCGGTATCGATGTCGGTGGCACCAACACCGACGCCGTGCTGCTGGACGGCACCACCGTGCTGGCGGCCAACAAGTCCGCGACGAGTGCGGACGTGACCGCCGGCATCATCGACACGCTGGACCGGCTGCAGGCGGAGCGATCCTTCGACCCCGCACAGGTGCAGGCCGTGATGATCGGCACCACCCACTTCATCAACGCGCTGGTGGAGGCGCGGCGGCTGGCGCCGACCGCCGCGCTGCGGCTCGGGCTGCCCGCCACCGCGTCGCTGCCGCCGCTGGTCGACTGGCCCGAGCGGCTGGTCGAGGCGATCAGCGGCCGCAGCTACCTGGCGCACGGCGGTCACGAGTTCGACGGCCGGCACATCGCCGAGCTGGACGAGGACGAGCTGCGCCGGCACGCGGGCGACATGGTGAGTCACGGCGTCCGGTCGGTGGCGATCTCGTCGGTGTTCTCGCCGGTCAGCAACGAGTTCGAGCTGCGCGCGGCGGAGATCCTGCGGTCCGAGCTCGGCGACGACGTGGCGATCTCGCTGTCGCACGAGATCGGCCGGATCGGCCTGCTGGAGCGGGAGAACGCGACCATCATCAACGCGGCGCTGCGCGAGCTGGCCGCTTCGATCGTCGATGGACTGGCCAGCGCCGTCGCGGGTCACGGCATCTCGGCGCCGCTGTACCTGAGCCAGAACGACGGCACGCTGATGGACGTCGACTTCGCCCGCCGGTACCCGGTCGCCACGTTTGCGTCCGGGCCGACCAACTCGATGCGCGGCGCCGCGCTGCTGTCCGGTCTCGACACGTGCGCGGTCGTCGACGTCGGCGGTACGACGAGTGACGTGGGTGTCCTGACGCACGGCTTCCCGCGGGAGGCAACGACCGAGGTCGACGTGGCCGGCGTCCGGACCAACTTCCGGATGCCCGACGTGCTCAGCATCGGGATCGGCGGCGGCAGCTTGGTGGCCGACGGCGGCGACCAGGTGACGGTCGGACCGCGGTCGGTCGGGTACCGGCTGACCGAGGAGGCGCTGGTCTTCGGCGGCCGGACGGTGACCGCGACGGACATCGCGGTCGCGGCCGGGCGTGCTGAAGTCGGAGACCCGGGCGCGGTCGCCGATCTCGACCCGACGCTGGTGAAGGCCGCGCTCGCCCGGGTCGCGGCGGACATCGCGGACGCGGTCGAGCGGATGCGGACGTCGCCGGACCCGTTGCCGGTCGTGGCGGTCGGCGGCGGCTCGATCCTGCTCCCGGACGACCTGCCGGGCAGCCTCGCCGTGCACCGGCCGGACAACTTCGCGGTCGCGAACGCGATCGGCGCCGCGATCGCGCAGGTCGGCGGCGAGGTCGACCGGGTGTACGCGATCGACCCGGGCCGCCGGGACGCCGTGGTGGACGAGGCGCGGCAGGAGGCGGTCGACCGCGCGATCGCGGCCGGCGCCGACCCGGCGGCGGTGCGGATCGTCGACTTCGACGAGGTCCCGATCCCGTACCTGCCCGGCAACGCCACCCGCATCCGCTGCAAGGCGGTCGGCGACCTCCGTCTGGGGGAGACCCGATGAAGCTGCGGGCCGAGGATCTGGGCGCGTTGGCCCGGGGCGCTGCCGTGCTCGGCACGGGCGGGGGCGGGGATCCGCACATCGGGCGGTTGCTGGCACAGCAGGCGTTGCGGGAGCACGGGCCTGTGGAGATCGTTGCCGTCGGCGACCTTCCCGACGACGCCTGCGTGCTGCCGGTGGCGATGATGGGCGCGCCGACGGTGATGGTGGAGAAGCTGCCGTCGGCGGACCAGATCTCGGTCGCCGTGCAGACCCTGGCGAAGTACGTCGGGAAGACGCCGACCCACCTGGCCTGTATCGAGGCCGGCGGGGTCAACTCGACCGTCCCGGTGATCGCCGCCGCGCAGCTCGGGCTGCCGCTGGTCGACGGCGACGGGATGGGCCGCGCGTTCCCCGAGCTGCAGATGGTGCTGCCGACGCTGGCCGGGATCGAGGCGACGCCGATGTCGATCGTGGACGAGAAGGGCAACCGCGGCGTCTTCGACACGATCAGCAACGAGTGGGCCGAACGGCTGGCCCGCTCGGCGACCGTCGACATGGGCTGCTCCGCGATCGTGTCGCTGTACGCGATGACGGGCGTGGACGTCCGCGGTTCGTTCGTCGCCGGCACGCTGAGCAAGTGCGTGACGATCGGGCGCGCGATCGAGCAGGCACAGCGGGCCCACACCGATCCGGTCGCGGCGGTGGTGGACGAGCTGGGCGGCCGGCTCCTGCACGTGGGCAAGGTCGTCGACGTGCAACGCCGTACGACGACCGGCTTCGCGCGCGGTGACGCGGCCGTCGACGGACTGGACGCCTCGCACGGCCGGCTGCTGGTGCTGCGCTTCCAGAACGAGCACCTGGTCGCGGAGCTCGACGGTACGGCGGTGGCGACGACGCCGGACCTGATCATCGTGCTGGACACCGAGTCCGGTGAGCCGATCACCACCGAGGCGCTGCGCTACGGCCACCGGGTCAGCGTGCTCGCGGCCCCGGCCGACGAACGCTGGCACTCCCCGGAGGGTATCGAGCTGGTCGGTCCGCGGTACTTCGGCTACGACCTCGACCCGATCCGAGCGCTGGAGGCGGTATGAGCTGGCAGCTGGGTGTCGAGCACCTGCGGGATCTCGCCCGCGGGGCGGCGATCCTCGGGACCGGCGGTGGCGGCGACCCGCTGATCGGGCGGCTGCTCGTCGAGCAGGCGATCCGCGAGCACGGCCCGATCACCGTTCTCGACCCGGACGAGCTGGCCGACGACGCGTTCGTGATCCCGACCGCGCAGATGGGCGCGCCGACCGTCATCGTCGAGAAGATCCCGCGCGGCAGCGAACCGGTCGGTGCGCTGCGTGCGCTGGAGAAGCACCTGGGCAGGCGCGCCGACGCGACGATGCCGATCGAGTGCGGCGGCATCAACTCGATGATCCCGTTGCTGGTCGCCGCCCGCACCGGGTTGCCGGTGGTCGACGCGGACGGGATGGGGCGTGCGTTTCCCGAGCTGCAGATGGAGACGTTCTCGGTGTACGGCGTCCCGGGGTCGCCGATGGCGATCGCCGGGGAGCACGACGAGACCGTGGTGATCGACACCGGCCATGACAACCGGCAGATGGAGTGGCTGGCGCGCGGCATCACCATCCGGCTCGGCGGCGTCGCGCACATCGCGGAGTACTCGATGACGGGCGCCGAGGTGAAGCGGACCGCCGTACCGCGGACGCTTTCGCTCGGGCTGTCGATCGGCCGGGCGGTCCGGGAGGCGCGGGCGGCGCACGAAGACCCGATCGAGGCTGTGAGAGCAGCACTCGCCCCGACGCTCTACAACCACCTGCGGGTGCTGTTCCGCGGGAAGGTCGTCGACGTGGAGCGCCGTACCGTCGAGGGTTTCGCGCGAGGACGGGCCCGCTTCACCTCGTACGACGGGGCATCGCGGCTCGAGCTGCGCTTTCAGAACGAGAATCTGGTCGCCGAAGTCGACGGCGAGGTGGTGTGCACGGTGCCGGACCTGATCTGTGTGCTGGAGGCGGACACCGCGGAGCCGATCACCACCGAAGGCCTGCGCTACGGCCAGCGCGTCACCGTGGTCGGCATCTCCACCCCGGAGCTGATGCGCACCCCCGAGGCGCTGGCCGTGTTCGGGCCGTCCTGCTTCGGGCTGGACGTCACGTTCAGCCCTGTCGAGCGCCGCGCGGAGGCGCTCGTCCTCTGACCCTCGGCCCGCCGTGCTGACCCCTCCGCGGCGGGCCGGGGTTCCACCGGACGTCCCGCACTCAGCAACCTCGCGGTCCGTCGGCCCGGCACGCTCAGCCCGTGATCCGCACGGCCGATTTCGCGCGTTTGCTGAGTGCTGCAGGTCCGCCGGTGGCAGGATCGGCGCATGAGCACGGTCGTGCGGGAGCGGGATCTGACGGCGCTCGTTGTCGGGGTGACGCTGCTCGGCTCCGGTGGTGGGGGTGACACGCGCGCCTTCGGCCGGATGCTGCGCCGGCGGCTCGGTGCGGGGGAGTTGGTTCTGCGGGACGCCGCGGATCTGCCCGATGCCTCGGTGAGTCCGATCGGCGTGGTGGGAGCGACCAGTGTGCTGATGGAGAAGCTGCCGGGCGGTGGGGAGTTCGACGCCGCGGTGCGGGCTGTCAGCCGGTGGACGGGTACCGAGGTCACCGGGCTGATGCCGCTCGAAGCGGGTGGGCTGAACGGGCTGACGCCGTTGATCGCCGCCCTGGACCTTGGCCTTCCGGTGGTCGACGCGGACCTGATGGGGCGGGCGCTGCCGCGGCTCGATCAGTTCTCTTGGGCAGTCGCGGGCCGCTCGCTGACTCCGTGTGCACTCAGTGAGCCGAGCGGTCAGGTGATCGTCGTGGACAACGTTGACGCCGCCGGTCTCGAACGCGCCGTGCGCAGCTTCGTCGCCCACACCGGAGGGTGGGCCGTGCTCGCGCTGGCACCGACAGCGGTGGGGGCCGCGACCGCGGACGCCGTACAGGGGAGTCTGACCCGGGCGCTGGCGCTCGGACGAGCCCATGCCGCCCTCGAGTCCGATGCCACGCCCGCTGCGGTCGCCGCGGGTCTCGGTGGACGGCTGGTCGGTGCCGGGCGGGTCGAGGAGGTCGCCCGTCATCTCATCGCCGACGGTGGTGCCGCCTTCGGTCGCGGCAGCATGTGCATGGTCGATGCCGGCAGCCGTGCGGTCATCCGGATCGAGACCGAGAACGAGTACCTGCTCGCGCTGGTCGACGGCACACCGGTCGTCACCACACCGGACCTGCTCTGCGTGCTCGATCGGCGGACGCTGCAGCCGATCGCGGTGGACGCCATCCGCACCGGCGACGAGGTTGTGGTGGTGGCGTTGCCAGGGCCTGCCTGGTGGCGGCGGCCCGACCGGCTCGCTCACGTCGGCCCGCAGGCGTTCGGGCTGTCGTGTCCGCCGCAACTGCTGGAAGCGTCATGACAGACCTGGCGCCGACGCTGGCCGCGATGCTCAGCTCGCCGGGCTGGAACGACGTGGTCGTCCTCGCCGCCACGGCGATCCGGGAGCCTCGTCTGACCGGCTCCCAGGTGGTGCTGGAGGTCTCCGCGCATCCGGAGCAGCTGGACGGCCGGTTGCTCGTCGTACTGCTGGCAGATGATCACGCGGACTGGCGGATCGACGCACTGATCAGCAGGGCCTCGGCAGCCGGCGCGGGTGCGTTGCTGCTTGCGGGTGTGGAGCCTTTGGGGCGCGGTGCGCAGCTCCTGGCGGAGCGGCTGCAGCTGCCCGTGTTGGGCTGCCCGGACCCGCTGGCAGCGCACGAGTACCTGCGTCGCGTCACAGCAGAGCCGGAGGTGCTCCGGTCGGACTTGGTACTGCGAGCTGTCTCGGCGCTGCGGCGCGCGGGCGGCGACCTGAACGCGGTACTGCGGACCACGGCCGACGTACTGGACCGGCCGGTCACATTGGCGGGGGCCGACGGCGGCACGCTGGCCGGTGAGCCGTTGGAGCCCGACGAGCGTACGGCGCTGGCGACGGCCCTGCCACGCGTGCCTGTGGCATGGGCCGCGCCGTACCGCATCGACCTCCCCAGCGGCGCCGTACTGCTTGCGGTTGCTGTGCTCGGCGTCGGGCCGGTGTGCTGGCTGGTGGCGCGGCTGCCCGGTGCGGTGCCGGCCGAGGTCGCCGCCGTGCCTGACGTGCTCAGCGTCGTCGCACCGGCGGTCGGTGAGCGTATGGCGCTCAGAACGCTGGAGCTGGAGCGGGACGCCCGTCAGCGGACGTCATTGCTCGGTGAGCTGCTCCACGGCGAGCCGTCGGAGGCGACGCGGCGGCGTGCGGTGGATCTCGGCTGGCAGCTCGACGGCTGGCACACCGGGATCCGGATCGGGGCCGAGGGACAAGTTGATGTCGCCGGTCGGCGAGCCGATGTGGTGGAGGCGTTCGACGCCGAAGGGCTACGGGCTGTTGTGGTAGAGCAGGGCGACGGCTGGTCCGCGTGGATCACCGCTGTCCGGGAACCGACGGCAACCGAGGTGCAGCAGCAGGCCGCCGCGATCCGGCGGGTCCAGCGGCGACTGGTGCAGACCGTGGACACGTACGTCGGCGTCGGGCGGGTGCAGCCGGGGCCGAGCGGAATCGCCACGACCCTGGCCGAAGCGGGCGACGCGGCCGGTTTGGCGCGCGGCCGGGCCGAGACCGGCCGCTTCCTGCACGTGGACCGGCTGGGCCTGGCGCAACTCCTGCTGGCCTGGACCCGCACCGACACGTTCCAGCCCGCCGCGCGGGCGCTGCTGGCTCCGATCAAGGACCAGCCCGGAGACCTCGTCACCACACTGGCTGTCTACCTGGACACAGAATCCTCCGTGGCCGAAACAGCCGCAGTGCTTGGCATCCACCGCAACACCGCCGCCGCCCGGATCGCCAAGATCCAGCACCTCCTGGGCGTCGACCTCACCAACCCGGACGAACGGCTGGCCCTACACCTGGCCTCCCGCACAACCCCTACGGAGTAGGTGCGTCCTCGCGGAGGAGGCCGGCCGACTTCAGGTCCGACCAGAGTGCGGTAGGGACCTCGGTGCGAGCCAGGGCGGCGTTGGTGTGGACCTCTTCGGCGTTGCGGCAGCCGACGGCGATGCCGGCGACGGCTGGGTGTGCCAACGGGAACGCGATAGCCGCCGCAGGCAGCGTGGTCCCGTGCGACTCGCAGATGTCCGCGAGCTTGTTCGCCTTGTCGATCAGCGACTGCGCCGCGGGCTCGTAGTTGAACGTGGTCCCGGCCGCGGGCCGTGGCTGCGACATCAACCCGGAGTTGAACACGCCCACGGCAACCACCTGTACGTCGTTGTCCACGCAGGCCGGCAGGACGTCGTCGAGGCCGTCCGGGTCGATCAACGTGTACCGACCGGCCAGCATGATCACGTCGATGTCGATCTCGCGCACGAACCGGGTCAGCATCGCCGACTGGTTCATCCCGGAGCCGATCGCGCCGATCACGCCCTGCTCGCGCAGCTCGATCAGCGTCGGGAACGCGGTCGCGACCGCCTCCTCGAAGTGGTCGTCCGGGTCGTGCACGAACACCACGTCCAGCCGATCGGTCCCGATCCGCCGCAGCGAGTCCTCGATGCTGCGCAGGACGCCGTCGCGGGAGAAGTCCCAGCGCCGGCGCCGCGTCGTACTGACGTCGAATCCCTCGTCGTCGGTGGCGGCGTCGGAGGCCTCGTAGATGATCCGGCCGACCTTGCTCGACAACACGTACTCGTCCCGCGGCCGGGATCGCAGGCCGAGGCCGAGCCGTTCCTCCGCGAGCCCGAGACCGTAGTGCGGCGCGGTGTCGAAATACCGCCAGCCCTCGTCCCACGCCGCATCCACGGCGGCGACGGCGTCCGCCTCGTGCACCTCGCCGAGCAGGTTGCCCAGCGGCGCACCGCCGAGCCCGACGCGCTGACCGTCCGGAAAGAGCTTCATCAGCGCGCCGCCGGAAGCCGCAGGTTCTGCATCCCGCCGTCGACCGCGAGCGCCGTACCGGTCGTCGAGCCCGAGAGCGGGCTGGCCAGGTAGACGATCGCCTGCGCGACCTCGGCGGCCGACACCAGCCGGCCCATCGGCTGCCGCGCCTCGAGCGCCGCACGCTCCGCGGCCGGGTCCGCCGCGACGTCGAGCAGCCGCCCGACCCACGGGGTGTCCGCCGTACCGGGGTTCACGCAGTTGACCCGGATCCCTTCGCGCACGTGGTCCGCGGCCATCGCCATCGTCAGTGCGAGGACGGCGCCCTTGCTCGCCGAGTACAGCGCGCGGTTCGGCAGGCCGGCGGTCGCGGCGATCGAGCAGGTGTTCACGATCGCGGCCGCGTCCGACTTGCGCAGGTACGGCAGCGCGGCCCGGGTCACGCGCGCGATGCCGACCACGTTCACGTCCAGCACGCGGTGCCATTCGTCGTCGTCGTTCGCGGTCACGTTGCCCTGCGCGCCGATGCCGGCGTTGTTCACCACGATGTCGATCCCGCCGAGCTGCAGCGCGGCGGCCGCGACCGCGTCCCGCACCGAGCCGTCGTCGGTGACGTCGGTGGCGATCCCGGTCAGCGGCTCGGCGACCTCCGGCTTCAGGTCGAACACGACCACCTGGGCGCCGCGGGCGGCGAGCAGCTCGGCGGCCGCGAGCCCGATCCCCGAGGCGCCACCGGTGACAACCGCGCGGAGGCCGGCGAAATCAGTCACTTCTTCTCCTTGGTCAGGTCGGTCCAGATCTTGCCACCCGGGAACCGGAAGTCGGTCAGCGTCTCGGCATCCATCTCGGCGCCGAACCCGGGCCGCACCGGCGCCACGTACTGCCCGTCCCGGATCACCACCGGGTCCAGGAAGTGCTCGTGCAGGTGGTCCACGAACTCGATCACCCGGTCGTCCATCGATCCGCTCACCGCGACGTAGTCGAACATCGACAGGTGCTGGACCAACTCACACAGTCCTACCCCGCCCGCGTGCGGGCACACCGGGACGCCGAACTTGGCCGCCAGCAGCAGGTTCGCGACGTTCTCGTTGACGCCGGCTACGCGGGCCGAGTCCACCTGCAGCACGGACAGCGCCTGGGCCTGAAGCAGCTGCTTGAACACCACCCGGTTCTGCACGTGCTCACCGGTGGCCACCCGGATCGGCGCGATCGCCTTCGCGATGGCCGCGTGCCCGAGGATGTCGTCCGGGCTGGTCGGCTCCTCGACCCACCAGACGTCGTACGGCGCCAGCGCCTCGACCCAGTGGATCGCCTCCGCTACGTCCCAGCGCTGGTTCGCGTCGACCGCGATCCGGATGTCCGGGCCGACCGCCTCGCGGGCCAGCCGCATCCGGCGGATGTCGTCGTCCAGGTTCGCGCCGACCTTGAGCTTGATCTGCGTGAACCCTTCGGCGACGGCCTCGTGGCAAAGCCGGACCAGCTTCGCGTCGTCGTACCCGAGCCAGCCGGGCGTCGTCGTGTACGCCGGGTACCCGCGCTCGCGCAGGACCGCTTCCCGCTCGGCGCGGCCGTCCTCGGCCTTGCGCAGGATGTCCAGCGCCTCGTCCGGCGTCAGCGCGTCGGTGAGGTACCGGAAGTCGACCAGGTCGACGATCTGCTCCGGCGTCAGGTCCGACAGCAGCTTCCACAGCGGGACGCCGGCGCGCTTGGCGGCGAGGTCCCACACCGCGTTGACGACCGCGCCGATCGCCATGTGCATGACGCCCTTCTCAGGGCCGAGCCAGCGCAGCTGCGAGTCGTGCACGAGCGACTTCCAGAAGCCGCCGAGGTCGGTGAGCGTGGCGTCCAGGTCGAGCCCGAGGACATGGTCGCGGAGCGCCTCGATCGCGGTCGTCTGGATGTCGTTGCCGCGGCCGATCGTGAACGCGAACCCGTGTCCCTCCAGCCCGTCCCCGGCGTCGGTCCGCAGGATCACGTACGCCGCGGAGTAGTCCGGGTCGGTGTTCATCGCGTCGGAGCCGTCCAGGTCCAGCGACGTGGGGAAGCGGACGTCGTACGTCTCGAACTCGGTGAATCGTGGCATCGAGGACCCGATCTGCTGCGGTGGGCGGTCTGTCGGGACGGATCCTATAGGATATGTGGCTCGCGCGATAGGTGGCCCGGACCTGGGTCACTCACCAAGTCGCCGTTGAAGGCGTCGCGCCCGCTCGAGCAGCGCAGGGCGCGGGGGTTGGTGAGTGACCCAGGTCCGCCAGTTACAGTCGGTGGCGTGGCGGACGTGCGTGATGGAGTGCTGCGGCTGGGCAAACGGTCGTTCGGGGTGGACGAGTTCGCGCTGATGGCGATCGTCAACCGGACCCCGGACTCGTTCTTCGACCGCGGTGCGACCTACGCGACCGACGCGGCGTACGCGGCGATCGACAAGGCGGTCGCCGAGGGCGCCGACCTGGTCGACATCGGCGGTGTGAAGGCCGGGTACGGCGAGCCGGTCAGCGAGGACGAGGAACTGCGCCGGACAGTGGACTTCGTGGCCGGTATCCGGGCCCGCCACCCGTCGCTCGTGATCAGCGTGGACACCTACCGCAGCGGAGTCGCCCGGCAGGTCGCGGCGGCCGGTGCGGACCTGATCAACGACACCTGGGCGGGCGCCGATCCCGACCTGGTGCACGCCGCCGCCGAAGCCGGTGCCGGCCTGGTCTGCAGCCATGTCGGCGGTCTCTCGCCGCGCACCGACCCGCACCGGATGGCGTACGACGACGTGGTCGCGGACGTGATCCGTACGACGACCTCACTCGCGGAGCGGGCGCTCGCCGCGGGCGTCCGGCGGGACGGCATCCTGATCGACCCGACGCACGACTTCGGCAAGAACACGCTGCAGTCGCTGGAGCTGACCCGCCGCCTGGACGAACTCACGGCGACCGGCTGGCCGGTGCTGGTCGCGGTGTCGAACAAGGACTTCATCGGCGAGACCCTCGAACTGCCGCCGGGGCAGCGCGGCAACGGGACTCTCGCCGCGCTCACCGTCTCCGCCTGGCTCGGCGCCCGCGTGTTCCGCGTGCACGACGTCCCGGCCGCGCGGCAGGCCCTCGACTTCATCGCCGTACTGCGTGGCACGGCACAGCCCGCCGGAACCCGAAGGAGCCTGGCCTGATGCGGCTGCTGGACGAGCTCAGCGACGAGGAACTGATCGCGGTCTACGAGGTCGCGGACCGGAGCGTGCCGCACCTGCGCGCGAACTTCGTCAGCAGCCTGGACGGCGCGGTCGAGATCGACGGGCGGTCGAAGGCGCTGTCGAGCGACTCCGACAGCCGGGTGTTCAGCATGATCCGGCGGCTCGCCGACGTCGTCCTGGTCGGCGCCGGGACGATCCGCGACGAGGGCTACAACCCGCTCAAGCTGTCCGCGAAGGCCCGCGAGTGGCGGACCGCGGCCGGGCTCGCCGAGAACCCGACGCTCGCGATCGTGTCCTCGCGGCTCGAGCTGAGTCCGGTCAACCCGGTGTTCAGCTCCGCCGTCCGGCCGATCGTCGTGACGCACGCGGCCGCGCCGCCGGACCGGCGGGAGGCGCTGGAGGAGGTCGCCGAGGTGCTCGTCCTCGGAGCGGCCGAGGTCGACCTGCCGGCGGTCGTCGCGGAGTTCTCCGGGCGTGGGCTGCAGCAGATCCTGTCCGAGGGCGGGCCGCATCTGCTGGGTGCGCTGACCCATGCCGACCTGGTCGACGAGCTGTGCCTGGCGCTGGCACCGCTGCTGGCCGGGCCGGGATCAGGCCGCATCACGGCCGGCCCGCCGTCGACGCTGACCCGCCGGATGAAGCTGAGCTCGAGGCTGGTTGCCTCCGACGACTACCTGTTCTTCCGCTACCTCCGGGAGGCCTGACCCGTGCCCGTCGTTGCCGCCGCGGTCTGCCCGCACCCACCGCTGCTGATCCCCGAGGTGGCCTCCGGCGCCGCTCCCGACCTCGATCCGCTCCGAGCCGCCTGCCTGACCGCGATCGAAGCGCTCGCAACAGCAACCACCGTCCTGGTCGTCGGCTCGATCCCCGCCGGCACCCCTGTCTTTCCGCGGGTCTACGGCGCCGACGCAGGTGGCTCGTTCGGGGCCTACGGGGCGCCCGGGGTGCGGTTCGGCGCCGGGCCGGAGGTTCTGCCGTTGTCGCTGGCGGTCGGTGGCTGGTTGCTCGAGCAGTCGAAGGCGGCTTCGCTGCCGCGTACGTACTGGGCCGTGCCGACGGACGCCGTACCGGACGAGTGCGTCCGGCTCGGCCGGGAGATTGCCGACGGCAACGATCGGGTCGGTCTGCTGGTCATGGGCGACGGTTCGGCGCGCCGCAGCGAGCACTCGCCGGTGCACCTGCATCCGCGCGCCGAGATCTTCGACACCACGGTCGCGAAAGCCCTGCAGCACAAGGATCTCGACGTCCTCGAGGCCCTCGACCCGGACCTGGCCGGCGAGTTGCAGGCCGCCGGCCGCGCGCCGTGGCAGGTGCTCGCCGGAGCCCTCGCGGGGACGCCGTTGGCGGGCGATCTCCGCTACGAGGCAGCGCCGTACGGCGTCGGGTACTTCGTCGCGAGCTTCACCTGAGATGACCGACTCACCTGAGCCGTCCGGGGAGCGTGCCGGGTATCGGCGCTCGGCGAAGTCGCCCCGAGGTGAGGCCCGGCGGCGCGAACTGCTGGACAAGGTGGCCGACGAGCTCGGGACCAACGGGCTCGTCGACTTCTCGCTGCGCCGGGCGGCCCGCGCGGCCGGTACGACGCACAAGGTCCTGCTGTACCACTTCGACGGACCCGAGGACCTGCTCACGCAGGCAGTCCTGCAGTTGCGCGAGCGCCGCATCGACCGTGCCGTGGTCGCGGCGGGTGAGGGCGACGGCCGGTCGCTGGCGGACCGGGTGCGCTCGATGTGGCCGACGCTCATCGGCACCGAGTCGTGGGTGCTCGACCAGGCGATCGGCCTCGCGATGTACGACGCCGGGCGGTACGCCGACCTCGCCCGGTCGGCCTCGCGTCAGTACCTGCCGGCGTTGCTGTCGCTGTGCCCGGAGGACTGGGACGAGCAACGCAGGACCGAGGTGGCCGAGCTGATCCTCGCGACGCTGCGCGGTTTCCTGATCGAGTGGCGGACGAGCGGCGACGCGGCCGGGATCGAGGCCGGCTTCGCGGCGCTCGTGCGCGCCCTCGACCGCGAGGAGCGGGCGTAGACAGCGAGGAGCAGGCGTAGACAGCGAGGAGCAGGCGTAGACAGTTTTGCGAACCGCGTGGTTCACTTCTGCTATGCGCGAGAAGGTGAGCTTCACGAGTGGCGGGGTCATGTGCGCGGCCTGGCACTACCCGGGCGCCAACGGCGGGTGTGTGGTGATGACCGGCGGTTTCGGCGTCACGAAGGAGCCAGGGACGGACCGGTTCGCGGAGCGGTTCGCCGCGGCCGGGTTCGGCGTCCTGGCGTTCGACCACCGGAACTTCGGCGAGAGTGCGGGTGAGCCGCGGCAGGTCGCCCGGGTGTCCGATCAGCTGGCGGACTGGCGCGCCGCGATCGCCTGTGCCAAGACGCTTCCGGGTGTCGAGCGGGTGGCGATCTGGGCGTTCTCACTCCCCGGCGGATACATCGTGCAGCTCGCCTCGGAAGATCTCGGGATCGCCGCCGCGATCGCCCAGTCCGCCAACGTCGACGGCCCGACCGTGACGCGCAACGCCTCGCGCTACCAGACGCCCGGCAGCGCGCTCCGGCTGATCGGCCGCAGCCTGCTCGACCTGGCCGGCGGTCTCTTCGGCCGGCCACCTCGCCTGGTGGATCTCGCCGGGCCGCCCGGCACGGTGGCGCTTCTCAACACCCCCGACGCCCAACTGAGCAACGCGACCCTCAACCCGGACAACCGCTATCCCGAGTGGCAGCAGGCGATCGCTGCTCGGTCTGTGTTCCCGGCCGCGCTCTACCGTCCGCTGAAGTACGCGCCTGATGCCCGCTGCCCGATGCTGTACGTCGTGTGCGCCGACGACCAGTCAGCCCTGGCAGCGCCGACGCTGAAAGCCGCCGCGAGCACCCCGAACGCCGACGTCCTCCAGGTGCCCGGCAACCACTACGCACCCTTCCTCGACGCCCACGAACAGGTCGTCGAGGCCGAACTCGCCTTCCTCCAGAAACACCTGACCCCGAGACCAGCCCCGACCAGTCCAGCCGCTTAGGCCGACTCGATCGGCACGGCAGGCCAGCGGTCCGCGGTCGCGGCCAGGTCGTCGCGGCCCGCGGCACGTAGTTGTTCCACCAGTTCGTCGCGGGCAGCTCCTACTGCGGCGACCGCGTCGTCGGACGTGGCGTGCGGGCCGGACCAGTTGCACACCGCGTCCCCGGCGTACCAGTCATCCGTGGCGGAACGGCGTACGTGGGCCGTCGCCAGCCGTGCGGCAGCGAGAGGGCGGTCGGCGAGCTGCACGACCGCGTCGACGGCGATCACGTCGGCGGACAGGTCGAGGCGCGGCCGCAGCTCGACCGCGTCCGTGAGAACGAACTCGTACCCAGCCGGCGCGCGCTCTCCCAACCAGGCGAGCGCCTCCTGGGCCGTGTCGTGCAGCAGGCGGGCGTTGTCCGGATCCGCGAGCGTGTGGACGCCGCACATCCGCGTGTGCGTCGGCCGCAACTCGTTCTGCCAGAGCCGGACCTGCAACTCGTCCCGCCCCGACAACCGCCGCCCGAGAATCCGCGCCAGCCCGACCACGTCGAAGTTCAGCTCGTCAGCCGTCCGCCGCCGCCCCGGCACCGTCGCCTCACCGGCCCGCGTCCCCCGGGCAGTCCACGGACCAACGTGCCACCGCGCGAGAGCCGTCATACCCCCGACACTAATCGGTCAGCTCGCCTTCGCCGGGGCCGGGACGTCGAAGGTCTGGGCGAGGTCGGTGAGGATGGCCCAGGCGCCCTGGAGGCCGACGCCGGTCATCCAGGTGGTGTCGGAGACCTCGTGGACCTTGGGGGCCAGCGGCTTCCACAGCGGGTTCGCCTTGAACTGGGCGGCGGTCTTCTGGCCGAGGCCCTTCTCGTCGGCGTACACGGTGACGAAGATCGCGTCCGCGTCGGCGTCCTTGATCCGCTCCGGGCTGATCTCCAGCGCGAAGTCGTCGACGTCCTGCGACTTCGGGCGGGCCAGGCCGGCGTCCTGCATGACGATGCCGGAGAAGCTCTTCTTCTGGTACAGCCGGGTCGGGCCGTCGACGAACCGGGTGACCGAGATCGTCGGGTTGCCCGCCTTGGCGTTGATCGCGTCGCCGACGGTCTTGGCCGCCTTCTCGTACGCCGTGATCTCCTGCTCGGCGAGCGCCTCCTGACCGAGCGCCTTGGCCTCCAGCCGGATGTTGTCCTTCCAGGTCGGGCCGGTGGTCTCGGACATGATCGTCGGCGCGATCTTGGACAGCTGCTCGTACTGCTTCTCGTGCCGGACCTTCGCGGTGACGATCAGGTCCGGATTCAGCTCGGCGATCTTCTCCAGGTTCGGCTCGGCGAGCGTGCCGACCGCCTGCGCCTCGGAGCCGTACGTCGTCCGGTCGTCGCCGAGGTAGTCCGGCAGGCTGCCCTTGATGCTGCGGTACTCCGTGTAGCCTACAACCGGCGTGTCGAGGATCAGCGTGGCGTCGACGAAGCTGGCGTCGAGTGCGACCACCCGCTTCGGTTTCGCCGGGATCTCGGTGCTGCCCATCGCGTGCTCGATGGTGCGCGGGAACCCGTCGGACGCGCCGGCGGCGTCCGGGGAGTCCTCGTCCTGGGACCCGCCGCAGGCGGTGAGGGCGAGTGCGGTGACAGCGAGCAGGGCGGTGATGCGGGGCAGGCGCACAGACGTCTCCAAGCAACCGGATCAGGCAACGGGATAGGGTGACTCACGACCTCAGCGAAGTAAGGTAAACCTAACCATATGTCCTCCGCCGCTCCCACTGCGAGCCTGGCCGTCCGGCGTACCGCGGCGCTCCTCGCCCTGGTCGTCGTCCTGGTGCTCGCGTTCGCCGCGAGCCTCGCGCTCGGCTCGCGCTGGCTCGGACCGGGGGCGGTCTGGCACGCCCTCGCTGCGAACTCCGGGTCGGACGCGGACGTGATCGTGCGCAGCCTGCGATTCCCACGCACGGTGGTTGCGGTCCTGATCGGGCTCTGTCTCGGGATCGCCGGCGCGTTGATGCAAGGCCACACCAGAAACGCGCTGGCCGAGCCGGGCATCTTCGGCGTGAGCTCCGGCGCGGCGTTCGCCGTGGTGCTCGGACTCCAGCTCGGCCTGGTCGAGTCGGTGTCGTCGACCGTCTGGGTCGCGCTGATCGGCGCACTGATCGCCACCTTCGCCGTACAGCAACTGGCCTCCCGCGGCTCGGGCGCCACGCCCGTCGGCCTGGCGCTGACCGGTGCAGCGGTCGCTGCACTGCTCGGCGCGCTCATCTCAGCCGTCGTTCTCCTCGACGCCGACACCCTCGACAGCTATCGGTTCTGGGCGGTCGGATCGGTCGCCGGCCGCGGGCTGGATGTCGCCGCTCAGGTGCTGCCGTTCGCCGTTGTCGGCCTGCTGCTCGCCGCTGTCAACGCCCGTGACCTCGACCTGCTTGCCCTCGGCGACGACGTGGCGACAGGCCTCGGCCTGTCCGTGCGCCGGGCCCGGCTCGTCGGACTGGCAGCGATCGGCCTGCTGACCGCCGCCGGTGTCGCGGCGTGTGGTCCGATCGGGTTCCTCGGCCTGCTGGCCGGCCACGTCGCGCGCCGGATCTTCGGCGCCCGCAACAGCTGGCTGATCCCCGCCGCGGGCGTCATCGGGGCGACCGCACTGGTGCTCGCGGACCTCGTCGGCCGTCTCGTCGGCGGCGCAGGCGAGGTCCAGGCAGGCGTCGTCCTCGGCATCGTCGGCGCTCCGATGTTCGTCCTCGTCGTACGCCGCCGGGCGGTGGCGCTGTGAAATCTGTGAGATCACGGACGGTCGTCCTCAGCATCCTGTTCGCGGCGCTCGCGGTCGCGGTCGCGCTGGTCTCGCTGAGCGTGGGTACGACGAAGCTCCCGCTCGCCGACGTGGTCGAGGTACTCCTCGGTGGCGGCCGGCGCGGCACCCGGCTTGTGGTGCTGGAGCTACGTCTGCCGCGCGTTGCGACCGGACTGCTGGTCGGCATGGCGTTCGCGGTGTCGGGTGCCCTGTTGCAGACCCTGTCGCGCAACCCCCTCGCCAGCCCGGACATCGTCGGCGTGAACTCGGGCGCGTCCGCCGGGGCGGTCGCCGTGATCGTGCTCGCCGGGACCGGCGGCGGCAACATCTCCGGCGTCGCGGCCAAGGTCGGGATCCCGTTGGCGGCTGTTCTCGGCGGATTGCTCGCGACGCTGGTCGTCGGCGCGCTGTCGGTCCAGCGCGGCGTGGTGGACGCGGGCAGGGTGGTGCTGATCGGCGTCGGCGTCGCGGCCGCGGCGAACTCGCTCGTCGCCTGGCTGCTGGTGGTCGGTGACGTGAACGACGCGGGCCGGGCCGCCGCCTGGCTGGCCGGATCGTTGAACGCACGTACCTGGAGCGACGCGATCCCGGTGCTGATCGCCGTCGTGCTGTTGTTGCCGGTGACAATGATGTTCAACCGGGATCTGTCCGCGCTGGTGCTCGGTGACGACGTGGCGTCGTCGCTCGGCGTCCGGTTGGCGCGGATCCGGCTGGCGTTGCTGGTGATCGCGACGGTGCTGGCCGCGATGGCGACCGCGGGCGCCGGTCCGATCGCGTTCGTCGCGCTGGTGGCGCCGCAGGTCGCGCTGCGGCTCACCCGGACGGAACGGCCGCCGTTGCTGACCACGGCGATGCTCGGCGCGCTGTTCGTCGTCCTCGCCGACCTGTTGGCGCGGAACGGGCTGCACTGGGCGCACGTCGGCCCGTACGAGTTGCCTGTCGGCGTGGTCACCGCCGCGTGCGGAGCGCCGTACCTGCTTCACCTCATCGGTCGCCAGCAGAAGGGACGCTAGTGCACGTCGAGAACCTGACCCTCGCGTACGACGCTGATATGCCGGTGGTCGACGGCCTGACGCTGGAGGTGCCGTCCGGTCAGCTGACTGCGGTTGTCGGGCCGAACGGGTCCGGCAAGT
This sequence comes from Kribbella sp. NPDC004138, assembly GCF_053603655.1. NCBI lineage: Bacteria > Bacillati > Actinomycetota > Actinomycetes > Propionibacteriales > Kribbellaceae > Kribbella > Kribbella sp. NPDC004138. Next base: position 93,161 of record NZ_JBSGFZ010000020.1, read on the forward strand.
CGACCCTGCTGCGTGGGATGAGCAGACTGCTCGCTCCACAGAGCGGGCGTGTGCTGCTGGACGGCAAGGACATCCACCAACTGCCTGCGCGCGAACTTGCCCGCAAGCTCGGTGTCCTGCCGCAAGGACCGGTCACACCGGAGGGGATCACCGCTGCCGAGCTGGTGTCGCGTGGACGGCATCCGCATCGCGGTCTGTTCGGGAGGCTCACCAGTGATGACGATGCCGCGATCAACGACGCACTGCGGGCAGTTGAGCTGACAGAGCTCCGTGACCGGCCGGTCGACCAGCTGTCCGGTGGTCAGCGTCAGCGGGTGTGGATCGCGATGGTGCTCGCGCAGGGGACACAGCACCTGCTGCTGGACGAGCCGACGACGTACCTCGACCTCGCGCATGCCGTGGACGTGATGAACGTGGTCCACGCCGCCGCCACGACCGGACGGACCGTCGTGGCTGTGCTGCACGACCTGACGCTCGCAGCGCAGTACGCCGACCACCTGGTCGTGATGGGGGACGGGCGGATCGCCGCGCAGGGCCGTCCGGTCGACGTACTGACCGCGGACTTGCTGGCCGAGGTGTTCGGCTTGAAGGCGACTGTTGTCGAGGTCGGCGGCGCACCGGTCGTCGTACCGGATCGTAGGCTGGCTGGATGACCTGCACCGTGAGCCGTCTGGCGGGCGTGCTGGCTGACTCGGTCAGCTGGCTGTCCGTGAGTACGGCGGCGCGTGGCCCGGGCTGGGTCTCGTGTGCGGAGCTGATCGCGGAACAGGAGGCCGGCGGCGACCCGACGCTGGCGTGGCGGTCGGCTGCCGCAGCCGACTACGCGCGGGACTACGGGATCGAGCCGCCGGTGCAGGTCGCGGCCATGTTCACGCTGATGTGGTACCTCCAGGTGCCGTCTCTGGTCGCCGGGGTCACCGGGGCGGCGACAGGTTTCTCGCCTGAGGTTTCACCGGCGGCCCTGGCGTTCAAGCGGCACCCGGTGGCGCACTACCCGGCTGAGGTGGCGCTACTGTCCGACGTGGTCGTGCCGGTCGAGGAAGCTGCAGCACAGCACAAGGCTCACGTCAGCGCGTTCCTCGACTCCTACCGTCCCGGGGTCAAGCTGGGGTCGTTGCAGCGGTTCGGGGCGGCGGACGACGAGGTGCGGGCGGCGATCCGGCTACCGGAGGACGCGCCGTACGCCGACCGGGCCGCGGCGGCGTTCGGAGTGTCGCTGGAGGAGAAGCTGCGGACGTCCTGCTGCTACTTCTACGTGTTGCCGAACGTGACCGCCTGCACCACCTGCCCCCGGTTTCGCTGAGAGCGAACCTCCGGATCGCGAGGTTGTCCGGATCCGGCCGGAAAGTGTCGGTGGCCTCGGGAAGCATGCTCGGCATGAGTCCGTACGCACCCCAGACGTCACCGACGGGTAATTTCCGGTCGGTTGTCCAGCCCTGGACCCGGAGCTAGGTTCGCTGACGTGACCTCGTCCGGTGGTTCTCCGGCGACGACCCCGATCGGCTCCCGGGCCGAGGCGGAGGGTTACGTCGCGATGGTCTGTTTCAAGCACGGTCCACCACGACTGTTCGGCGTCGAGCTGGAGTGGACGGTGCATCACGCGGATGACCCGCACCGGCCGCTCGACGCCGGCCGACTGAGCAAGGCCCTGGGCGTGCACGCCCCGGCGACCCTGGTGCGAGGCAGTCCGCAGCTGCCGCTGAGCCGGGGCGCTCTGGTCACCGTGGAGCCGGGTGGCCAGGTGGAGATCTCCGGCCCCGCGGCGGACTCGGTCCCGCGGCTGATCGAGGACACCGCCGCCGACGCCGCCGAGCTGACGGCCCTTCTGCTGGACGCGGACCTCGTTCCGGGCGACCACGGCCTGGACCCCTTCCGCACGCCGCGCCGCATCCTCACCGTCCCGCGGTACGCCGCGATGGAACACGCCTTCCAGCGGCTCGGGCCGCACGGGCCGCGGATGATGTGCAGCACCGCCGGGCTGCAGATCTGCCTCGATGCCGGCGAGACGGACCAGACCGCACTGCGCTGGCGCGCGCTGCACGATCTCGGCCCCGCGCTGGTCGGCCTGTTCGCCAACTCCCGGCGCCGGGCGGGCGCGGACACCGGCTGGGCCTCGGCCCGCACGCAGGCGACCTTCGGCACCTGCGCCCCGTTCACCGAGCCGCCGCCGCTCGACGCCGACCCGGCCGCGGCCTGGGCCCGGACGGCCATGGAGGCGCCGGTGCTCTGCCTGCGGCGGGGCGACACCTGGGACGCACCGACCGGGCTGACGTTCGGAGCGTGGGCGGACGGACAGCTGCCCGGCGACAGACCGACGTACGACGACCTCGACTACCACCTGTCCACACTCTTCCCGCCGGTCCGCCCGCGCGGGTATCTCGAGGTGCGCTACCTCGACGCGCAGCCAGGCGACGGGTGGATCGCCCCGACCCTGCTGCTCACCGCGCTGATGTCGGCTCCGATCGACCAGGTGCTGGCCGCGGCCGAGCCTGCCGCCGGGCGCTGGTTCCCGGCGGCCCGCGAAGGCCTGAAGGACTCCTTGGTCCTGCGCGCCGCGCGCGCCGTGGTCGCGCTGGGCACCGAGGTCATGGACCGGACCGGCGCGGATCCCGATCTCGTCGCTGCCGTCGCGACCCGGCTGCAGCGCATCGTCGACACCACCCACGGAAGGCGAGCTTCATGAATCACCAACTGTCCGACCTGTCGCCCGAAGGCCTGCGGGCGTTCGTCGGTGAACAGCTCGAGCGCTCGCGGGCGCGGACGGTCCAGCTGACCGAGGCGGTCGACACCGACGACCTGGTCAAGCAGCACTCCAGACTCATGTCGCCGCTGGTCTGGGACTACGCGCACGTCGGCAACCAGGAGGAGCTCTGGCTGGTCCGTGACGTCGGCGGCCGCGAGCCGCTGCGCCAGGACATCGACGAGCTGTACGACGCGTTCCAGCACGCGCGCGCCGACCGCCCGTCGCTGCCGCTGCTCGGGCCGGCCGAGACCCGCGTCTACGTGAACGAAGTGCGCGACAAGGTGCTGGACGTGCTCGACCACGTGAAGTTCGACAACGGCCGGGAGCTCGTCGACAACGCGTTCGCGTTCGGCATGATCGCGCAGCACGAGCAGCAGCACGACGAGACGATGCTGGCCACGCACCAGCTCCGCGAGGGCGCTCCGGTGCTGGACGCGCCGCCGCCTCCCGCGGGTCGGCGGTTGCCGTCGGCCGAGGTGTTCGTGCCGGGCGGCGTGTTCGAGATGGGGACGTCGATCGAGCCGTGGGCGCTCGACAACGAGCGGCCCGCGCACGCCGTCCACGTGCAGCCGTTCGTGATCGACACGGTGCCGGTGACGAACGGGGACTACCTGCGGTTCGTGCTCGGCGGCGGGTACTCCGATCCGCGGTGGTGGTCGGAGGCCGGGTGGGCGCACGTCCGGCAGGCGTCGCTGGTCGCGCCGCGGTTCTGGTCGCAGGCCGACGGCGAGTGGTGGCGGCTGCGCTTCGGGCACCGGGAGCTGCTGCCGCTGGACGAGCCGGTCATGCACGTCTGCTTCTACGAGGCGGAGGCGTATGCGAAGTGGGCCGGGAAGCGGTTGCCGACCGAGGAGGAGTGGGAGTTCGCGGCCCGGTTCGACCCTGAGAGCGGCCGGACCCGGCGGTTCCCCTGGGGTGACGAGTCGCCGGGTCCGCAGCACGCGAACCTGGGGCAGCGGCACCTACGACCGGCCCCGGTCGGCGCGTACCCGGCAGGTGCTTCGCCGCTGGGCGTGGAGCAGCTGATCGGCGATCTGTGGGAATGGACGTCGAGCGACTTCCACGGCTACCCGGGGTTCCGCGCCTGGCCGTACGACGAGTACTCGCTGGTCTTCTTCGGGCCGGACTACAAGGTGCTCCGCGGCGGCTCGTTCGGCACCGACGAGGTCGTTGCCCGCGGCACCTTCCGGAACTGGGACTACCCGATCCGCCGGCAGATCTTCGCCGGCTTCCGGTGCGCGCGCGACCCGCGTCCCGAGGAGCTGCACGCCTGATGTGCCGCCACCTGGCCTACCTGGGTCCGCCCGTCACACTCGCCTCGCTGGTGCTGGAGCCGGAGCATTCGCTCTACGAGCAGAGCTGGGCGCCGGCGGACATGCGCGGCGGCGGATCGGTCAACGCCGACGGCTTCGGCATCGGCTGGTATCCCGAAGGGGACGCGGCCGTGTCCGGCGGGCCGGTGCGCTACCGGCGCGACGTACCGATCTGGACCGACGAGAACCTGCCCGGCCTGGCCGGCACGATCCGGTCCGGCGCCGTCCTGGCCGCCGTCCGGAACGGGACCGTCGGCATGCCGTACGGTCAGTCCGCGGTCGCGCCGTTCGCCTCGGACCACTGGCTGTTCAGCCACAACGGGCGCATCCCCGGCTGGCCGGAGGTGACGCTCAAGCTGGCCGAGCAGTTACCGGTCGCCGACCTGCTGAGCCTCAGCGCGCCGATCGACTCGGTGTTCCTGTGGGCCCTGATCACCCATCGGCTCGCGGAGGGTGTGCCTCCGGCGGACGCGATCGCCGCGGTCGTGCACGAGGTGGACACGCTCGCGCCGGGATCGCGGCTGAACATTCTGCTCACCGACGGCGAACAACTCGTCGCCACCGCCTGGACCCACTCCCTGCACGTACGCCGGGCCGCCGACTCCGTGACCGTCGCCTCCGAGCCGTTCGGCGCGGGCGACTGGACCGCCGTACCGGACCGCTCGCTTCTCGTGGCCACCGCCACCACAGTGCAGATCACCAGCATGGAAGGACAAGCGTGACCCTCATAGACGTACATCTGACGCCGGACTACGCCGCTCGGGCTTTGCGGGAGGACGTTCGGGCAGGGCTGACGGCCACGCCCAAGTGGTTGCCGCCGAAGTGGTTCTACGACGCGCGGGGGAGTGAGCTGTTCGAGGAGATCACGCGTCTGCCGGAGTACTACCCGACCCGCGCGGAGCGGGAGATCCTGCAAGCGCGCGCCGGGGAGATCGCGGCGATCACCGGCGCGCACACGCTGGTCGAGCTCGGGTCCGGGTCGTCGGAGAAGACCCGGCTGCTGCTCGACGGGCTCCGCGACCACGGCACGCTCACGTCGTTCGTCCCGCTCGACGTCTCGGAGTCCGCGCTGCGGGACGCCGCCGACGCCATCAACGCCGACTACGCGGGCCTCAAGGTCCACGGTGTGGTCGGCGACTTCACCGCCCACCTCGACAAGCTGCCGGGCGAGCCGCCGCGGGTGGTCGCGTTCCTCGGCGGCACGATCGGCAACCTGATCCCGGCCGAGCGCGAGGCGTTCTACCGGTCGGTCCGCGAGGTGCTCGAGCCGGGCGAGTCGCTGCTGCTCGGCACCGACCTCGTGAAGAACCCCGCCACGCTGGTCGCGGCGTACGACGACGCGGCCGGCGTCACCGCCGAGTTCAACAAGAACGTGCTGCGGGTGATCAACCGGCAGCTCGGCGCGGACTTCGACGTGGACGCCTTCGAGCACGTGGCGATCTGGGACGCGGACAACGAGTGGATCGAGATGCACCTGCGCGCCACCCGCGCGCTGCGGGTGCTGATCCCGGAGATCCACCTCGAGGTCACGTTCGACGAGGGCGAGGAGATCAGCACCGAGATCTCCGCCAAGTTCCACCGCTCCGGCGTCGAGGCCGAGCTCGACAAAGCGGGCTTCACCCCGGCCGCATGGTGGACCGACGGCGAAGCCCGCTTCGCGTTGTCACTCTGGCAGGCTGTCTAGCTGGCCTGCTAGCTGCCTTGCTTGATCAATCCGTTGATCTTGTCGACGTAGGCCGGCAGGTCGGTGATCGGCTTCTTGCCGCTCAGGATGGGCTGGTAGTTGGCCGTGGTCAGGTCGCCGACCTGCTGGGCCCACTGGGTGGTGAAGCGGACGCCGACCGTCTTCTCGGCTGCCAGGTCGGCCTTGACCGTGTCGACGACCGTGGTCTGCTGCGCCTTCGTCAGCGCGTCGAAGTAGCTGGTCTGGGCCGGGGTGTACGCCGGCGGCGCGACCGGCGAGGCCGGCAGGACGGCGTCCCACACCTTGGTGTTGAGGTACTGCAGCACCTTGAACGTCGCGTCCTGGTCCTTGGTGTACTGCGGCGTGCAGATCCCGACCGAGTCGTACAGCGTGGTCGCAGTCTGCACCTGCGGGAACGGCGCGAACCCGTACTTGATCTTCGGCTTGTCGGTCTGGAACCCGGCCGCCAGCCACTGCCCGCCGAACGTCATCGGGATCTTGCCGGCCGCGAACAGCGACTGCACGTTCGCCGCGTCGTACCCGGGCGGCGCGACCGATCCGTTCTTGATCGCGGCGGTCAGCTTCTCGACGCCTTCCTTGTACTTGTCGTCGGCCTCGGCCTTCGTCGGGTGGTTCACGTTGTCGGTGAACGGCGCGCCGCCCGCCGAGACCGAGTACATGCTCATCGTGAACGGCCCGTCCGGACCGGTCAGCTGGTCGGCGATCAGGCCGTACTTCGCGCCGTTCTTGTTCGCCAGCTTCGCGGCCGCGGCGTACATCTCGTCCCACGTCCAGCCGGCCTTCGGCAGCGGCAGCCCGGCCGCGGTGAACGCGTCGGCGTTGTACCAGACGCCGTACGTGTTCATCAGCGACGGCAGGCCGCCCATCTGGCCGTCGGCGGTCTTCCAGTTCTCCATCGCGGACGGGACGAACTTGTCGGCCTTGAAGTCGCCGTCGCCGTTCTGGATCTTGTCCGCCCAGTCGACCAGCAGGCCCTGCGACGTGTACTGCTGCTCGGTGTCGTTGCCACACCAGAACAGGTCGGGCAGCTTCTTCGCCTGGGTCAGCGACGCCAGCTTGTCGCCGTACTGACCGCTCGGGGTGTCGAGCAGCTGGACCGTGACGTTGTCGTCCTTGAAGTCCGCCAGCGCCTTCTTGATCGCGGCGTTCGTCTCGGCCGACTCCCACGTCATCACGGTCACGGTGACCGGGCCGTCGCTCGAGCCGCCGGAGTCCGACCCGCTGCAGCCCGTTGCCGCGAGCAACCCCGCGCACGCCAGCGCGGTCACAACCGATGTCCTCTTCACAAGGATTCTCCCTCTATTTCTGGTTCGTGCTGCCGAGAGCGCCGAGGCCCTGGATGAAGTAGCGCTGCGCGGCGAAGAAGATGATCAGCGGCGGCAGCATGTACAGCAGGTTGGTGGCCATGTAGTAGCTCCAGTCCGGCGTCTTCCCGGCGAACGGGGAGATGAAGGACGCCATCCCGACCGACAGCGGCCATTTGCCGGACGAGTACAGGTAGACCAGCGGGTTCAGGTAGTCGTTCCAGGACGCCTGGAACGCGAGGATCGCCATCGTCAGCCAGGCCGGCCGGGTCAACGGCAGCATCACGCTGACGAAGATCCGCAGGTGGCCGGCGCCGTCGATCTTGGCCGCCTCGTCGATCGAGTACGGGATGGCCAGGAAGTACTGCCGGGCCAGGAAGATGAACAGCGGGTTCCCGCCGAGGAACGCAGGCACGATCAGCGGCAGCCAGGTGTCGTACCAGCCGATGCTCTTGTAGAGCTGGAACAACGGGATCAGCCCGACCACGCCCGGCAGCAGCATGCTGCCGACGAACAGGTAGAACCACGTCTTGCGGCCAGGGAATCGCAACCTGGCCAGCGCGTAACCCGCCATCATCGCGGTCAGCACGCCACCGAACACGCTGAGAGCGGTGATGACGAGCGAGTTGAGGAACAGCCGGGGGAAGTGGATCGCCTGCGGCCCCTTGACGAAGTTGCTCCACTGGAACTCGTGCGGGAGCAGCCTCGGCGGGATGTCGAACACCGCGGTCCGGCTCTTCAGGCCGATCGTGATCATCCACAGCAGCGGCACGATCATCACCGCGCAGATGAACAACGCGACGACGTACCAGGCGGTGGTACCGACCAGGCGCGGCTTCTTCTTCGGCGGTGGGGCGGCCTGGATGGCGGGCGCCGTCACCGGGGGAGCTTCAGTCGGGAGTGTTGTCACTGTACGTCCAGAGCGAGGAGAACTTCGCGGTCAGGGCGATCACGGCGATGATGATCACGAACAGCACCCACACCTGCGCCGAGGCGTAGCCGAGCTGCGGGATCTTGCCCAGGGTCGGGAAGCCGTTCTCGTAGATCGACAGCATCAGCACCTTCGTGCTGAACCCCGGTCCGCCGTTGGTCAGGATCTTCGGCTGGTTGAACGTCTGCAGCGCCGCGGTGGTCTGCAGGATCACCTGCAGCAGCATGATCGGGCTGATCACCGGGAGCGTGATCCGGTAGAACACCGACCACGGCCCGGCGCCGTCGACCTTGGCGGCCTCGTACAGCTCGGTCGGGACCGCCTGCAGCGCGGCCAGGAAGATGATCATCGTCCCGCCGACGCCCCACAGCATCACCAGCACCACGGAAGGCATCGACATCGTCGAGCTCTGCAGCCACAGGCTCGTCGGCAGGCCGAGCCGGTCGAGGATCGTGTTCATCAGCCCGACCTGCGGATCGAGGATGAACTTCCACAGCGTGATCGTCGCGACGGCCGGCAGCACCACCGGCAGGTACGCCAGCGTGCGGACCACCCGCACCCCGGCGAACCGCTGGTTGAGGAACATCGCCAGCGCCAGGCCGAGGACCAGTGACAACGGGACATAGAGCAGCACCAGATAGCCGGTCGCCCGCAGCGCCGGCCAGAACGCCGGGTCGGTCGTGAACAGCCGGCGGAAGTTGCCCAGGCCAACGAAGACCGGGTCGGTCAACCCGTTGTACTTCGTCAGCGCGAGATAGAACGATCGGATCAGCGGATACCCCACGAAGACCAGAAACCCGATCATCGCGGGTGCGATGAACAGGTACGCGGCCTTCACGTCGGAGCCGGCATTGCGGCTCATGCCACCACGGGTCGTGCGCCTTCGGGTAGCGGATCCGCCGGCAGAGACTGAATTCACCCGGCCTCCTGGACGGTAACGTTTCCAACGTTTTACTGTTGGGTGACGATGCCGTGTCGTGAAAAGGAAGTCAACCCCGTGTCCGAAACGTTTCCAAGCCAGCCGGAGGCTCCCCGGCCGACGATGATCGACGTCGCCCGGCGGGCCGGTGTCGGCCTCGGCACGGTGTCACGCGTGGTCAACGGCGGGCACGGCGTCCGTGACGAGACCGCGGAGCGGGTCCGGGCCGCGATCGACGAGCTCGGGTTCCAGCGCAACGAGGTGGCCAGGGCGCTCCGGCCGGGCAAGAAGTCGACCTCGCTCGCCCTGGTCCTGGGCGACCTGACCAACCCGTTCTACGCGAGCATCGCGAAGGCGTCGCTCGAGGTCGCCGGGCAGTCCGGGTTCGCCGTGGTGCTCGGCAGCGTCGACGAGGACCCCGAAGGTGAGAAGCGGGCCATCCAGGAGCTGGTCAGCCGGCAAGTAGCCGGTCTGATGATCGTGCCCGACCAGGGCGACCACGCGTTCCTGCAGGGCGCCGGCGTGCCGGTGGTGTTCGTCGACCGCCCGGCGACCGGGATCGACGCGGACATCGTGATGGTCGACAACGAGGGCGGCGGGCGGCTGGCGGCCGAGCACCTGCTGCAGCAGGGCCACCAGCGGATCGCGATCCTGCTCGCCCCGTCGTACTACACGATCGGGCGCCGGTTGCGCGGGTTCCGGCGGGCGCACCGCTCGGCCGGGATCGACGTCGACGAGTCGCTCGTCATCCAACTGCCCGAGGGCAACGCGGAGGCCGCGGAGAAGGCGACCCGTGAGGTGATGCTGCGCCCCGATCCGCCGACCGCGATCTTCGCGTCGACGAACTTCCTCGCCGAAGGTGTACTGCGCGCGCTGGGCGAGCTGAGCGGCCCGGAGCCCGCGGTGGTCGGGTTCGACGACTTCCGGCTGGCCGACATGCTGCCGACACCGGTCACGGTCGTTGCCTCCGACATCGCCGAGCTCGGCCGCAGTGCGGCGCGGTTGCTGCTCGATCGCGCGTCGGGCACGGACACCCGTCCACCGCAGCGGATCGTGCTGCCGTGCGCGTTGATCGAGCGCGGGTCGGGCGAGCGGCCGCCTTCTGCTGCCGACAGAAAAGCTCGATGAGTCGCCGCCGTCCTGGCTAGGGTCGCGGTGTGTACTACGAGAGCTTCGGCAGCGGCCGGCCGATCTTCTTCCTGCCCAGCTGGGGTGGCGACGCCGGTGAGGCCCGCGATGTCCACGAGCCGATCTTCGAGGCACGCCCCGGCTGGCGCCGGATCTACGTCGACCCACCGGGCACCGGCCGGTCCCCGGCCGACCCGTCGATCACCGACCAGGACGGCATGCTGTCGTCCATCGCCGGGCTGATCGACTCGCTCGCCGGTGCCGAACCGTTCGCGCTCGCCGGTACGTCGGCCGGCGGCCTGCACGCCCGCGGGATCGTCAGACGCGACCCGTCCCGCGTCCTCGGATTGTTGCTGAGAGCACCGGGCATCGTCATCGACCGCTCCCGCCGCACGCTCCCGACGGACGAGCACCTGCGCCCGTCCACGGCACGCGAGCGTCAGCACCGGTACTACGGCGCGGCCGAGGCGTCGGCGGACCTCGCCTTTCTCGGGCGGATCCAGGGAGACGTCTCGACGTACGGCCTGCGGGAGGATCCGTCGATCCGCTTCGAGCGGCCGACGCTGGTCGTGACGGGCCGGCAGGACACCACGGCCGGGTACGCCGACGCGTGGGCGATCATCGAGGACTACCCGCGCGCGACGTTCGCCGTACTGGATCAGGAGGACCACTTCCTGCCCGGCCCCGGCGCGGCCGTGTATCGCGCGCTGGTCGAGGACTGGCTGGACAGGATCGAGCACCCGGACGCGTGAGGGGCGGGACACGCGTCCGGGTGCTGCGCGAGGGGCAGATCAGAAGTTCGGCCAGGCCCAGCCGAGGTAGTTGGAGAAGTACGGCAGCGCGCGCGTGCCGATCGCGCCGCTGACGCTGGTGGCCCAGAACGTGCCGTCGCCCTTGGCGACTCCGACGTGGCCGTAGGCGCTGATGTTCCAGAAGACCAGAGCGCCCTTCGGCGGGTTCAGATCGCCGCGGTGGGCGGCGCCGCGGGCCACGGCGTCGTTCCAGTCGGCGATCGCCGAGGCCCAGATCCCGGTCTTCCCGTACGAGTTCTCGGCGGCCATCTCGCAGTACCCCTGGAAGGCGGTCGACCCGTTGCGGGCGGCGTACCAGGCGACGGCCTTGTCGGCCCGCGGGTTGCTGGTGCACAGCGGCGCGACCAGACCGCTGCTGCCGGTATTGACGTACGCGTCGGTGATGAAGCCCTTGCCGGGGATGTGGTCCCAGATCAGGCTGCGGCCGAACTTGCCGGTGACCGGCTCGCCGTAGAGCTGACAGTCGATCTCGACCGGGCCGTCCGGCTGGTTGCCGACCGAGCCGAAGCTGGTCGCGTTGCCGGACCGGATGGCGACACCGGTGTTGCTGTCGGTGTCCACGGTCCCGGTCGCGGCGCTGGCCGGGAGCACGCCGGTGCCGAGGACGGCGGCACCGGCGAGCAGGGTCATGGCAGAAAGGCGGGCGGTGATGCGCATGAGGGCGGTACGCATGGTGGTGATCCCTTCTGGAGTTGTACTCGCAGGGAATCAAACCGTGACGGTGTTGTCGCAGTGGGCAACAAGGGCTCAGAAGTTGGGCTGCGCCCAGCCGAGGTAGTTGGAGAAGTACGGCAGGCTCCGCTTGCCGATCGCGCCGCTGACGCTGGTGGCCCAGAAGTTGCCGTCACCGGTGGCCAGCCCGACATGGCCGTAGGAGCTGATGTTCCAGAACACCAGGGCGCCCTTCGGCGGGTTCAGGTCGCCGCGGTGCGCGGCGCCCCGGCGTACGGCGTCGTTCCAGTTGGCGATGGCCGACGCGTAGACGCCGGTCCTTCCGTACGAGTTCTCGACGGCCTTCTCGCAGTAGCCCTGGTACGCGGTGGAGCCGTTCCGGGCGGCGAACCAGGCGATCGCGTCGTCGGCCCGCGACTGCGGCGCGACCGTGGTGGCGGCGACCGGCGCCGCGGCGGCGGCGGTCGCGGGGAGGGTGGCGCCCGTCAGGGGCAGTGTGGCCAGTGCGGCGGTGGCGATCAGACGCTTGAACATGGTGGAAACCCTTTCGCTCTGAACTGCCTGTTGTCTTGGAGAATCCCTTCCTTTGTGCAGACAATCAGAGCGTGATCGGATTGTCGCAGTGGGCAACGGAACTGAATCACTGCGGTTTGGTACTTTGTGTAGATAAGTGACGGCGAGAGCGGAGAGTGCGCCGTGCGCCCAGCCCAGGCTCGATACGTGATCGGAGCGCGCATGCGCGAGCTGCGCGAGGCTGCCGGGATGCCGTTGACCCGGGCGGCCGCCGAGTCCGGCTGGGACAAAGGCCACCTCTCCCGGGTCGAGCGCGGTCACACCAAGCCGAGCCGCGAGCTCATCGAGTGGTACGACGACTCTTTCGGGGCGAACCAGGCGCTGGTCAATCAGCTGATGGAGCTCGACGCCGCCGTCCGCGCGGGCCGGGACATGTCGCAGCGGGACATGCGCCGCCACGTGCAGCCGGTGCTGCTCGGCGGATCCGTACCGATCGACCACCACCCGGACGATCGGGCTGAACTGGTGGGGGAGACCGTGCCGGACGGGACCCAGGTGTGCCGGGAGCAGGTCTTCGAGAAGACCTGGATGATCCGCAACAGTGGCGAACGCCCCTGGCGCGACCGCTGGCTCACCCGCCAAGGCGCCGCCGGCACCCCCGGCTGGCTCCGCTCCCCGAACCGCGCCCCGGTCCCCGACGCCGAACCGGGCGACATCGTCACGGTCGCGATGTCCCTCCAAGCCCCGTGCCAGGTCGGCGCCTCCACGGCGTACTTCAAACTCACCGACGACGCCGGCCGCCTCTACTACCCCGGCCTGGAGTCCCCGCCCCTCTACTGCACCATCTTCACCGTCTACGAGCTGTAGTTGGTCCGCGAAGTGGCATGCGGAGCCCGGCTATGGCATCCGGAGACCTGGAATATCAGGTCTCCGGATGCCATTGGTCGTCTCAGGTGTGATCTCCGGCGATGCGGGCGGCAGTGGTGCATGGGTGATTCAGGTCGGTCCAGCCGACCCGGACCATCTCGTACCCGAGCGCCCGCAGGCGGTCCTCTCGCCACTTCTCGGCGATCACGGTCTGCGCGTCGGCCCCGTACTTCTGCGCTCCGTCGAACTCGACGATGCGATTGCGGAACAGCAGGAAGTCGACTCGGGCGATCAACCGGCCGTCCTGATCGCGGATCTCCACCTGGAGCCGCGGGGCGGGAATCCCGGCGTTCGCCATCAGTACCCGGGTCCGCGACTCGCCCACCGACTCGCTGAGCCCGTCGGCGAACAGCGCGGCTGCCTTGGCGCGCGGCGACCCTGGCCAGTGTTTGTGCCGGTCCGCCGCAGCGATGAGTTCGTCCGGCGTAGTCAGCTCGAGGTGCAGGGCGGCGTCGGCCAGCACCACGCCGACCTCGTACGACGTGGCGCAGGCCGTCTCGACGATCGACCGCGCCGGGCTGGTGACCCGGATGTCGTCGACCTGCGTGATCTCCTCGGCGCCGATGGGGGAACGATGGACCGTCGTGATCTTGTCGGACCGTGTCCGCTTGGCGGGGCGGGTGACGTGGATCCGGCTCAGGTCCAGTCCCCAGGTCGGGAGCCCGTGAAGTACTGCGGCCGACTGGTGACTGACCACCGCGTCAGGGCCCATCCGGCCGGCGACGGCCCGTGCGGTGAGGACATGCATGCGTTGCGCCCGCTCCCAGGGCGCCTCGTCCGCCGGCCATTCGAGCGGATCGACGTACACGTCCCGCGAGAGGCGCAACCAGTGCCCTCGCCGCACACGCAGACGGAGCTCACCGGCGCTGTACCCGGCGTCCAGCGCGTTCGCCCGCGAGAACCACCCGCCCCGCGCCGTCACCAGCCTTCTCAATCTCGGATTCACACCAACAACATGCCGCCCTCGGCACCCTGACGGACGCCCGTCCTCGCCACCTGTGGACAACACCTGGGACCTGCAGTTGCTACCTGGGACCTGCACTTGCTACCTGGGAGCTGACAGAGCAGGTCTCAAGCTGCATCTTCTGGTCTCAGGTCCGGGCGGTGGCTCTAGCGGTCGTAGTCCGCGGCGATCTCGGCGTCGAGTTCGGCCTTGCGTTTGATCCAGCGTTCGCTGAGGCCCTTGACCTCTTCGCCGATGAAGTCGATGAAGCCCAGCGAGATGCGGATCCGGTAGTGGGCGTCGGTGCCGTCGCCGGAGGCGTCGAGAACCTTGCGCAGGGAGTCGGACCAGCGGATCAGGGAGGCGTTCTCGGTCATCATCGTCTGGTACCAGGCGTCGTCCTGGACGACGTACACGTCGCGGCGGCTGCCGGGCTCGCGCTCGCGGGTCGCCAGGCGCAGCTGCAGCAGGTAGTTGACCGCCCCGGACACGGCGGCAGGGCTCGCCTGCAGCTGGTCGGACAGCTCGGCGGCCGTCATTCGTCCGGTCTCGCTGGACAGGATCGCGGCGAACACCCTGGCCGCCATCCGCGGCCAGCCCGTCTCGGCGAGCAGGTTGCCGAACTGCTCGGTGTACCGCCGGACGGCGTCGTCGTCTCGCTCTGCGCTCACGGACCCATCATCTCCTCCCCGGGCCGCCTGACGTGTCAGAAACGCGTTAGGAAGATTCACAAATTTCTGAATGAAGTGTACGTTACGAATCATGACATCAGCCATCGTGGTCTCCGGACTGCACAAGTCGTACGGGAGTACGCACGCCCTCGACGGTCTCGACCTGGAGGTCGCGACCGGTGAGGTGCACGGCTTCCTGGGGCCGAACGGCGCCGGGAAGTCCACCACCATCCGCGTCCTGCTCGGTCTGCTGCGCGGTGATGCCGGAGATGTCTCGCTGCTCGGCGGGGACCCGTGGCACGACGCGGCCAAGCTGCACCGGCGGCTGGCGTACGTGCCCGGTGACGTGAACCTGTGGCCGAACCTGACCGGCGGCGAGGTGATCGACCTGCTCGGCCGGCTCCGCGGCGGGCTGGACGAGAAGAAGCGCGACGACCTGCTGCGCCGGTTCGACCTCGACCCGACCAAGAAGGGCCGGACGTACTCGAAGGGCAACCGGCAGAAGGTCGCCCTGGTCGCCGCGCTGGCGAGCGACGTCGAGCTGCTGATCCTGGACGAGCCGACCTCCGGCCTGGACCCGCTGATGGAGGAGGTCTTCCGGCAGGTCATCGAAGAGGAGCGCGCCCGCGACGGCGACCGCACTGTCCTGCTGTCGAGCCACATCCTGTCCGAGGTCGAGGCGCTGTGCGACCGGATCAGCATCATCCGCCGCGGCAAGGTGGTCGAGACCGGCACGTTGTCCGACCTGCGGCATCTCACCCGGACGTCGATCCACGCCGAGCTGACCGCATCGCCGAACGGACTGGCCCAGCTCCCCGGCGTCCACGACCTCGACGTCGAGGGCAACCGGGTGCGGTGCGAGGTGGACACCGCCCAGCTCGACGCGGTGATGCGGCAGCTGTCGGCGAGCGGCATCAAGAGCCTGGTGGCGCAGCCGCCGACGCTGGAAGAGCTGTTCCTGCGACACTACGACGGCGACCTCGAGCCTGAGGCGGCCGTGCGATGAACGACTTCGTCGGTACCGGGACGCTGGTCCGGCTCGCGCTGCGCCGGGACCGGATCCTGATCCCGATCTGGATCGTCGTGTTCGTGATGTCGGCGGCCGGGTCGGCGAAGGCGTCCATCGACCTGTACTCCGATCAGAACGCGCTGGTCGAGGCCGCTCGGACGTCGAACGCGTCGCCGGCC
Organism: Kribbella sp. NPDC004138; assembly: GCF_053603655.1. Lineage (NCBI taxonomy): Bacteria > Bacillati > Actinomycetota > Actinomycetes > Propionibacteriales > Kribbellaceae > Kribbella > Kribbella sp. NPDC004138. The sequence continues at coordinate 108,930 of NZ_JBSGFZ010000020.1, forward strand.
CTGGTGTCGCTCTACGGCCGGATCTTCGACGAGTCGTCGCTCGGTGAGGTCTCGCTGTTCAAGCTCACCGCATTCGGCGCGCTCCTGGTCGGGCTGCTCGGCGGCATGCTCGTCGTCCGGCACAGCCGGAGCGAGGAAGAGTCCGGGCGGCTGGAGTTGCTGAGCGCCGGCGTCCTCGGTCGGTACGCCGCTCTCGCCGCCGCGCTGGTCGTTTCCGGGGGAACCGCGATCGTGCTCGGCCTGTTGACCGCGCTCTCGTTGATGGGGAGCGGCCTGGACACGAAGGGCTCGTTCGCGTTCGGGCTGATGTGGGCCGCGGCCGGACTGGCGTTCGCGGGTGTCGGCGCGGTGACGGCACAGGTCACCGAGAGCGCCCGGGCCGCGAACGGGCTGACGGCGATCGTGCTCGGTGTGTCGTACGTACTGCGGGCGATCGGCGACTCGTCGGCCGACGGCAGCACGCAGTGGGTGTCGTGGCTGTCGCCGATCGGGTGGTCCCAGCAAGTCCGTGCGTACGCCGGTGACCGGTGGGTCGTCCTGCTGCTGCCAGTCGTGTTCCTGGCGCTGATGGTCGCGGCGGCGATCGCGCTGATCCAGCGGCGCGACGTCGGCGCCGGTCTGGTGCGGCCGCGTCCCGGACCGCCGCGCGGTGCCGCGTCGTTGCGTTCGCCGCTCGCACTGGCCTGGCGGCTGCATCGGGGGTCGCTGTTCGCGTGGGGTTTCGGGTTCCTGCTGCTCGGTCTGCTGGTCGGCAACATCGCCAGCAACGTCGACGGGTTCGTCACCAGCGACAGCGCGAAGGAGATGGTGCAGAAGCTCGGCGGCGTGGAGGGCATCACCGACGCGTTCCTGGCGACCGAGCTGGGCATCATGGGGCTGCTGGCGTCGGCGTTCGGGATCCAGGCGGCCCTCCGGCTCCGGTCGGAGGAGACCGCGCTGCGGGCCGAGCCGCTGCTGGCGACCGGTGTCACCCGGGCGCAGTGGCTCGGGAGTCACGTCGTGATGGCGCTGTTCGGCACCGCAGTACTGATCCTCGTCGCCGGTCTGGGGTCCGGCGTCTCGAGCGGTGCGTCGCTCGGCAACATGGGCCGTCAGGTACCGCGGATGCTCGCCGGTGCCGCCGTACAACTGCCGGCAATCTGGCTGGTGACCGGGCTGGTCGTCCTCCTGTTCGGCCTGGCGCCGAAGCTGGTGACCGGCGGGTGGGCGCTGTACGGCCTGTTCTTGCTGATCGGTCAGTTCGGCGAGCTGTTCAACCTGCCGCAATGGATGATCGACCTCAGCCCGTACGGTCACACGCCGCGGCTGCCCGGCGGTGAGTTCTCCGCCATGCCGGTGCTCTGGCTGACCGCAATCGCCGCCGCACTCACGCTGACCGGCTTCGTCACGTTCCGCCGCCGCGACATCGGCTGAATCCGGATCGCGCTGGTCTGAGGGGTCCAGCGCCCACGGGCCCGCCCGGCACCTCGCCGGGCGGGCCTGTTTACGATCGCTGCGTGTTCAGTGAGCGGCTGGTGGACTTCTGGAGTGAGCGGCACCTGTGCGTGCTGAGTACGGCGCGCGCGGACGGGACCGTCCATGCGACGCCGGTCGGGGCGACGCTGGACGTCGAGGCGGGGCTGGTGCGGGTGATCTGCTCCGGTACGTCGTACAAGGCGCGCGCGATCCGGCGGCTGGGCGAGGCGGCGGTCGCGGTCACCCAGGTCGACGGCCGGCGCTGGAGCACGATCGAGGGCCGCGCCGTGGTGAGCGACGACCCTGCGCACGTCCGCGAAGCCGAACGGCGCTACGCCAAGCGCTACCGGGAGCCGCGCGTCAATCCGCAACGCGTGGTCATCGAGATCACCATCACGAAGGTCCTCGGCAATGCCGGCTGACCCCATCATCGTCATAGGCATCATCCCCGACGGCTGGCGCACCCTCTCCCCAGCCGCCCGCGATGCCATCCAGTCCGCCGAAGTAATCCTCGGTAGCTCCCGCCAACTAGCTCTCCTCCCAACTGAATCCTCTGGGGCCGTGCGGGTCGCGTGGGGCTCGCCGTTGTCCGAGGCTTTGCCTCGGTTGCTGGAGGAGCACCGAGGACGGCGGATCTGTGTGCTGGCGAGTGGGGATCCGACGTTCTACGGGATCGGTACGACGCTCGTTCGGTTGCTGGGGGCCGACGCCGTGCGGGTGATTCCGCAGCCGTCGAGTGTCTCGCTGGCGAGTGCGCGCCTGGGCTGGGCGCAGGATCAGGTGCAGGTTGTGAGCCTGGTGAGCAACCCGGTCGAGCGGCTCCATCCGAATCTCCAGCCCGGGCGGCGCGTGCTGATTCTCAGCCGCGGTGCGCAGACCCCGGCCGAGGTGGCCGCCCTGATGGTCGCGCGCGGCTACGGCGCCGGCGAGTTCACCGTCCTCGAACAGCTCGGCGGCCCGGCCGAACGCGTCCGTACGGCGACCGCGGCCGACTGGTCCCACGAGGTCGATCCGCTCAACGTGATCGCGATCCGATGCCCGGCCGACGCTCCCGTCCTGTCCACCGCACCCGGCCTGCCCGACGACGCGTACGAGAACGACGGCCAGCTCACCAAACGCGAAGTACGCGCCGTCACCCTGTCCCGCCTCGCGCCCGTCCCCGGCCAACTGTTGTGGGACATCGGCGGCGGAGCAGGCAGCATCGCGATCGAATGGTCGCGGCACCACCCGTCCTGCCGCGCGATCGCCGTCGAACGCGACCCCGACCGGGCGAAACGCCTTCAGCGGAACGCGGCCGCGCTCGGGGCCGCGGTGGACGTGGTGGAAGGCGCCGCGCCGGCGGTCCTCGACGGTCTCGAGCCACCGGACGCGATTTTCATCGGCGGCGGGGCGACCGCGGCGGGCATGTTCGACGCCTGCTGGAACGCGCTGAAGCCCGGTGGCCGCCTGGTCGCCAACGGCGTCACGCTGGAGACCGAGTCCCTGATCGCCCAGTGGTACAAGGCCGTCGGCGGCGACCTCGTCCGCCTCGACGTACAACGCGCCTCCGCCGTCGGCACCATGACCGGCTGGCGCCCCGCCATGCCGGTGACCATCTGGAGCGTGACCAAATGACGGTTCACTTCATCGGCGCCGGCCCCGGCGCCGCCGACCTGATCACCGTCCGCGGGCGCGATCTGATCGCCGCGTCGCCGGTCTGTCTGTACGCCGGCGCGCTCGTCCCGGTCGAGCTTCTCGAACGCTGCCCGCCCGGCGCCCGCAAGGTCGACACGGCGAACCTGACTCTCGACGAGATCATCGCCGAGCTCGCCACCGCGCACGCGGCCGGCCTCGACGTCGCCCGGCTGCACTCCGGCGACCCGTCGGTCTTCAGCGCGATGGCCGAACAGCTGCGCCGCCTCGACGCGCTCGAGATCCCGTACGACGTGACGCCCGGCGTCCCGGCGTACGCCGCCGCCGCGGCGACTCTCGGTCGTGAGCTGACCGTCCCCGAGGTCGGGCAGACCGTCGTGCTCACGCGGATCGGCGGCAGCGCCAGCGCGATGCCGGACGGCGAGGATCTCGCGACACTGGGCGCCGGCCGGGCGACGATCGTCCTCCACCTCGCCGTCCAGCAGATCGATCGGGTCGTCGCGGATCTCGTGCCGAACTACGGCGCCGACTGCCCGGTCGCGGTCGTCGCACGCGCCTCCCGCGACGACGAGGTGGTCCTGCGCGGGACGCTCGCCGACATCGCGGAGCAGGTGAAGGCGGCAGGTGTTCGCCGTACCGCGGTCATCATCGCCGGAAAGGTGCTGTCCGCAACGGCTTTCCGGGACAGCCATCTGTACTCGGCCGACCGCAGCCGATGAAGGTTCTGCTGCTCGGCGGAACGGGGGAGGCCCGCGAACTCGCGGGTGGGCTGGCCGGTGTCCCCGGGGTCGAGGTCGTGTCGTCGTTGGCGGGACGGACCTCGGGCGCGCGGCTGCCTGCCGGTGAGGTGCGGGTCGGTGGGTTCGGCGGTGCGAGCGGTCTGGCGGCCTGGCTGCGGGAGCATCCGGTGGACGCGGTGGTCGACGCGACGCATCCGTTCGCGGCAACGATGACCGCGAACGCACTCACGGCGACTCGCGAGGTCGGTACGCCGCTGGTCGTACTGCGTCGGCCGGGCTGGACGCCGGCGCCCGGCGACAACTGGCACTGGGCCGACTCCACGTCGGCGGCCGCCAACTTGCTGCCGCGGATCGGCACCCGCGCTTTCCTGACCATCGGGCGCCAAGGCCTCGACGCCTTCGCCGACACCGGCCTGTGGACGCTCGCCCGCTGCGTCGATCCGCCCGACCCGCGACCGACCTGGTGTGAACTGATCCTCGCCCGCGGGCCGTTCGCCATCGCCGACGAGCAGGCGATTCTCCGCGACCATCGCATCGACGTCCTGGTCACCAAAGACAGCGGCGGTCCCGCCACGGCCGCGAAACTCACCGCGACCCGTGAGCTCGGAATCCCGGTCGTCGTGATCCGTCGCCCGCCGCTGCCGGTCGGGCACGAGGCGGTCGAGACGGTCGAGGAGGCTGTTCAGTGGGTGATCCGGGCGAGCCATTCGCCGAGGACGTGACGCTCGCCGTCGGTCAGCATCCCGAGCTCCGCCAACCGCACCCGCAACGCATTCGCCGCAGCCACCGCACCCGCGTCCGCCCGCGCGACCGCCCGGGCCTCACTGTCCGCCGCACCTGCGGTCGCTCCGTCCGCCGTGCGCGGGAAGGCCGGAGCGGTGGTGATCGCTGAGACAACGGCGTGGAACATCGCGTCCGCCAGGCGTGGGTCACGGCGGTCGGCCTCTTCGGCCAGCAGGGTCAGTACGGCGCCTGAGCCGGCCGCCTGCACCATGTCCGCGGCCAGATCCTCGTCGACCCGCAGTCGTCCGACGGCGGCAATGTTGCGGATCCGGGTCCGCAGGATCGCGATTCCGGCCTCGGCCGCCGCGGGACGCTTTCCCGGCTGCGTGTCGGCGTACATCAGCAGGAACAGGGCCGGGTTCGCCAGCCCGAACTCGATGTGCAGGTCCCAGCCCGACCGGAGGTCCGCGATCGGGTCGGTCGTCGGATCGAGCGGCGGCTTGTCCGCGAGGTACGTCGCGAACCCGTACTCCAGCACCGCCGCGAGCAGTCCGTCCTTGTCGCCGAACAGCCGGTAGATCGTCGGCGCCTGCGTCCCCGCCGCGGCCGCGACCGCCCGGGTGGACACGGCGTCGCGCCCGCCGCTCGCCAGCAGCGCGGCAGCGACCTCGACGATCTGCGCCCGCATCCGGTCCCGCCCGCTCGCATCCTCCACGCGCCCAACCGTAGCGGTCGGCGCATCGTGCTAACAGTGATAGCGTATCTCTGTATTCACTGATAACAAGGAGTCCGGATGATCATCGTTACCGGAGCGACCGGGCGCCTCGGCCGTGCTGTGGTCGACCGCCTGACCGAACGCGTCCCGGCCGATCAGCTCGGGGTGAGCGTGCGTGACCCGGAGAAGGTCGCGGACCTCGCGGCGCAGGGCATCCGGGTCCGGCGTGGCGACTTCGACGATCCCGACTCGCTGGCGTACGCCTTCGAGGGCGCCCGCCAGGTGCTGGTCGTCTCGGGTCCGGCCGACCCGGCGCCGCATCACGTCGCGATCGATACCGCCAAGACCGCCGGCGCCGAGCGCGTCCTCTACACCAGCCACCAGGCCGCGAACCCGGACTCGCTCTTCATCGCGACCCGTGGCCACGCCGCGACAGAACAGGACCTGCTGAACTCCGGCGTACCGTTCACGGCCCTGCGCAACGGCTTCTACGCGAGTACTCCGGTGTTCATGGTGCGGTCCGCGCTGGAGACCGGCGAGCTGATCCTGCCGGAGGACGGGCCGTTCTCCTGGACCGCGCACCGGGACCTGGCCGACGCGGCCGCGATCGCCCTGACGGAGCCGGGGCGCGTCGACGGCGTCACGCCACCGCTGACCGGCCCGGAACTGTTCGACTACGCGGACGTCGCCGCGATCGCCTCGGACCTCCTCGGGCGGAAGGTCACCCGGATCACGGTGCCGGACGAGGAATGGCGACAGGCCGCGCTCGGCCGTGGCATGCCGGAGTTCCTCGTCGACCTGACCCTGGGCATCTTCGCGGCCGCGCGGCGTGGCGAGTTCGCGGTTGTTGATCCCGCCCTGCCCGCACTGATCGGTCGCCCCGCCACGACGCTGCGTGAGGTGCTCGCCGCCGAGCTCCCCACCTGACGCTCACCGGTCGGCGGCTCGATAGATTGACGCCATGGGGATTCAGATCGCGCCGAGCATCCTGTCCGCCGACTTCGCGCGGCTGTCCGACGAGGCGGCGGCGGTGTCGAACGCCGACTGGCTGCACGTCGACGTCATGGACAACCACTTCGTGCCCAACCTGACCCTCGGACTGCCGGTGGTCGAGTCGCTGGCCAAGGCGACCGACATGCCGCTCGACTGTCACCTGATGATCGAGGACCCGGACCGCTGGGCGCCCGGGTACGTCGAGGCGGGCGCGTCGAGCGTCACCTTCCACGTCGAGGCCTGCCGGGCGCCGATCCGAACCGCGCGGGAGATCCGCGCCAAGGGCGCGCGCGCCGCGATGGCGCTTCGACCGGCCACGCCGATCGAGCCGTACGAGGACCTGCTGTCCGAGCTCGACATGATCCTGATCATGACCGTCGAGCCCGGCTTCGGCGGGCAGAAGTTCCTCGACGTCTGCGTACCGAAGATCCGCCGCACCCGGCAGCTGCTCGACAAGCACGGCCTCGACCTGTGGATCGAGATCGACGGCGGCGTCTCGGCCGAGACGATCGAGCGCTGCGCCGAGGCCGGCGCCGACGTGTTCGTGGCCGGCTCGGCCGTCTACGCCGCCGACGACCCGAACGCGATGGTCGAGCAGCTACGCGGTCTCGCCGAGCAGTCCGCCGGTCGCTAACTCAGGCTCCACCTCGGGCGGCACCCGCAGCAGCAACACGGTCGAGATCGCCGCGAGTACGGCGGCCAGCAGCCACACGTACTGCACGCCGAAGCCCTCGATCACCGCACCCGCTACCGCGGACCCGATCGCCGCACCGCCCATCGCCGCGCTGCCCATCCACCCGAACACCTCGGTCCGCGCCACGTCCGGCGTCAACGCGCCCAGCCGCTCGTACAGCGCGCCGATCGCCGGCGCCAGCGTCAGCCCCGACAACGCCAACGCGATCCCGAGCGTGACCGGCGACGAGGTCGCGAACACGCACAGCAGCATGCCCACCCCGACCAGCGCGGCCCGCCGCCACAGGTACGACGTACGGCGGCCCGGCAACGCGCCCGCGACGGCACCGCCGACCAGGCTGCCGAACGCCCAGACGGCCTCGAAGATCCCGGCGATCAACCGCTGCCCGTGATCGTCGGCGAACGCGACGATCGCCAGCGAGATCCCGTTGAACGACATGATCCACAGGCCGAACGCGAGGATCAGCGGTAACCGGTGCCGATGCCACAGCAGCTGCCGCGCGGTCAACGGCACCGCGGCGTGATTGTCGTGGGTGAGCGGCATCGGTTGTCGGAGCGCATACCACCAGATGAAGAGCGCGGACATCGCCGCCGCGAGCAGCACGCCCAGTCGCGGGCTCGCCACGCTCACCGCGGTCGCGCCGAGCATCGGCCCGACCATGAACAGCAGCTCCTGCGCGGTCGCGTCCACGGCGTACGCCGTCCGCAGCGCGGGGCCCTGCACCACTCGGGGCCAGGCTGCCCGCAACGTCTGCATCACCGGCGGAACTAGGGCTCCCGCGATGATTGTGAGCACAGGCAGCAACCGGTACAGCCCGGCGGGTAGCAGCGCGATCGCGAACAGAGCGACGCTCCACGACAGCCCGGTGATCAGCAGCACGCCTCGCGGGCCCCGGCGGTCGGCGGCCCGGGACCACAACGGCCCGGCGATCGCCATGCCGACCGAATACGCCCCCGCGACGACGCCTGCCCAGCGGAACGAACCGCTCGCGTCCTTGGCCAGGAACGCCACCGGAACCATCGTCGCGAGCACGGGCAGGCGAGCGAGCAGCGAGGACAACAGCAACGCCGTCACGCCGTGCGTTCGCCACAACTCCCGGTACCCACCCAAGTCCATGCCCTCATCCTGAACGCCGCCACCGACATTTACGATGACGAGATGACCGACCCCAAACCGGTGGAGAGCTGGCTGACCGACATGGACGGCGTCCTCGTGCACGAGGAGCGCGCCATCCCCGGAGCCAGTGACTTCATCGGAGCGCTGCAGGCGTCCGGCAAGAAGTTCCTGGTGCTCACCAACAACTCGATCTTCACCCCGCGCGACCTACGCGCCCGCCTGCTTGCCGCGGGCATCGACATCCCGGAGACGTCGATCTGGACGAGTGCGCTCGCCACCGCGCAGTTCCTCGAGGACCAGCGGCCGCGCGGGACGGCGTACGTGATCGGTGAGGCCGGGCTGACCACGGCGCTGCACGAGATCGGATACGTGCTGACCGACCGCGACCCGGACTACGTGGTCCTCGGCGAGACCAGGACGTACTCGTTCGAGGCGATCACCAGGGCGATCCGCCTGATCGCGGAGGGTGCGCGGTTCATCGCGACCAACCCGGACCCGACCGGCCCGTCGCAGGAGGGCCCGCTGCCGGCGACCGGCTCGGTGGCCGCGCTGATCACCCGGGCGACGGGCGTCGCGCCGTACTTCGTCGGCAAGCCGAACCCGTTGATGATGCGCAGCGCGCTGAACCGGATCGAGGGGCATTCCGAGACGACCGTGATGATCGGCGACCGGATGGACACCGACATCATCAGCGGTCTCGAGGCGGGCCTGCGCAGCGTGCTCGTGCTGTCCGGTTCGACCGGCGAGCACGAGGTCGAGCGCTTCCCGTACCGCCCGACCCGCGTCGTCCAGTCGATCGCCGACGTCGTACCGCTGGTCACCGCCCTGGCCTAACAGGTCAGCGTGCGGAACCCGTACCCCTGCGCCTTCAGAGCCTGAAGGATCACCGGCAGGGCGGCCACGGTCTGGGTGCGGTTGCCGCCGCCGTCGTGCATCAGAATGACCGAGCCGCTGTGCACGTTCTTCAGCACCCGTTGCTCGATCGCCGCGACGCCCGGCTTCGTCCAGTCCCGCGAGTCCACGGTCCACACGACGAGGTCCTTGCCGAGCGCCTTCGCCCGCTGCCGGACGGCCGCGCTCACCCCGCCGTACGGAGGCCGCAGGCAGCCCGGCGTACTACCGGTCTGGGCCTGGATCGCCTGGTCCGTCGACACCACCTGCTGCCGGAACGCCGCCGCGTCGAGGTGCCGGAGATCGGCGTGCGTCCACGTGTGGTTCTGCACGCTGTGGCCGGCGGCGTGGATCCGCTTGGTCAGCTCTGGATGCTTCCGGACGCTCTGGCCGACCTCGAAGAACGTCGCCTTGGCGTCGTACTTCGCGAGGATGTCGAGCACCTTCGGGGTGTACCCGGCATCGGGCCCGTCGTCGAACGTCAAGACGACGTACTTGGACGGCAGCGGTGTCGGCGTCGGCGTGACCGCGACCGCCGCCGCGGGTGGAGTGGGTGTGGGCGTGGGTGGCTTGGCCGGTGACTTCGCCGCCGCGACGACCACCGTGCCGATCACCGCGCTCACCAGCATCATCATCGCCAGACCGATGACCCTGTTCCCCGTGCGCGTCAAGCGAACGTCCATCTTCCCCCCAGGGCGGTGGGTGGCCACATCCTCACAATGACCTGACTGCATCTTTGGCCAACTACCGCCGAAAACCAGCGCCCACGCCGCTTCCGCGTCAATCAATCACGCATAGCGGACGGTCAGGCGCACCACATCCGGTAGAAGACGTACCCGCGAGCCTTCAGGGTGCGCAGGATGGTCGGCAGCGCGGCGACGGTCTGGCTGCGGTTGCCGCCGCCATCGTGCAGAAGGATCACCGAGCCGCTGTGCACGTTGTCCAGGACCCGTCGCACGATCACCGACGAGCCTGGACGCGACCAGTCGCGCGGGTCGACGGTCCAGAGCCGGATCTTCTTGCCGAGCGCGGCCGCACGGCTGTAGACCCTGCTGTTCACGGCGCCGTACGGCGGGCGCAGGCAACGCGGCGTGTATCCGGTCTGATACCGGATGTACCGGTCGGTGGTCAGCACCTGGTACTTGAACGTGGTCCAGGAGACGTACCGCAGGTCCGGGTGCGACCAGGTGTGGTTCTGGACGCTGTTGCCCCGCAGGTACACCCGCCGGGTCAGCCACGGGTACCGGGCCACGTGCTGCCCGATCTCGAAGAACGTGGCCCGGACACCGTACCTGCGGAGGATGTCGAGGATCGCCGGCGTGTACCGCGGATCCGGACCGTCGTCGAACGTCAGGTAGACGTACTTCGTCGCCGCCGATGCCGCCGTGGTTGTGGACGCTGTCGACGAGGCCGACGCCGAGGTCCCTGCTGATCCGACCGATCCGGCCATGGTCAGGCCGAGGGAGGCGATCAGGCCGAGCAGGACTGCGATCAATGACAGTCGCGCCCGCCGTAGACGGTGTGTCATGAGAACCCCCTGAGCAATGGAGCAGGCAGTTACACCGTCACCACCGGGGTATCGGCCGACCAGTGACCAAAGTCCCGTCGCCAGGGGGTACGTCCTCAGAGCACCTGCGACAGGAACTGACGGAGCCTCGGTGACTCGGCCGCGCCGAAGATCTGTCCGGGTGCGCCGGACTCGACCACGATGCCGTGGTCCATGAACGCGACCTGGTCCGCGACCTCGCGGGCGAAACCCATCTCGTGGGTGACCACGACCATCGTCATCCCGGTCTCGGCGAGGTCGGCCATCAGCGCCAGCACACCCTTGACCAGCTCAGGGTCGAGCGCCGAGGTGGCCTCGTCGAACAGCATCACCTCGGGCTCCATCGCCAGCGCCCGCGCGATCGCGACCCGCTGCTGCTGGCCGCCGGACAGGTTTCCGGGCCGGGCGTCCGCCTTGTGCTCGAGGCCGACCAGCTCGAGTTGCGCGCGGGCCGCGGCGCGCGCCGGCTCCACGTCGAGCTTCTTGAGCTTGCGCAGCGGCAGCGTGATGTTGTCGAGCACGCTCTTGTGCGGGAACAGGTTGAAGTGCTGGAACACCATCCCGATCCGGCGCCGCAGGACGTCGGGATCACCCCGCAGTACCGACTCGCCGCCCAGTTTCACGTCGCCGGCGTCCGGTTCGAGCAGCCGGTTGATGGCGCGCAGCAAGGTCGACTTGCCGGACCCGGACGGGCCGATCACGCATGCGGTCTGCCCGGCCGGTACGGCGAGGTCGACGCCGCGCAGCACCTTGTTGCTGCCGAAGGCCAGCTCGACGCCGGACACCTCCAGGCTCGTGGCCTCAATGGTTCGCATGGGCGAGCTCCTCCAGCTTGACGTCCTCCGGCCCCGACGGTTCGGCGGGCCGGCCTTCGCGCAGCCGCTTGTCGAAGTGGTTCACCAGGTGCGTGAGCGGCACGGTGATCACCAGGTAGAAGATGCCGGCCAGCAGCAGCGGGGACAGGTTGCCGTTGGTCGCGGCCGCGTCCTGCCCGATCCGGAACAGTTCGCGCTGGCTCGCCAGCAGCCCGAGGAAGTAGACCAGGCTGGACTCCTTCACGAGCGCGATGAACTGGTTCACGAGCGCGGGCAGCACCCGCCGCACGCCTTGCGGGATGACGACCAGCCGCATGCCGCTGGTGTAGCTGAAGCCGAGCGCCCGGGCGGCCTCGAGCTGGCCCTTCTCCACGCTCTGGATGCCGGAGCGGAAGATCTCGCCGATGTACGCCGCGGCGATCAGCGAGAGTGCGAGGATGCCCAGCGGGTACGGGTTCGGGCCCCACCAGTGCCGGGTGATCGGCGACAGGCCCTGGCCGATCAGCAGGATGGTCAGGATCGCGGGCAGGCCGCGGAAGATGTCGGTGTAGATCTTCGCGGGCCAGCGCAGCCAGCGCTTCGTGGACAGGGCGAGGACCGCCACGACCATGCCGAGCAGGGTGCCCAGCACGACCGAGGCGGCCGCCAGGATGAGGGTGTTGACCAGTCCCACCTTCAGCATCTCGGGCAGGACCGCCTTCATCGACTCCCAGTCGAGGAAGGTGTCACTCAGGGTGGACCAGATGTCCATCAGGCTTTGGGAGCCGTGAACTTGACCGATCCGCTGCCCGGCGTGAAGTTCGCCGGTACGGCGCGGCCCGGGTAGTACTGCTCGACGAGCTTGGTCCAGGTGCCGTCGGCGATGACCTCGTCGAGCGCCTTGTTGACGGCCTCGCGGAGTTTGTCGTTGTTCTTGGCCACGGCGAACGCCATCGGTGCGTCACTGAGCTCCTTCGCGGCCAGGATCACCGTGCCGCCGCCCTGCTCCTTGGCCATCTTCTCGCCGATCTCGGCCGGTGAGACCCAGGCGTCCGCCGTACCGGCCTTGAGCTGGCCGAGCGCGGCGTTGTAGTTCGGCACCCGGACCGGGTTCAGGTTCTTGCCGGTGGCGTAGTCGTCCTGGACGGTGCCCTGGACCACGACGACCCGCTTGCCGGTGAGCTGGTCGAAGTTCGTGATCCCGGAGTCCTTGGTCGTGTTCAGCCCGAGGTAGCCGAAGTCGTAGCCGTTGCTGAATGCAACGGTCTTCTTGCGGGCCTCGGTGATCGTGATCGACGAGCTGCCGAGGTCGAACTGACCGCCGTTGACCTGCGACAGCAGCGCGGAGAAGTCGGTCCCGACGAACTCGGGCTTCAGGTTCAGCTTCGCCGCCACCGCGGTGATCAGGTCGTTGTCGAAGCCGGTGAACTTCCCGTCCTTCACGTACACGTTCGGCGGCGCGTCGGTGAGCGTGCCGATCCGCAGCGTGCCCGCCGACATCAGGCCCAGATCCTGGCCGCCCGCCGCGGCGTCGTCCCCGTTGCTGCCACAGGCAACCATCGCGCTCGCCAAGGTGATGGCCCCGACCACTGCGACAACCCGCCGAAAAGCGCCGAACGCGCGCACAACTGTCTCCTCACAACGTCAACGAAGGCAGGGCGGTTCGCCGCTGCCGCAGCAAGCCAACACCAGCGCTGCGACGCGCATTCCGTGCCGACGAAGGGTGAGACGGGGCCGAATGTCTACTCGGGTTGTGCTATATCAGAGCGATCAGCCGTGATGCTGGTCATAGTGCGCGAGCGCGTCCGCGGTCCGACCGGTGCCATAGGCAAGTAACAGCTCGGCCACCCCGGGTGACACCGCGGCCGCCGCCGTGGCTGCCCGCTGGATCTCGTCGGCAGACGCGACCGCGCGGAAGAGATCCTGGATCTCTCTCACGACGGAGCGTGCGGACGGTGCTTGCGTGTCGGGTGGCCCGCCGGGAATCGTCAGCGGCCGCACGAACCTGGCCGGCGGATCGACGGGCTGGCCGGCCGTGGCCGATCGCTGGAGGTGGGTCGTCGTCGGCCGTGTGTAGGCGCTGGTGGCGGCGCGGATGCCGTCGAGCTCGTGCGCGACGTGCTCGGGCTCGATGCCGCCGGCCACTGCCAGGTCGGCGAGCTCGGAGACGGCCCGCAGCCGGGACACGACGGCCGGATTGCCGATCTTCACCCGCTGCGCGCTGACCAGCTGCGAGAGCATCGGCGCCGACAGCCCGATCACCTGGGCGAGCCCGCCCTGGGTCAGGCCGAGCGTCGTGGTGATCCGCCGGACCACCTCGCCGAGCGGCTCGCCGTACAACTCGACCTGCTGCTGCAGGTTCTGCGCCGTCTGCTCCATGCAAAGATCTTCGCATTTGCGAACCCGAATTTCCAGCCTGGAACCGGCTTGACATTTGCGATAGCAAACTGCCAAGGTTTGCGGCAGCGAATCTCAGCGGAGGACAACGATGACGACTCACCAGGCTCACCGCCGCACCGCGGTGTGGGCGCTCCTCGCCGTCACGCTCGCCGCCGTCCTGGGCGGTCTGACGGCGCCGACGGCACTGGCGGACCCGGCCCCGAGCGGCGGCAAGCTCGTGCTGGTGCTGGACTCGTCCGGCTCGATGGCGGAGCCGGCCGGTGACGGGCAGACCAAGATCGCGGCCGCGCGGACGGCGCTGACGAGTGTGGTGCGCAAGCTGCCGGACGGCGCCGAGGTCGGACTCCGGGTGTATGGCGCGACCGTGTTCAAGCGCACGCAGGCCGGCGCCTGCACCGACACCCAGCTCACCGTCCCGATCGGCACCGGCAACCGGCCGCAGTTGCTGGCAGCCATCGCCAAGTACAAGCCGTATGGCGAGACGCCGATCGCTTACGCGCTCCAGCAGGCCGCGAAGGACGTCGGCCCGGTCGGCCAGCGCACGATCGTCCTGGTCTCCGACGGTGAGGCCACCTGTGCACCCGAGCCGTGCGCGGTCGCGCGGTCGATCGCCCAGCAGGGCATCGATGTGAAGATCGACGTCGTCGGGTTCCGCGTCGGCGGGAAGGCGCGCAGCCAGCTCCAGTGCGTGGCCCGCGAAGGCCGTGGCGACTACTACGACGCCGACTCGACCGTCGACCTGGAGGCGGGGCTGGACCGATTGTCCACCCGGGCGTTCCGGCCGTTCCGGCTGTCGGGCACGCCGGTGCGCGGGGCCGCGCAGCAGGAGGGTGCTCCGGTGCTTGCCCCCGGCCACTACCTGGACACGTTCGGTACTGACCGGACCGCGAAGTACTACACGATCAAGCGGACGATGGCGAAGTCGACGCTGCGCGCGGGGATCAGCTTCCGCCGGCCGGTTCCCGGCGGCACCGTGATCGAGGCCGCGGTCAAGCTCAACACGCTGAGCGGTGAGGCGTGCGGCTGGAGCTATCCGCTGTCGTTCGAGGGCGAGCAGGGCATCGCCACCGGCTCGGCGTCGAGCTGGACCGGCGACTACCCGAAGGAGTGCGAGACCGACGAGCAGCTCGTGCTCACGGTCTCCGGCGGCAGGGACTACGCCCAGCTGAAGTCTGCGCCGTACGAGCTGCGTGTTGACGAGGAGCCGGCCGTCGAGTCCACCGCGAACCTGCCGGCCGAGGCGGGCGACCCGACCTGGACACCGATGCCGGGTTCGACGCCGCGCGAGATCGTCCCGGGTTCGAGCTTCGCCGACGCGCCGCTGGTCGCCGCCGGCAGCTACAAGACCACGCTGATGCCCGGAGAGGTCCAGCTGTACAAGGTGAAGGCGGACTGGGGGCAGCGGATCCAGGCACAGGTGTCCATTCCGCAGCTCGGTGCGGCGACCGCGAAGGCAGTGGACGTCGGGCGGTATGTCGACCTCGACGTGATCTCGCCGACCGGTGAGGACGTGTACGCCGTGTTCGCGAAGAAGGTGCCCGGCGGGGCCGGCAAGCGCACCGTGCTCGACCCGCACGGCACGGTCAAGGCGATCACCACGAAGGAGATCCGGTACCTGAACCGCGACGGCGCGAACAACCAGGACACCGGGACCTCGCTGCCGGGGGAGTACTACGTCGCGGTGTCGATGACGCGGAAGACCGACGACAAGGCCTTCACCGTTCCGATGACGCTGACCATCGGCTTCGTCGGCACGCCGGGCACGGGCAAACCGACGTACGTGGACGGTGCGACGCCGGTCGCCGGCGAGTCCGTGACACCGAGCACCACGCCGTCCCAAGATCCGGGTCAGCCCAACCAGGCGAGTGGTCCGGTGCAGGGGCGCGTCGACGGCGACGCCGGTCCGCCGGTCGCGCTGGTGGCGGGCTTGGGCGGTGGGGGTCTGCTGCTCCTGATGGTCGGCGTGCTGCTGGTGGTCCGGCTGCGGCGGTAAGTTCTGGGCGGTGGAGGCGTTTGCGGGCCGGTATCGGCTGATCGACCTGATCGGGACGGGCGGGATGGGCTCGGTCTGGCGGGCCTGGGACCTGCGGCGGGCGACCTTCGTCGCCGCGAAGGTTCTCGGCCAGCACGATGCGGCGACGCTGCTGCGGTTCGTCCGGGAGCAGTCGCTGCGGATCGAGCATCCGCACGTGGTCGCTCCGCACGGGTGGGCCGCGGACGACGACCGGGTCGTGTTCGCGATGGACCTGGTCCGCGGCGGCTCGGTGGCGACCCTCCTCGGCGACCACGGCCCGCTGCCCCCGGCGTACGTCGCCGTGCTGTTGGATCAGCTGCTGCACGCACTGTCCGCGGTGCATGCCGCCCGGGTCGTGCACCGGGACGTGAAGCCGGCCAACCTGCTGCTCGACGTCACCGGGACGGGGCGGCCGCACCTGCGCCTGTCGGACTTCGGCGTCGCCGGTCTGCTCGACGAGCCCCGGATGACCCGCCACAGCACTGTCCTCGGGACGCCCGGCTACCTCGCACCCGAGCAGCTCACGGGTGCGGACCCCGACCCGCGCCAGGACCTGTACGCCGTCGGCGCCGTCGCCGTCGAACTCCTCACCGGCGAACGCCCCGGCGCAACCGACCCGCTCCCGCAACTGGACGGCCCACTGGGCGACTTCATCAACAACCTCACGGCCAAAGACCCGTCCGACCGCCCCGACTCCGCCACCACCGCCGGCCGCCTCCTGTCCGCAACCGGCGCCGTCCCACCCCAGCCCGCCACTCCCTGGGCCCAAACCCCCGACACCCCCGAAGTCTTCGACCAACTCCCACCCCTCCCCGCCGATTGGACTCCCACGCCCCCGCCGAACGCACCCAACGCACCGACCCCGCCGCACGCCCTGGCCACCGCCGTCGGCGCGACCGCCGTGGCTGGCTACCCCGCCCCCGTCAGGTGGGCTCCCGCGCTCCCGCCGAACGCACCCGATGCACCCAACCCACCGCACGCCCAGACCGCCTCGGGCGGCCGGGCCACCGCCGGGCGAATTTTGTCTGGCGAGCGGGGTGGGTCGGGCAGGTTGTTGTGGGGGGTTGCTGTGGCTTGTTTCGTGGGAGCTGTCGGGCTGCTGGGGAGTGCTGCCTGGTTGCTGTTGCGCTGACGGAAATCCACCGGACGGCGGGCGCGTGGCGTGGAAGACTTTTGGTGATGGAGCCGTTAGTGGTCACCGCGCCGACGACGGGTCGGCTGCGGTTTCTGATCGCCGCGCTGGCGATCACGACGACCGTCGGGTACGGCGTGCTCACGTACGCGTTCAGCGCCCTCGTCGGCCCGATGAGCCACGAGCTGTCCATCTCCACCACGACCGCGGTCGGCGCGTCGACGATCGCCGTGCTGGTCAGCGGCCTCATCTCGATCCCTGTCGGTCGCCGCCTGGACGTCCGCGGCGGACGCGGTCTGATGGCGTCCGGCTCGGCCCTGGCCGCGGCCGCCGTCCTCGGCTGGTCGCAGGTCCAGAACACCGTCCAGCTGTACGCCGTCTTCGTCCTGGTCGGCGTCGCCTGCGCGATGGTCCTCTACCCGCCCGCCTTCGCCGTCGTGGTCGCCGTCGCGGCCCCGACCGCCCGGACGAACTCGATCCTCACCATCACGATGGTCGGCGGACTGGCCAGCTCGATCTTCATCCCACTCACCGGTTACCTCGCCCACAGCCTCGGCTGGCGCTCCGCCCTCGTCGTGCTGGCCGGCACCCTCGCCGTCACCACAGTCCCGCTGCACTTCCTCGCCGTACCGCGGCAAGCGCCACGGCCCACAACCACGCGGCACCCGAAGTCGCCGACCAGAGTTCTGCGCGATCCCGGGTTCTGGCTGCTCGCCGGCGCGTTCGTCGTACACAGCGCGGCGCTCGCCGTGATCGCCGTCCACCTGGTCCTCTACCTTGTCAGTCTGGGCCACCCGCCGGCGCGAGCGGCGAGCCTGGCGGGGCTGCTCGGCCTGATGTCGGTGACCGGGCGGCTGGTGGCCAGCGTGTCCGCCCGGTGGTTGCCGATGGCGACGATCACTGCGCTGATCCTGCTCGTCCAGGGCGTCGCGGTCGCGCTGCTGCCCGCCGTCGGAGAGCGCGTCGGCGGGGCGATCGGGTGCCTGGTGCTGTTCGGCCTGGGGTTCGGGGTGTCGTCGATCGCGACCCCGGCGATCCTGCTCGACCGGTACGGCGCGAGCGGCTTCGGCACGATCGCCGGGATGCTCGGCACCCCGACGACGATCGCGAAGGCGGTCGGGCCGCTCGTCGGCGCCGGGCTGGCCGGCGCGTTCGGGTATCGGCCGCTGATCCTCGCGGTGGCCGCCGGCTGCGCGCTGGCCGGTGCGGCGCTGGCCCTCACCCGCCGGCTGGTGCCGCCGGCGTCGACCAGGATGTGACCTGGGTCGTGGTGCGAGTTGCGGCAGAGGGCATACTTGAAGCACGAGTGAACCCACTCGCGTGCTCCGGGGTCGGTGTAATTCCGAGCCGGCGGTAACAGTCCGCGACCCGGTCGCTGCGGTATGGCGATCGGTTGACCTGGTGGAATTCCAGGACCGACGGTGAAAGTCCGGATGGGAGGCGCACGCGGTCGACGGGTGCGCTCTGGCGCCCGATGGCGCGGAGCGTGGGCTGTGACGGCCCGCGCGACGCGGTTCCCCGTGGGCGGCGGAGCGGACGTGCCGGCCGGAGGCCCCGGAGTGCGTCCGTGACGACGAGGGGCCCGAGCAGTGAACGACGCGTCGCCGATCGACATCGCCTGGATGAGGCGTGCTGTCGAGCTGGCTGCGAGAGGTGTCGGCAGCACCCATCCCAACCCGGTGGTCGGGTGCGTGATCACCGGCCGCGACGGGCATCCGGTGGGCGAGGGCTTCCATGCCGTTGCGGGCGGCCCGCACGCCGAGGTCGAGGCGCTCCGGATGGCCGGTGCCCGCGCCCGCGGCGGTACGGCGTACGTCACGCTCGAGCCGTGCAACCACACCGGCCGGACCGGTCCGTGCGCGGACGCCCTGATCGAAGCCGGGATCGCGCGCGTCGTGTACGCCGTACCCGACCCGAATCCGACCGCCGCGGGCGGCGCCGAGAAGCTGCGGACCAAGAACATCGAGGTCGTGGAGGGCGTACTGCGCTCCGAGGCCGAGGCGGTCAATCACGTCTGGCTGCACAGCGTGCGGGTCGGTCGCCCGTTCGTCACCTGGAAGTTCGCGACCACGCTCGACGGGCGGTCCGCGGCGCCGGACGGGACCAGCAAGTGGATCACCGGCCCGATCGCGCGGGCCGACGTCCACCGGCTGCGCGCCGAGTGCGACGCGATCGTCGTCGGCACCCAGACGGTGCTGAACGACGACCCTGAGCTGACGGTCCGCGACGAGAACGACGTCCCCGCGGCGCGGCAGCCGCTGCGGGTGGTCGTCGGTGACCGCGAGATCCCGCCGACCGCGCGCGTCCGCAACGACCGCGCCGAGACGTTGCTGCTGCCGACCCACGATCCCGCCGAGGTGCTCCGGCAGCTGGACGACCGGCAGATCCGGCACCTCTGGCTCGAAGGCGGCCCGACGCTGGCCGCCGCGTTCCTGCGCGCCGGTCTGGTCGACCAGATCGTCGCGTACGTCGCTCCGGCCGTCCTCGGCTCCGGCTACGCCGCGGTCGGCGACCTCGGCGCGGAATCGATCGACCACCTGCGGCGGTTCAAGCTAGCGGACGTCACCCGCCTCGGCGACGACGTCCGGCTGACCCTGGTTCCTCTGGGAGGAAAGTAGATGTTCACCGGCATCATCGAAGAACTCGGCACCGTCGAGTCCCTGGATCTACTGGATGGTGACGCCGCGCGGCTCACCATCCGGGGTCCGAAGGTGACCGAGGACGCCGCGCACGGCGCCTCGATCGCGGTCAACGGCTGCTGCCTGACGGTGGTGGAGTACGGCGGGGGCCTGTTCACCGCGGATGTGATGCGCGAGACGCTGCAGCGGACCAGCCTCGGCGGCCTGGAGAAGGGTTCGCCGCTCAACCTCGAGCGGGCCGTCGCCGCGCACGAACGGCTCGGCGGCCACATCGTCCAGGGCCACGTCGACGGCACCGGCACGATCGCCTCCCGGACCCCGGCGGAGCGCTGGGAGGACGTCCGGGTCGCGACGTCCCCGGAGATCCTGCGGTACATCGCCGAGAAGGGCTCGATCGCGATCGACGGCGTCTCGCTGACCGTGACCGACGTCGACGACGCGACCGGGACGTTCGGGGTCAGCCTGATCCCGACCACGCTGGAGCTGACCGTGCTCGGCGCGAACAAGGTGGGCGACACCGTCAACCTCGAGGTCGACGTGATCGCCAAGTACGTCGAGCGGCTGCTGACCGCCGGCACAGTGCAGGACAACGGAGGCGAAAAGTGAACGCGATCGACTGGCTGCTGCACTCCCAGGTGACGATCGCCGGGTCGCCGGTGCTCGTCCGGGAGATCGTCGGCAACGTGTTCGGTCTGGCCAGCGCACTGTTCGGCATGCGCCGGCTGGTCGCCGCGTGGCCGGTCGGCATCGTCGGCAACGTGCTGCTGTTCACGGTCTTCGTCGGCGGGATCTTCGACACCCCGCAGGACAAGGACCTCTGGGGCCAGGCCGGCCGGCAGGTGTTCTTCGCGCTCGTCAGCCTGTACGGGTGGTACCGCTGGTACCAGACCCGGCACCACGGCGCCGACAAGGCCGTGCAGCCGCGCTGGGCGACCGCGCGCGAGCGGCTCGAGCTCGGCGGTGTCGCCGTGGTGCTGTACGCGATCTCGTACTTCGTGCTGCGCGAGCTCGGCTCGTGGGGCCCGCAGTGGGACGCGTGGATCCTCACCGGCTCGATCCTGGCGACGTACGGGATGGCGCGTGGCTTCGTCGAGTTCTGGCTGATCTGGATCGCCGTCGACGTGGTCGGCGTACCGCTGCTGGTGCAGGCGAAGTTCTACCCGTCCGCGACGATGTACATCGTGTACGGCCTCTTCTGCGTCCTCGGATTCGCGTCGTGGTGGAAGATCCAGAACCGTGAGCGGATCCAGACTCCTGAACCGGTGGTGGTGGGTTAGATGGGTGACGTGCTGAAGCTCGACACGATCGAGCACGCGATCGAGGAGATCCGCGCCGGGCGGCCGGTGATCGTCGTCGACGACGAGGACCGCGAGAACGAGGGTGACCTGATCTTCGCCGCGTCCAAGGCGACGCCCGAACTGCTGGCGTTCCTGATCCGGTACAGCTCCGGTGTGGTGTGCGTGCCGATGGAGGGCGCGGAGCTCGACCGGCTCGGGATCCCGCTGATGACGCCGCACAACCGCGAGCGGATGCGGACGGCGTACACGATCTCCGTCGACGCGCGCGACGGCATCTCCACCGGGATCTCGGCGGCCGACCGGGCCCGGACGATCCGGGTGCTGGCCGACTCCGCCTCGGAGCCGTACGACCTGGTGCAGCCGGGGCACGTGTTCCCGCTGCGCGGTCGCGAAGGCGGCGTACTGGTTCGGCCCGGGCACACCGAGGCGTCCATCGACCTGGCGCGACTGGCCGGGTTGACGCCGGCCGCGGTGATCTCCGAGATGGTGAACGACGACGGGACCATGAAGCGCGGTCCGGAGCTGCGGGAGTTCGCCGACGAGCACGGGCTCGTGCTGGTGTCGATCGACGACCTGATCCGGTACCGGCGTCGTACCGAGTCCCAGATCCAGCGGGTCGCGACGACGACGCTGCCGACGCGGTACGGCGATTTCGTTGCCCACGGCTACCGGAACGTCGTGGACGGGTCGGAGCAGCTCGCGCTGGTCCGCGGCGAGATCGGGGACGGGCCGACGCTGGTGCGGCTGCACTCGGAGTGCCTGACCGGCGACGTGTTCGGTTCGCTGCGCTGCGACTGCGGGCCGCAACTGGACGAGGCGCTTCGGCAGGTCGCTGCCGAGGGCGGTGTCGTCGTTTATCTGCGCGGCCATGAAGGGCGCGGGATCGGGCTGCTGCACAAGCTGCAGGCGTACGAGCTGCAGGACGCGGGGCGGGACACCGTCGACGCGAACCTGGACCTCGGCTTGCCGGCCGACGCGCGCGACTACGGCACCGGGGCGCAGATCCTCGCCGACCTCGGGGTGACGTCGGCGCGGCTGCTGACGAACAATCCCGACAAGCTCGCGGGCGTCCAGGGGTACGGCATCGACGTCGTCGAGCGCCGCGGGATCTTCATCGACCCGACCGAGCACAACCTGCGGTACCTGCGCACCAAGCGCGACCGGATGGGCCACCACCTGCCGGGTGGCGTGTTGACCGAAGAGAACGGAGCCGGCTGATGTCGGGCAGTGGAGCACCCACCATCGAGGCCCCCCGCGTGGACGGCGCCCGGGTCGCGATCGTCGCCGCCCAGTGGCACCCGAAAGTCACCGACGGCCTGCTCGCCGGCGCCCTCCGCGCACTGGAGGACTCCGGCGTCACCGACCACACCGTCATCCGCGTGCCCGGATCGTTCGAACTCCCCGTCGCGGCCCTGCACGCCGCGAAGTCCGGGTACGACGCCGTGGTCGCGCTCGGCGTGGTGATCCGCGGCGACACCCCGCACTTCGAATACGTCTGCCAGGCGGCGACCGAAGGCCTCATGCAGGTCGGCGTCAGCACCGGCGTCCCCGTCGGCTTCGGCGTCCTCACCTGCGACAACGACCCCCAGGCCCTGGACCGAGCCGGCCTCCCCGACAGCCGAGAAGACAAAGGCTACGAAGCCACCCAGGCAGCCCTCTCGACCCTGGCCGCCGTCCGCCAACTGGGGTAGGGCGAACCTGAGCTCATACGACACCCTATGGGGTCGGTGAACAGCTAATAACCTGTTCACCGACCCCATGCCTGTTCACAGACCTCAGTCGACGCGGGTGTGTTCCATGAGCCAGTTGGTTGTCCAGGTTTTGCCTTGGTCGATGGAGAAGGATTGTTGCCAGGCGGCTTTGTCGGTGCCGGGGGTCCAGAGGAAGCGGACGTCGATCGGTTGGCCGTTCCAGTCGTCGGGGCCTTCGAAGGTGCCGGTGCCGTCGGGGGTGAAGGAGCCGATGACGGGGGATTCGAGGCGGCCGCGTTGGCTGTTGATCCAGTGGATGGACCAGGTTTTGGCCTCGGGGTCGTAGCGGCGGAAAGTCGCGCCGCGGAAGCCTTCGCTCGGGAACCAGCCTTCGTCGAAGCTGATCGCGCCGTCGAAGTACGTGGTGGCTTCCATCGTGGCGTCGTGTTCGTACCACTCGAACGGCTCGCCGAGCACGGGACGCCGGCGCCGGTTGTGGAAGGACCAGCGGCCGACGAGGAAGTCGAAGTCGTCGGTGAGCTTGGGTACGTCGAGTGCGGGCGGGGGAGTGGAGCGCCGGGTGAAGTCCATGATCCAGTTGGTTTCCCAGGTCTCGCCGCCGTCGGCGGAGTACGCCTGCTCCCAGTGGGCGGTCTCCGGGGTGATGTCCGACCATTCGTAGCTGCACAGGATGGGCCGCCCGTCGTGGGTGTCTTCGCCGACCAGGCGGCAGCGGGACCCGTCGGCGGCCCATCCGCCGTGCACCGGCGGGTACAGCTTCATCGTCGTGCTGTTGACCCACCAGATGCTCCACTGCTCGCTGACCGGGTCGAACAGCCGCAGCGACAGTCCGTACGACCCCTTGGTCGGGAACCGCATCTCGTCGATGCTGATCTGCCCGTCGAAGTACGTGCGGGCGGTCGTGGTCCCGTCGTACTCGAGCCATTCGTCGCACCCCGCGAACGCCTGCTTGAGCGTGCGGTGGTGGACGTCGAAGTACCCGTTGAGGAAGTCGAAGTCGCCGGTCAGCTTGGTCCAAGTCGTCATGGTGCCAGCCTGCGAGCTAAACCTGACAACCCATGGCAGCGATCAGGACTAACCTCGGAGTATGCGTTCGAGCCGGCTGTTGTCGATCCTGCTGTTGCTGCAGACGCGCCGGCGGTTGACCGCGCGTGAGCTCGCCGACGAGCTGGAGGTGTCGCTGCGGACGATCTATCGCGACGTCGAGGCGCTCGCCGCGGCGGGAGTTCCGGTGTACGCCGACCAGGGCCGAGCGGGCGGGTATCGCCTGGTCGAGGGCTACCGCACCCGCCTGACCGGTCTGACCGAACAGGAAGCGGCCGCGCTGTTCCTCGTCGGTATGCCGGGCGCGGCCGCGGCGCTCGGGCTGACCGCGGAGACGAGCGCCGCCGAACTCAAACTGCTGGCCGCGCTGGCTCCCGATCAGCGGGACCGCGCCGGCCGGCTGAAGAACCGCTTTCACCTCGACCTGCCCGCCTGGTACCAGGACGCCGAGGACTCCCCGCGCCTGTCCGCGATCGCCGACGCCGTGCTCCACGACCGTCGGGTGCAGGTCCGGTACCGCCGCTGGGAGGAGCCTCGCGAGGTCGAGCGGGTCCTCGAGCCGTACGGACTGGTCCTGAAGAACGGCAGCTGGTACGTCGTGGCGTCCACGCCGGGCGGGCTGCGAACGTACCGCGTCTCCAACATCCTCGAGCTGACGCCGACCGACGAGACGTTCGAGCGGGCGGCCGACTTCCACCTCGCGGACTTCTGGCAGCACCACCTGACGGGATTCGATCGCCTGCGCTTCACCGGCGACGCCGTCGTCCGGGTGGCGGCGGGGCTCGCGGGCAGGATGTACGACGTCTCCTACCCGACTCTCGTCAAGGCGGTCGCCGCGGCGACGCCGGAGCCCGACGGCAGTGTCGTGGTCACGATCCCGATCGAGTCGATCGGCAACGCCGCCGCGTCGCTGAGCCGGTTCGGCGACGCGGTCGAGGTCCTGGAACCGCCTGAACTGCGGGCCGAGATCGCCGAGCTGGCCCGCAAGGTCCTCCGGCTCTACTCCTGAGCCCACGGTGGCGCGCGTCACCCGATTCTGTCTTTTCCATATATTACGAGTTTCGTACTATATGGATAACGGAAGAGGAGGCGCGATGAGGATCACGGTGTTCGGCGCGACGGGCGGGATCGGCGGCCACGTCGTACGGCAGGCGCTCGATGCGGGTCACAAGGTGACGGCAGTGGTGCGGACGGCGTCCGCGTTCGAGCTGGAGCACCCGTCGCTGGAGGTGGTACGGGTGCCGGGGCTGGATGCGGCCGAGCCGCTGCGCGAGGCGGTCGACGGCAGTACGGCGGTGATTTCGGGAGTGGGGCCGCGCGGGCGGAAGGACGGGCCGGTCGCGTCGCGCAGTACGCAGTCGATCCTGGGCGCGATGGCGGCGGCCGGGGTACGGCGGTTCGTCGCGGTGAGCGCTGCGCCGCTCGGGCCGATCCCGGCGGACGAGGGCTTTCTGAACCGGCGGCTGCTCTATCCGGCGATCAACGCGTTCGCCGCGGACGTGTACGCCGACCTCCGGGTGATGGAGGCCGACATCCGGGCGAGCGCGACGGACTGGACGATCGTGCGGCCGCCGAAGCTGACCAACAGACCGCTGACCGGCCGGTACCGGACCGTCGTCGGCGGCACAGTGCCGCGCAGCTACTCGATCTCGCGCGCGGACGCGGCGCATCTGATGCTGGCGGTGCTCGACGACCCGGCAACCGTTGGTCAGCCGATCGGGGTGGGGTACTGATGGTGCTGCGTGGGGTGAGCTTGTTCTTCAGCGGGTTGTTCGCCGGATTCCTGGTGTGTGTGATGGTGCTGGAGACCTCGCTGCGCTCGTTCGGCGCTGCCGTCTACACCCAAGTGCGTCTGGTCGAGCTGGACTCGTTGGACAAGCTCGCGTCGGTGACGCTGATCCCGGCGATCGTCACGACCGTGGCGGTGGTGATCTGGAACCGCGGCAACAGCCGGCGGCTGGCGATCGCCGCGGTCGCCTTGCTGGTGATCGTGTTCGTGACGACGCTGGCGGTGAACCTGCCGATCAACTCGGACCAGTTGTCGTGGTCGGTCCAGCAGCCGCCGGCGGACTGGGCGGGTGTCCGTGATCGTTGGGAGATCGCACACGCGGTGCGTACGGTCGCGGCGGTGGCGGCGTTCGGGCTGCTGGTCGGGGCCGCCGTGCGTCAGCGCAGTGGCGGCCGGTCGAGTTCGCCGGCCATCAGCGAGGTCCGAGTCGGTCGGTGATGAGGTCGTGGGGGACGGCCTGGGCGGTGCGCCCCTGGAAGCCGGTGGTGGTTCGAGCCATGGTCAGTGAGTTGAGCAGGGCTTCTTCGACCGACTCGGTGACGGCCTGGAACGGGCCGCGGAGATCGCGGTCGGCGTAGGACGGCGTACGGGAGGTGGTGAAGGCGATCGCGTAGTCGCCGCTGCCGGGCGCGTAGTCGGAGCCGACGCGGCCCATCGCGAAGATCGCCCGCCTGGCCAGGCGGGCGAGCTGGCGGGAGTCGAGCGGGAGGTCCGTCGCCACCACGATCATGCAGGAGTTGCCGTCCGCATCGATCGGCTCGGCGGGAACCGGCTTGCCCAGCACAGTCAGCAGTCCGGAGAAGTTCGCCTGTACCAGAACCCCAACCGTGTACCCGTCGCCGGGGATTGGCTGGACGCCGGCAGATGCCGCCGGACCTGCGGTCGGCCCGGTGAGGGTGCGGGAGGCCGTGCCGATGCCGGCTTTGAAGCCCAGCGCGGTGGTGCCCGAGCCCGCTCCGACGCATCCTTCGGCCGGGAGGGCCGACGAGGCGGTGTCGAGGGCGTGGTGGACGTGGGCCGGGGTGATGGGGCGGCGGCGGATGTCGGAGAGGTGGCCGTCGTTGGTTTCGCCGACTACTGGGTTGAGGCTGGTGGCTCGTGGGTCGCGGTCCAGGAGCCAGGTGATCAGCGCGTCGGCGACGCGGAATGTGCTGAGGGTCCCGGTGAGCAGGATCGGCGTCTCGATCACGCCGAGCTCGTCGATCTGCGTCGTCCCGACCAGCTTCCCGTAGCCGTTGCCGACAACAACCGCGGCCGGCAGCCCGTCCGCCCACCCGGCCGGGACGATCGCGGTCACGCCGGTGTTCAGCCCGTCGCCGGTGATCGTGGTCTGGCCGACGAGCACGCCGGGTACGTCGGTGATCGCGTTGAGCGGCCCGGTGGGCAGCGTTCCGACGACGACGCCGAGTTCGCGGGCTCTCCGTGGACTGTGCATCCAGCTATCGTCGGCCACATGCTGCAGCACCTGGCCGGCCGGGTCTGGATCTACCCGCACGACCCGGATCCGGACGCGATCCGCCCGTCCGTCGCCGTGATCGCGGACGACCGCGGCGGCGTGCTCGTCGACGCCGGCAACAGTCCCGAGCACGCCCGCGCCATCCGTACGGCGATCGAGGCGGCCGGACTGCCCGCGCCGAGGTGGCTCGTCTACACCCACCACCACTGGGACCACACCTGGGGCGCCTGCGCCTGGCCGGACGTGACTGTCATTGCACACTCCAGCGCCGTCGACCTGCTGGCAAAGGAGTCCGAGCGCCCCTGGAGCCACCGCTACCTGCACGACCAGGTCGAGGCCGACCCGAAACTCGGCCCGAGCTTCCGCGCCCGCGCCTTGGCCGTCCCCGACTGGACCGATTTCCGCATCGTCCTCCCGGACGAAACCTTCGACGACACGCTGAGGCTGCCCAACGACGTCGTACTGCGGCATGTCGGCGGCAAGCACGCGCCCGACTCCCTCATCGTCCTCGCCGATGGTGTCGCCCTCCTCGGCGACGCGTTCTACCCGCCGCCGTACCACCTGCGCACCCCCGACGACACGGTCGACTACGCGATGATCAGGCAGCTCCTGGACGAGCCGTACGACTGGTACGTCGACGCGCACTCACCGCCCCGCAGCCGGTCAGCCGCGCTCGCCGGGACCTAGCGGCGACCGGTCGCCGACGAACCACAGGTGCCCGAACGGGTCCAGGAACGACCCCTGCCGATGCGTCCCCCAGGGCACGGCGTGATCGCGCACCGGATCGAAGCTCCCGTCCGCGCCCGCCTCGACGGCACGCTGGACGAAGCCGTCCGGGTCGTCCACGAACACCTCGACCCGCACCGTGGGGGCGCCGGTCGCCGCGGGCGTGTTCCAGATGTTGTTCCCGGGCTCGCCGAGGAACAGCGGGGCGCCGCCGATACTCAGCCCGATCACGCTGCCCAGGTTCCACAGTTCGACGGCGCCGAGCGCCTGTGCGTACCAGCGTGCGGCGGCCGGGGCGTCGGATACCGCCAGCATCACCGAGATCTGCGTCGGTCTGTCCATGCCCCAGTAACGCACGGCGAAGGTCCGCCCACCGGACCTGGCGGCGGGCAGCGCGACCGGGACCCGTAGGCTGGGCGCGCGATGAAGAGTTTCGAGGAGCTGTTTGCCGAGCTGGGTGAGAAGGCGGCGACACGGCCGGAGGGTTCCGGGACCGTGGCGGCGCTGGATGCCGGCGTGCACGCGATCGGCAAGAAGCTGGTCGAGGAAGCCGCCGAGTCCTGGATGGCCGCGGAGTACGAGAGCAAGGAGCGGGCCGCGGAGGAGCTGTCCCAGCTGCTCTACCACGCCCAGGTGATGATGCACGCGCTCGGCCTGGAGCTCGACGACGTGTACCGACATCTGTAGGAGCACCTCCCGCAGATCACCGGTTCACAACCCCAGAAAGGGTCAGTCGCCATGCTGCGCGTCGCAGTACCGAACAAGGGCTCGCTGAGCGAAGCCGCCACCGAGATGCTCGTCGAGGCCGGCTACAAGCAGCGCCGGAGCACCAAGGACCTCACTCTCACCGACGCGGCCAACGAGGTCGAGTTCTACTACCTCCGCCCGCGCGACATCGCCGTGTACGTCGGCGAGGGCACGCTCGACGTCGGCATCTCCGGCCGTGACCTGGTGCTCGACTCGCACGCCGACGCGGACGTGATCATGGGCCTCGGGTTCGGCTCGTCCACCTTCCGGTTCGCCGGGCGGCCCGGGGTCGCGGACTCCGTGAAGGACCTGGCCGGCAAGCGGATCGCCACGTCGTACGCCGGGGTGCTGCAGGACCACCTGGCCGAGAACGGGGTCGACGCGTCGGTCGTGCGTCTCGACGGCGCCGTGGAGACGGCCGTCCAACTGGGCGTCGCGGACGTGATCGCGGACGTCGTGGAGACCGGGACGACGCTGCGCCAGGCCGGGCTCGAGGTGTTCGGGGAGCCGATCCTGCAGTCCGAGGGAGTGCTGATCAAGCGGCACGGCGTGGAGACCCCGCCGAACGGCCTGCAGCAGCTCGTCCGCCGGCTCGAGGGCGTCCTGATCGCGCGCAACTACGTGATGATGGACTACGACATCCGCGCCGAGGACGTGGACGCGGCCACCGCGGTCGCGCCCGGTCTGGAGTCGCCGACCGTCTCGCCGCTGCACCGCCAGGGCTGGGTCGCCGTCCGCGTCATGGTCCAGCGGGCCGAGGCGCAGCGGCTGATGGACCAGCTCTGGGAGGTCGGCGCGCGCGCGATCCTCACCACCGACATCCACGCGTGCCGGATCTGAAGCCTGCCGTCATGTCCGGGTCGACAGACAGGGTGTACGCGTTCCATCCGCGGATCGTGGCGGCGATGGCGGCCGGCATGGGGTTGTCGTTGATCGCCGTGTTCGGGGTGATCTGGTTCCGGTTGTCGCCGGAGGACCGCGCCACGTTCGACTGGTTCCAGCGGATCACCCTGCTGGCGTTCTTCGGCGCCGTGCTCTGGATCCTGTACCGGATGTCGACGCTGCGGGTGACCGCGTACCCGGACCGGCTGCGGATCCGGAACGTCTTCAAGTCCTACACGCTGACCTGGTCGGAGGTCACCGCGCTGCGCTTCCGGTCCGGGGACGCGTGGCTGCAGCTGTTCGATGCCGACGACAACCGGATCGGCATCCTCGCGGTCCAGGCCGCCGAGGGCGCGCGGGCGACCCGGGCCGCCAAGAAACTGGCGGCGGTCGCCCGCGAGCACGGCGCGGGTCCTAGACAGACACCTGGAACCTAGTCGTCTGCGATTCGCCCGGCGCGAGGACGACCAGATCCTGACCGGTGCGGAACGCGTCCGGCGGGCAGGTCATCGGCTCGACCGCGAGCGCCGTACGGCCGACCGCTTCGCCGGTGAACAGTTGCATCCAGGGCGTGTCACCCGTCAGCACGGATCGCGCGCCGCTGTCCGGGTCGGTCAGGGCAACGGACCACTCCGCATCCAGCCCGGTGAAGGCGTTGTCGATCGAGGTCTCCCCGATCAGGCGGCCACCGCCGAAGTCGTACGGCGACCCGGCGACCGGCGCAAGGCCCGTCGGGGTCATCTGGTCCGCGGACACTTCCAGGCGATCGGAGGCGGTGAACTCGAGGACACAGTCGTCGATCACGCGTCCGACGGTCAGGTACGGATGTGCTCCGTAGCCGTACGGCGCCGCACTCCTGCCGATGTTCGTGGCGACAGCGGTGACCGTGAGCCGATCGGTCAGCCGGTAGGTGAGGCGTAGGTCGAGTTGGTGGGGGTAGCCGGGCTGCCCGTGCAGGCGGTGGGTGGCAACGACGACCGCCGGGTCCGAGCCGTCGTCGGCGCGGGTCCAGTTGGCCCAGCGGGTCAGGCCGTGGATGGCGTTCTGCCGGGCGGGCTCGGTCAGGTACAGCTGCTGGTCGGCGCCGTCGAACGTGTACTGCCCGTCGGTGATCCGGTTCGGCCACGGGAAGAGGTGCTGCCCGAGCCCGGCATGCGCGGCCTCGTCCTCGTCGTACCCGAGCAGGACCGGCCGCCCGTCGTACGTCAGCTCCCGCACCCCGCCCCCGACACTCACCACGGTCGCCTCGAACCCGCCGCCGCGAAGGACCCACTGCTCACCCGATGGCAAAACGTTCATGGGTCTATCCTCACCGACCTGTCCATCGGGAGCGACCCCGTTCGTGGTGATGCTGTAGACACGCTGACAGGAGGTACGACGTGAAGTACATGCTGCTGATCAACGCCGGTGAGCTGGACCTGCAGGACGCGCCGGTGGGGTGCGAGCCGGAGGACTGGATGCGGTTCGACAAGGAGATCCAGGACGCCGGCGTGGTGGTCGCGTCCGAGTCGCTGGCCGATCTGGTCACCGCGACCCGGGTCGAGGTGGCCAACGACGGCCGGCGGACCGTGACCGACGGGCCGTTCGCGGAGACCCGGGAGGTGCTCGGCGGGTTCTACGTGATCGACGTACCGGACCTGGACGTCGCGCTCGACTGGGCCGCGAAGTGCCCGGGCGCGCGGGGCGGCGGATCCGTGATCGTCCGGCCGGTCGCCGAGTTCTGATGGAGCAGGTCGAGGCGGTCTTCCGGGAGGAGCGCGGCCGGCTGCTGGCCGCGCTCGCCCGGCGCTTCGGGGACCTCGACCTGGCCGAGGAGGTCACGTCGGAGGCGATCGAGGCGGCGCTCACCCGCTGGCCGGTCGACGGCGTCCCGCCGAACCCGGGCGGCTGGCTGATGACCACCGCCCGGCGGAAGGCGGTCGACCGGCTCCGGCGGGACCAGGTGTACGCCGCCAAACTCGCGATCCTGCAGGTCGAGGCGGACCGGTCCGCGCCGCAGGCCGCCGGGGACGACCTGCCCGACGAGCGGCTGCAACTGTTCTTCACCTGCGCGCACCCCGCGCTCGCCCCGGAGGACCGCGGCGCGCTGACCCTGCGCTGCCTGGCCGGGCTGACCACGCCGGAGGTCGCGCGGGCCTTCCTGGTCCCGACCGCGACGATGGCGAAGCGGATCGTCCGCGCGAAGAAGAAGATCCGGGAGGCGCGGATCCCGTTCCGGGTGCCCGGGCCGGACGAGCTGCCGGAGCGGCTGCCCGGTGTCCTGCAGGTGATCTACTCGGTCTTCACCGAGGGGTACGCCGCCAGCGCCGGCCCGTACCTGCAACGCCTGGACCTCGCCGAGGAAGCGATCCGCCTGGCCCGCATCGTGCACCGGCTGCTCCCCGACGCGCGCGAAGTCACCGGCCTGCTCGCCCTGATGCTGCTGATCCACGCCCGCCGCGACGCCCGCACCGGCCCGGACGGCGAGATCGTGCTGCTCGAGGACCAGGACCGCGGCCGCTGGGACCACGACATGATCGCCGAAGGCCGCGACCTGGTCGTCGCCGCCCTCACCGGCGGACCGCCCGGACCGTACGCCGTCCAGGCCGCGATCAACGCCGTGCACGACGAGGCGACCGACTTCGCCGGCACCGACTGGCCGCAGATCGTCCAGCTGTACGACGTCCTGCTGGACCTCGACCCGTCCCCGGTGGTCGCCCTGAACCGCGCCGCCGCGATCGCGCTCCGCGACGGACCCGCCGCCGGCCTCCGACTCCTCGACGAGCTCGCCGCCGAACCCCGCCTCCAGGACTACCACCCGTTCGCGCTGGCGCGGGCGGACCTCCTGCAGCGCCTCGGACAGGTGCCCGAGGCGATCACCGCCTACGAGCACGCGCTTGCGCTGGCCGGTTCCGAGCCGGAACGAGCTCAGATCCGTGACCGGCTTGCCGCGTTGCAGCAGACTGACGCCATGGAGACCGTTTACGAAGCGGCGGGTGGGGCCGACGGCATGCTGCGGCTGGCTGCGGCATGGCACGAGCGGGTGATGGCGGACGAGGTCGTCAGCCACGCCTTTCACGGCGGGGCGCGGCCGGATCACACCGAGCGGCTCGCGGCGTACTGGGGAGAGGCCCTGGGCGGACCGTCCGCCTACACCCAGTCCTACGGCAGCGAGGCATCCGTCCAGCGCCGGCACGCGGGTAACGGTGAACACGACGAGATGAACCATCGCGCGATCGACTGCTTCGACGCGGCGCTGGTCGATGCCGGCATCGACGACGAGCGGGTCCGCTCGGTGCTGCACGACTACTTCTCCTGGACCACCTTCAACACGATGTACCGGCACAACGCCGAGGACATCGACGACGGCCAGGCCGTCACGCAGTGGTCGTGGGACGGACGTCAGGACGCGGCTGAGTCGTGAGGCGGTAGCGCCACCGACGTGGCGACCAGCTCGAGCGCGGGGTCGAAGGGTGTCGACGGGTTGCCGTCGACGATGACGTGGGCGCGGGAGCGGGTGGCCTGCTCGGCGAAATGGTCACGCTCCCAGCGCATCCACTCCAGCCAGTGGTCGCGCAGGGCCTCGCCGTCGCGGTCGATGCCGCGGTCCAGCCGGACCTCGTTCGACGTCTCGACCCACAGGCGCAGCGACTGCCAGTGCGCCGCGTCCCGGTCGCAGGCGGTGACCCCTTCGACGATCAGCAGATCGACGGTGCTCGGTACGACGTGCAGCTCGGCGTACGCGCCTTGGTACCAGTCGTACCGCCGGTAGCGTCCCTCGCGGCCGTCGGCCAGCCGCTGCAGGACGTGGTCGCGGAGTAGGGCGAAGCCGCGCTCCGCTCCGGTCCAGCCGTCGTACAGGTCGTCCATGTGGATGACGTACGCGTTCAGGTCGCGCAGTTTCGCGCGCGCCTCGACGTGGGCGGCGACGGTGGTCTTTCCGGAGCCGGCCGGTCCGTCGATGCCGATCAGCCGGGTGCGGCCGAGCTGGGGTGATCCGGCCTGGACGTTGTCCAGGAGCGAGTCGATGGTCAGGGGCGTGGGGCCGTGGTCAGGGGCCTTGTCAGTTGATTCCATGGCGCTTCAGGATGTCCTCGATCTCGTCGAACTCCGACGATTCCTGCTGCTTCGCCTTCCCCTTTGACGGCTTGGCAGCTTTGGCGGTCGCGGCTGACGCTGGCGTGGGGCCTGTGGACGTCAACTCTCCCGCGGGCGAGGCGGGCTTCTTCTCTGCCTTCTTCTGGTTCCCACCGCGGCCGCGGGCTACACCGGACACGACGTACAGCACGACCGAGACGCCGAACAGCGCGACACCGGCCCAGACGGTCGGCGAGAAGATCAGGTGCGTGACCCAGCTCACGGAGGAGCGGACCACGTCCCAGACCAGCTCCAGCAGCCCGGTCAGGTACAGCGAGACCGGCAGCAGGGACCAGGCCACGCCGCGCGTGCCGGCCGCGACCCCGCGGCGCCGCCACGCGGCCCACGAGCCGATCAGACCGAGCAGCGTGAGCCCTACGCAGAACGGCAGCAGCGTCAAATCGTTGAAGTCAGGCACATACCCAGGCTCGCACAGTTGGACCGCGATCCAAGAGGGGAACAGCCCTGACGGACCCCTGAAACCGCGGTCCGGGGACAATGAACCCGTGCAACCACCACAGCGGAGACTGGCGTTCACCGGGTTCGACAACGACGACGGGTCGGCGGACCCGGCGCTGGCGACCGCGCTCGCCACCGGCGACGGGGGAGCGGTGCTCGCGGCGCTCACCAAGGCACGGCTGCTGGTGCCGGTCGTCGCGATGCTCGGCGAGGTGGAGTACGACGAGAACGGGCTGGCGCACGACAAGACGTCGGACATGGCTGTCGCGCTGCTCCAGGGCCAGGACGGGCGGAACGCGCTGCTCGCGTTCACGGGCACCGATAGCCTGGCGCGCTGGAGCCCGGAGGCGCGCCCGATGCCGGCCCAGGCGCAACTGGTCGCCACGGCGGCGATCCAGGAAGGCGCGGCCGCGATCGTGCTGGACATCGCCGGCCCGGCCGCGGGCGTCATCGAGACCGACGACGTACGCCGCTTGGCCGCCGGCTTCCAGGTGGTGCGGTTGGAGGACGGTGGCTACGCGTGGATCGAATCAGCCGACGGGTGAGCTGAGCGCGTCCATCGGCTTGGGGCGCATGGCGATCCGCCCGGCGACGGCGGTGGTCGGCGGCACCAGGATCGCCGGCGTACGAGGCAGGCTGACGAACGGCAAGCTCGTGACCGGTCGGCTCAGTCCTGCGTTACTGGCGCCCTAGCCGGCCGGATCCAGGAGTTCGACGTATCCGTCGGTTCCGTGCACGCGGATCCGCTGCCCGTCCTCGATGAGCCGGGTGGCGTCGGCCACCCCGACGACGGCGGGCAGGCCGTACTCCCGTGCGATCACCGCGCCGTGAGTCATCAAGCCGCCGGCCTCGGTCACCAGCCCGGTGATCGCGACGAACAGCGGCGACCAGCTGGGGTCGGTGTGGGACGTGACCAGGATGTCGCCGGCCTCGAGGTTGGCCTTCGAGATGTCGAGGATGACGCGAGCCCTGCCTTCGACGGTCCCGGCCGAGACCGGCAGTCCGACCAGCGCACCGTCCGGCAGGTCGTCACGGCGGTACGCGCCCTGGATTGCCTCGCCGTCCGAGGTGAGTACGCGGGGCGGCGTGAGCAGCTGATCGGTTCGGAACGACTCCTTGCGTTCCTGGAGGAGTCGGCGGTCCAGCTCGTTGGTGCGCGCGAGCTCGTGGAACTCCTCGAACGTCAGATAGAAGGCGTCCTCCCGCTCGGGGAGTACCTCAGCCCCGACGAGGCGGTCGGCCTCCTCGAGCAGCGCGCGCTTGTAAACGAAGTACCGGCTGATGATGTTGTACTTCGGGTACTCGCGGTATCCGATGAAGACGCGGACCCGCTCGATCATCCGCTCGGTCTCGTCGGCCTTCTCGTCCCCGTCCGGCAGAGCGCGGAGGCGGTCCAGCAGCTCTTCCTTCTCCTGCTGTGCCTTCTGCAGTCCTTGCTCGAAGCGTCGCCGGGCGGCGCCGGGCTCGAAGAGCTTGATGTTGTCGAGGATCAGCGGTACGAGAGTCGTGGGGCGCTCGCTCCATCGCGGCCTCGTGATGTCGATCTCTCCCGAGCGGCGCATGCCGTAGCGATCGAGGTACGACTCGATGGCATCGCGCGCTGTGGTCCCGCCGGTGTACTTCGGCAGCTCGGCCAGATAGCCCTCGTCCTCGACCCCTTGCAGGAACTCGACCAGCTCGGGGTACGGGCGGATCACGTCGGCGACGTCGAGCAGCGCCAGTCCCATCTCCGAGGTGACGTTGTTCGGGGCGGACAAGGTCAGGATGTCAGCCGCGTTCTTCTCGCCCAGCCAGTCGAGCAAGTGGTCGTTGAGCCACCAGGTGGCTTCCATCCCGGCCAGGATCGCCTGGACACTCAACGGGTCGGTGAGGATCCGCTTGTGCTCCTGGAAAGCCCCGAGGAGGACATCGAACAGCGCGGGGCCGCTCAGGTCCGCGAGGTTTTGCCGCAGCTGGGCGAGGGAGGTCTGGCTGCGTTCGATGAGGCCTGTGACGATGGCCGGATCGGTCTCGATCGGCGCGCGGCCAGGGGCCGGCGTACGTCGTCTCTCGTCGGGGCGGGTCGGGATGAAGTCTCCGCGGTCGAGCAGGGTCTGCAGCGCATCTCTGATCAGCGGATCGCCTCGACCTATCAGGTCCAGGAAGGCGGCACGGCCTGACGGCGAGGTCAGACGCGCGGTGGCGTCGACGAACAACCGTCCTCCGGCAACCTTCATCGGCGCCATGGCCGTCAGCTGCCAGACAGAGATGCCCATGGGTTTCATGGCGTCGGTCATCATCTGCTGGTGACCGACGGACAGGTAGACGTGGTTGTCCTGGTCACCGCTCTCGGGAACGGGGAACAGGGTGGTGATCGGCCGGCTCTGGACGATCTGGAAGTCGTCGTCGACCAGGCACCACTCGATGTCCTGCGGCCGGCCGAAGTGCTCCCCGATCTGCCGCCCGAGCTCGACCAGCCGCAGGACCTGAGCGTCGGTGAGCGCGGGCACTTCCTGTTGCCCCGGTGCGATCGTCAGGGTCTCTGTCCCGCCGGTCGGTAGGGCACGAATGGCGAGTTGTTTGGCGGCGATGGACCTGGCGATGATCTGACCGTCACGCACCTTGAAGACATCCGGGTTCATCAGGCCGGAGACCAAGGCTTCGCCGAGGCCGAAGCCGGCGTCCACGGCGGCGACCTTCCGGTTGCCGGTGACCGGATCGGCCGTGAACAGGATGCCGGCGGCTTCTGCCAGGACCATCTGCTGCACGACCACGGCCAGCTGGACCTTCCGGTGGTCGAAGCCGTTCCGCATCCGGTACGTCACGGCCCGCTCGGTGAACAGCGATGCCCAGCATTTGCTGACGTGCTGGAGGATCGCCTCCGGGCCGACGACGTTGAGGTAGGTGTCCTGCTGGCCCGCGAAGGAGGCTGTCGGCAGATCCTCTGCTGTCGCGCTGGACCGTACGGCGTAGGCGGCATGCTCGCCGAGCCGCTTGACCGCGTCGACGATCGGCGCGGCGAGATCCTCGGGAATGGCGGCCTGCTCGAGTGAACGACGGATCTCCGCGCTGACGGCTGAGATCGCTTCGCGGTCGTCCGGGGCCAGGCGGGACAGCTGATC
The DNA here is from genome assembly GCF_053603655.1 of Kribbella sp. NPDC004138. Taxonomy (NCBI): domain Bacteria; kingdom Bacillati; phylum Actinomycetota; class Actinomycetes; order Propionibacteriales; family Kribbellaceae; genus Kribbella; species Kribbella sp. NPDC004138. The sequence continues at coordinate 145,744 of NZ_JBSGFZ010000020.1, forward strand.
GAGGTGGTCGTCGATCGACGGTGGCGCTGCCATGATTCGCCGGAACGCGTTCGTCGTGACGCAGAAGCCCGCCGGGACACGCACGCCTTCGATCTGGGACAACTGAGCCAGGTTCGCGCCTTTGCCGCCGACGGCCGGGAGCTGGAGCCCGTCAGCCTCTTCGAAGTCCACTACGTAGAGTTCGCTCATTTCCTTGCCCCCGGTCGCAGCGTGTCTTGAAGGAAGGCGAGTTCGCGGTGGAGCAGGGATTCGATCGTCTGCTCGTTGCCGGGGCGGTGGCCCTCGCCGGGAAGCAGGACCAGTTCGTGCGGTCTGCCGAGGGCGTTGAAGGCGCCGGAGAGGCGGAGTGAGTGCGCGGCCCACACGTTGGTGTCGGCGAGGCCGTGAATCATCATCAACGGTCGACGCAGCCTGTCTGCGTAGGGGAGCAGCGAGGTACGCCGGTAGGCGTCCGGGTTTTTGGCCGGATGACCCAGGAACCGCTCCTTCCAATAGGCGTCGTACCAGCGCTGGTCGGCGACGGCCGCGCCGCCGATCGCGGCGTGGAAGATGTCGGGGCGGTGCAACAGCGCGCCGATCGCGAGGTATCCGCCGTAGCTCCACCCGCGGATCGCGACCCGATCGAGGTCGAGATCGCCGGCCTGCGAGGCAATCGCCTGCAGCGCGTCGACCTGGTCCTCGATCACCGGCGCGAGGATGTCGCCCACAGTCGCTCGATCGAAGGCCGGCCCACGTCCCGGCGTACCGCGGCCGTCGGTCGACAGCACGATGAAGCCGTGCTCGGCGAACCACTGCGAGATCACGTGCATCGGGGCCAGGTGCTTCTGCGCCAGTTGCACGCCCGGACCGGAGTACGGCGTGAGGAGCACCGGCAGCTTGAACGATCCAGGCTCGTGCCACGAGGGCCGGAAGACCGCGGTCCGCAGGTCCCGTGATCCGGTGCGGGCGAAGGAGACCCGAACAGCGACGACCGGGTCTTCCTCGGCGGACTCGAGCTGCTGCCCGTTGACCGTGACGGTGTGTCCGGTCAGGGTTCGCGAGTCGATCACTGTGGTGCCGTCGACGACGAGTCCGGTGTGAACGCCAGGCTCGGGCGTGAGGCGTCGTACCTCGCCGTCCCAGACGTAGAGGTGGGTCTCGGTCGGGTCGGTCTGGCCTGTGAAGGCGACCATGTCGCCGCTGACGCTGCGCAGCTCGGCAACCTGCAGGCCCGGCGGAGAGACGGCCTCCTCGCCGACCACCAAACGGTAGGTGTCGCAGGTCTGGTCTCGCTCGATCCAGACCAACCGGCCGTCCGCCAACTGCTCAGGCGTCCGTGCCGGGACGCCGACGAAGTCTGGATCGGTCACCTCGCGGACGAGGGACGTCTCACCGGAGTCGGGATCGACGGCAAGGATCCGCACACACCGTTGATCCCTTGTCTGGACAATGATCAGCGGCTGCTCGTGCGACCACAGGACGCGGACGAGGTACTCGAACCGGTCTCGGTCCCACTGCACCTCGAGCCGGTCCCCGTCCAGCGTGACGACGTACAGCCGTACGTCGGCGGTCGGGGTCCCGGTGGCCGGGTAGGTCATCGCCGTCGGCGGGACCGTCGGGTCATCCAGGACCGCGAGATAGCGCGTCTCGACCTCGCCGTCGTCGACGCGGGCCGCCAGCAACCGGTCCCCGTCCGGCGACCACCACAGACCGTCGGTGCGTCCCATCGACCCCGCGGTGACGGGCTCCGGCAGGCCCCAGGTGACATCCGCGCCGTCCGCGCCGGCGAGCAGTCGCTCGTCCCGGCCGTCCGCGCTGATCAGCCACAAGGCGCGATCCCGCGCAAAGGCCACGTTATGCCCGCCGGGATCCATCTTCGCGGCCCGCACGCCGTCGACCGGGAGCCGATCGATGCACTCGGCAACGATATCCGCGACGAACAGCTCCCTCCGCAGGACCACCGCCACCCTCGGGCCGCGGCTCGCGTCGTACGACGAAGCCGGCCCGACGTGGCGCTCGCGTCCGCCTGCGACGTCGTACGCCCACAGCGAGCCTTCGCGGAGGAAGGTGACGTAGCGGCCGCCGTCCACGACGGTATGGTTGCTCTGGGCTCCTTTCCGGAACCGATCGGTCCGCGCTGCCTGGCCTGGTAGATCCGCAACTGTCAAAATTCTCGTCCTCTGTTTTTGGTGACTTGCGCTCTCGAGATTCTCGTGGTAAGTTACTTGCGTGCCGTGTGGGCTCTTCCGGCACTTTGTTTCGACATGCTAAAGCTGATGCCTTCTGGTGTCCAGCCATTTGCCTGCGATCTGACCGCAGGTCACGGCGCGTTCGACTGACGCGCATCCTTCGCGTGTGTTCCCGTTTACGCTTCCGACATTGGAGAAACGCTCATGAAACCTGTACGTATCGGTGCTCAGGTCGCTCCGCAGAAGGCAGCGGCGTACGCCGATATCCGGCATGCCGCGGCCGCGGTCGAGGACCTCGGCGCGGACATCCTCTTCACCTGGGACCACTTCTTCCCGCTGGGCAAGTCCGCCGAGGGCACGCACTTCGAAGGCTGGACTATCCTCGCCGCGTGGGCCGAGCAGACGTCCCGCATCGGCCTCGGCGTCCTCGTCAGCTGCAACAGCTATCGCAATCCCGATCTGCTGGCCGACATGGCCAGGACGGTTGACCACATCAGCGGCGGCCGGGTCGTGCTCGGCATCGGCGCCGGGTTCAAGGAGCGCGAATTCCTCGAGTACGGCTACGAGTTTCCTTCGGCCGGCCGTCGGGTCGCCGATCTCGATGCGGCACTGCCGCGCATCGAGAAGCGGCTCGCCGCGCTGAACCCGCTGCCGATGGGTCCGATGCCGATCCTCGTCGCCGGCGGCGGCGAACAGAAGATGCTCCGGATCGTCGCCCGGCACGCCGACATCTGGAACACCTTCGCCGAGGGCGACGACCTGATCCGCAAGATCGGGCTGCTCGAGCAGTACTGCGCGGAGATCGGCCGCGACCCGTCCGCGATCGAGATCTCCGTCCACGTCGGCGGCGACCCGTGGGAGACCGGTCCCGCGTTACGCCAGCTCGGCGTCAGCCTCTTCACCATCAGCACCAGCGGCCCCGACTACGACCTCGACACCATCCACCGCTGGATCACCTGGCGCAACGAACAGAACGTCTGACTCCGCTCGTGGGTCTGCGAATGATTTCGGCGTTAGCCGAGTGGCGCCGGGGACTCGGCGTGGGGGATGAGGAGGTGTGGGTGGCCCGGCTCGTCGGCGAATGTGATCGGGGTCCGACCGGCCAGCGCGCGAGTGCGGAAGGACGACGTTCTGCCGGACCGTCAGCGCGGGCATCCATCACCGCGGTGAACGAGCCGGCCTCGAAGTCGTGGTCACACCGGCGAGGGCGTCGACCACCCCCGGGCCGGCGCTGTAGACCTTCCGGAGATCGGTGAGCCGTACGGACGCGTTCACCGGCTGACCTGTACGTCGGACTTGCGGTGGTAGGACTCGTTCGTCCACCAGAGGATCGCGACGACCGCGCCGAGGCCGAGGTCGGACCACAACCACCACGGTCCGTCGAAGTGGCCGAACATCGCCAGCGCCACCCAGACCACGAACTGGACCACGCAGGCGACCAGCCAGACGCCGGTGAACGCGCGCAGCGCCGTGGTGAGACCGCGGGGCGGGGCGGCCTCGGCGACGTCGGCGAGGATTGGCCGAAGTTCGCCGCGGGTCCGGGCGGTGAGCAGTCGCGCCCGCCGGTCGTCCGCCTGTGACGGGGCCAATGTGGCGTGCCGGACGGCGCTGTCGAGCTTGGCGGATGCGGCGCGACGGTCGGCGTCGGTCAGCTGGACCTGGTCGGGCAGCAACAGGGGGGCGAGGATCGTGTTCATGAGTGGTGGTCCTTTCAGCGAGGTTCCGATGTGAAAAGCGTAGGGATTGAACAGTTTCGGATCCCGGTGCCCAGGACCCGTCTTCGAGGTGGACCTAGCTCCCCTGTTCGCCGCGGTCCGGCGTACGTCAGGATGGGAGACATGACCGAGGACCACGCGGACCTGCCGCCGGGGCTGGCCCTGTCCTGGGGCGTGCTGCCGGTGCAGCGGCGCGGGCCGAAGCCGGCGCTGTCGATCGAGCAGATCGTGGCCACCGGCATCGAGTTCGGCGACCGGTACGGGTTCGAGGCGGTCTCGCTGCAGCGGATCGCGGCGCACCTCGGCGTCACCACGAACGCGATGTACCGCTACGTGCGGTCCAAGGAAGAGCTGATAGTGCTCGTCCACGACAAGGCGGTCGGCCTACCGCCCGAGCTGCCGTCCGGCTGGCGCGCCGCCGCGATCGCGTGGGTGGACGCGCAGGTCAAGCTGTACGCCGAGCGCCCGTGGCTGCTCGACGTACCGATCCGGGGCGCGCCCGTCACGCCGAACCTGCTGCGCTGGGTCGAGGCGATGCTCGCGGCCCTCGCCGAAACCGGGCTCAGCCAGCACGACAACCTCGGCTGCCTGGTGCTGCTGGACGGCTGGTCGCGGAACTACGCGACCCTGGCCCGTCAGCTCGGTGCGAGTGACACCACTCCGGTCCAGGCCGAGCAGGTCGGCAAGTTCCTGGTGCCGCGGCTGATCGAGGGCGGCTACCCGACGCTGACGTCGCTGTACCTCAACCACGAGTACGAGGACGAGCTCGACGACGACCTGGAGTTCGGGCTGGCCCGCATCCTCGACGGCATCGAGGTACTGATCGCCAAGCCGTCCTAGGTGTGTGTCATCTCGACAGGACGTGTCGCAACCAGTCGGCCGGTCTCACGCTCAGCCGGCGGGCGTCGGTGCCGCAGCGCGCCGAGACGTCCTGTCGACCTGGCACACGATCAAGGCAGCGCGATCCGTACCGGCCCCTCGGTGCGGGCCTCGACCCAGCGGAGGTGGAACTCGCTGCCGGGGGCAACTTCCGCGCGGCGGGCGGGCTCCGTGCGGAGGTTGATCGGCGCGGTCAGCGTGGTGGCGGGTGGTTGCGCCGGTACGCCGTCCGCGCGCACCGTCGCGATCAGGTCGGCGAGCGCGGCGGCGGCCGGCTTGCGCCGGTGGTCGACGGTGAACAGGCCGAGGTCGTACTCGCGGTCCGGGAAGTCGAGCAGGCGGCGGTCGATGTCGTGCGAGGACCACCACGTCACGCCGTACAGCGCCGGGTTGCCCAGGACTGTCTCGACGGTCCGCCGGGTGAACTCGGCCTGCAGTTCGACGGGGATGTCAGGCCCGGGCACGCCGATCTCCTGCAGCCAGACCGGGCGCTCCGGCGCCAGGGACTTCGCGAGCTCGATCAGGTAGTCCGCGTGCGTGAGGGTGGCCGGGCCGAGGGGACCGTCCACTCGTGAGACCCCGTTGAAAACCCACGAGTGGACAGTGGTCAGATCCCCGACATCCACCGCGTCGACCGGGTGGAACGGATGGTCGCCCTTGTACCAGGCGTCGTCGAAGACCGAGTGCAGCGCGAGGACGCCGGGCGCGGCCTTCTTCAGCGTGGCCAGCAGGTCCTGCGCCCAGGCGGTCGAGGCCTCCGGCGTGGTCGGGCTGTCCGGCCAGAGGTTGTTGACTTCGTTGCCGAGCGTGATCGCGAAGACGTTCGGCTTCGCGGCGACTGCCCGGGCCACGACGTCGACGTACGCCGTGAGGCCGTCGCGGACCGTGCTGTCCTCGAACAGGCTGCTCTTGTGCCAGGTCAGCACCCACGACGGGAGGAAGTCGAAGCTGGACAGGTGCCCCTGGATCAGGTCGACCGCGACGCTCAGCCCGTGTTCGGCGGCCGCGTCGATGGTGTCCAGCAGGTCGGCGATCGCGCGCTCGCGGATGATCGCCCGGTTCGGCTGGATCCACGGCCAGACCGGGAACACCCGGACGTGGTCCAGGCCGAGCCCGGCCAGGTCCGCGAAGTCCCGGCGGACCGCGTCGCCGTCGTAGTCCAGCCAGCTGTAGAACCATCCCGCCGAGGGCACGTAGTTCGCACCGAACCTGGGCACGACGGTCTCCGAAGCCATGCGGAGGATGCTAAATCGGTTTAGGCCGGCAGGCAACATCAGGCCGGGGGAGCGGTCGACTCGCGGACGGTCAGGACCGGGTCGGCGGAGCGGCGGTTGATCACCGTGCCGGGGTCGGCGATGGTCTGCAGCAGCACCTCGGCGGCCTGGCGGCCGAAGTCGAAGGTATCGCGGGACAGCGCCGTCAGCGCCGGGTGCATGAGCTGGGTGAGGATCGAGTCGTCGAACGCGACGATCGACAGGTCGCCCGGGACTGACACGCCCATCTCCATCGCGACGCCGAGCCCGGCCACCGCCATCACGTCGCTGTCGTAGACGATCGCGGTCGGCCGGTCCGGCTGGGAGAGCAGCTTGCGGGTGATCGCGGCGCCCTCCGCGTCGCTGAAGTCCGTGGTCAGCGAGGGCGCGTCCAGCAGCCCGAGCCGGGGCGCGGCGTCGCGGACGGCCCGGATCCGGCGCTGGGTGTGCTGGAAGTTCGGCGTACCGGCCACGTGGGCGATCCGGCGATGACCGAGCGCGGCCAGATACTCCACGATCGAGAGCATCGCGTCCCGGTCGTCGGCCCAGACCGAGGCCAGCGCGCCCTTGCCGCCGCGGCCGCCGATCACCACGGCCGGCAGTTCGAGCGCCTTCAGCGCCTCGACCCGCGGATCCTTCACGGTCAGGTCGACCAGGATCACGCCGTCGACCCGGTGCTCCGACGTCCAGCGCCGGTACACCTCGATCTCGGCCGCGGTGTCCTCGACGATCAGCAGTTGCAGCGAGATCGACTCCGCGGACAGCCCCGACTGGACGCCGGACAGCAGGTGCGCGAAGAACGGCTCGACGCCGAGCGTCCGGGCCGGCCGCGCGATCACCATGCCGACCGAGTCGACCCGCGACGCACCGAGCGCGCGCGCCGCGCTGTGCGGCCGCCAGCTCATCTGCTCGGCGATCTTCAGGATCCGCTCCCGGGTCGCGTCGCTGACACCCGGCCGCCCGTTCAGCGCGAACGACACCGCGCCCTTGGACACCCCGGCCCTGGTCGCGATGTCCGCGATCGTCGGTCTCGCCATGCCTGGCACCTCCTCCACCCTTGACAGCGGATTCTACGATGTGGATAGTTCGGGAGCTATACCGGTTTATCAAATCCAGGAGATCCCATGCGTAGACGCCGTTCGGCGCTCGTGGCCAGTCTTGCCGCCGCCGCTCTCACCCTCGCCGGATGCGGCCTCGGTTCCGAGGATTCCGGCGGCAGCGGCGGCGCCAAGCCGACCGTCGACGCGAACGCCCAGGTGACCGGTGAGGTCAGCTTCCAGACCTGGGCGCTCAAGCCCAAGTTCACGTCGTACGTCGAAGGCGTGATCAAGGCGTTCGAGGCGAAGTACCCGGGCACGCACGTCACCTGGCTGGACCAGCCCGGCGACGGTTACGACAAGAAGGTGCTGAGCCAGGCGTCGGCCGGCCAGCTCCCGGACGTCACGAACCTGCCGCCCGACTTCGCGCTGAGTCTCGCCAAGCAGAACATGCTGCTCGACGTGGCCGCCGCGGACCCGAAGCTGAGCGAGGAGTACGTCGAGGGCGGCGTGCAGGCGTACCAGTACCAGGGCATGGACGGCACCTTCGGCTACCCGTGGTACCTGAACACCGACATCGACTACTGGAACGCGACCAAGTTCGCCGCGGCCGGTCTGGACGCGAAGAACCCGCCGAAGACCTTCGACGAGCTGCTCGCCGCCGCGAAGACGATGCACGACAAGACCGGCGGCAAGGAATACCTGATGAGCCGGCTGCCCGGCATCGGTGACTTCACCAACGCCGGCGTCAAGATCCTGTCCGACGACGGCAAGAAGTTCGTCTTCAACACCCCCGAGGCCGCCGCGCTGCTGGACAAGTACCGCGACGCCTACAAGGCCGGGTACATGCCGCGCGACATCCTGACCAACGAGTACCTGGGCAACTCCAAGCTCTTCACCCAGGGCAAGGTCGCCTGGACCACCGGTGGCGGCAACGCGATCCAGGACTTCAACAAGGACAACCCCTCGCTGAAGGGCAAGGTCGTCCCGTCTCCGGCGCTGGACACCCCGCCGCTGTACGTACAGGGTCTGTCGGTCTCGTCCAAGACCAAGAACCAGGCCGCGGCGATCGCGCTCGCCCGGTTCGTCACCAACGCCGAGAACCAGGCCGCGTTCGCGAAGATCGTGAACATCTTCCCGTCCACCAAGGCATCCGCGTCCGACCCGTACTTCTCGAAGTCCGACGGCACGCCGGAGAGTGACGCGAAGGTGCTCGCGTTCGAGTCGCTGGCCAAGGCCAAGGTGCTGCAGCCGCCGGTGATCAGCGGCGCGACCAACGACTTCATCGGGCAGCAGATCTCGCTGGCGATCTCCGGCAAGATCTCCTCGCAGGCAGCCCTCGACGCCGCGGTGGCCAAGGCCAACCAGCTGCTGACCCAGTGATGCGTTCCAACCGTTGGTTCACCCCGTGGGTGCTGGTGATCCCAGCACTCACGTGGTTGCTGGTCTTCAACCTCTGGCCGTCGATCAACACCGTCATCCTGTCGTTCACCAACGCCAAGCCGCTGGGTGGCGGGACCTTCGTCGGCCTGAAGAACTTCGAGACCTTGCTGCACGACGAGCAGCTGCGGTGGGCGCTGCTGAACAGCGTGATCTACATGGTGGTCTGCCTACCGTTCCTGACCGTCCTGCCGCTGCTGCTCGCCGTGCTGGTGGAGAAGAAGCTGCCCGGGATGACGTTCTTCCGGACGGCGTTCTACACCCCGGTGGTGGCGTCGGCGGTCGTGGTGGCGCTGATCTGGCAGTGGATCCTGGACGACCGCGGCCTGGTCAACGGGCTGGCCGAGAAGCTCGGGGTCATCTCCGGGCCGCTGCCGTTCCTGTCCGACCAGTGGCTGTTGCTGCTGAGCGCGATCAGCCTGACGATCTGGAAGGGGCTCGGGTACTACATGATCATCTACCTGGCCGCTCTCGGGAACGTCGGGCGTGAGCTGCACGAGGCGGCCGCGGTCGACGGCGCCGGGCCGCTGCGGCGGTTCCTGCATGTGACGATCCCGGGCGTCCGCGGGACGATGATCCTGATCTCGATCCTGATCTCGGTGTCCGCGCTGCGGGTGTTCTCGGAGCTGTTCATCCTGAGCGGCGGCAAGGGCGGACCGGGCGGCCGGGACAACTCGGTGGTGATGCTGATCCAGCAGTACAGCCAGGGCTTCGAGGGCAATCTCGGGTACGCGTCCGCGTTGTCGATCGTGCTGTTCTTCGTGACGGTCGTCCCGATGCTGGTGCTGGCCCGTCTCAACCGCCGGGGAGCTGAAGCATGAGCGTTGTCACCGATCCGGCCCGGCCGGCCGTCGCCCCGGAGGCGCCGGAGCCCGTCCGGCGCAAGGGATCGTTCGGGTTCAACTCGGTCTCGCCGCGGGAGAAGGTCGCGCGGTACGTCCTGCTGGTGTTCGTGCTGCTGATCACGATCGGGCCGTTCCTCTGGCAGCTGTCGACGTCGCTGAAGGGATCCGGGGAGGACATCTACACCCGGATCCCGCGGCTGCTGCCGGCGCAACCGACGTTCGACCACTACAAGGCGGTCACCGACACGATCCCGGTCTGGGACTACGCGCGGAACTCGCTCGTGGTCGCGTTCCTGGTGGTCGGCGGCAACATCGTCGGCGCGTCGCTGGCCGGGTTCGCGATCTCCCGGCTGCAGTTCCGCGGCCGCAAGATCGTCCTCGGCCTGTTCCTCGCGACGCTGGTCCTGCCGGGTGAGGTCACGATCATTTCGCAGTACGTGACGGTCCGGGAGTTCGGGCTGGCGAACACGTTGTTCGGTGTCGCGTTGCCGGGCATGATCGGCGCCCTCAACGTGCTGCTGATGTACAACGCGTTCCGGGCGCTGCCGCTCGAGGTCGACCAGGCGGCGATCGTGGACGGCGCGAACGCGTGGCAGCGGTTCGTGTACATCGGCCTGCCGTCGGTGCGCGGGACGATCAGCGTGATCGCGATCTTCGCGTTCATCGGCGCCTGGGACGACTTCCTCTGGCCGCTGATCGTGCTGACCGATCCGGACAAGTACACGCTGACCGTCGGCCTGCAGTACCTGTCCGGCACGTTCAGCAACAACCCCCGGCTGATCGCGGCCGGCACGATGATCGCGTTCATCCCGATCGTGATCGTCTTCGCCACCCTGCAGCGCTTCTTCTTCAAGGGCGTCGAGGAAGGCGCGGTCAAGGGCTGACGCGACCCGGCTCCGGCCCCGCGGTGGCCGGAGCCCGGTCGCGTGCTGCCGGACTACTTCACCAGCACGATCGAGTTGATCGGCGTGAAGTCGTACGACGCGTACTCACCGGTGTAGCGCTGCACCGGGTAGCAGTTCGTGCCGTTGTAGCCCTTGCAGATCTGGAAGCCGGCGCCGCCGGTCTGACTGTTGATCAGGACCTTGTAGCCGGTCACGTTCTGCAGGTTGTGCGCGCCGTAGCTGTACCAGATGTTCTTGCTCAGGATGCTGCCGTTCGGCTCCCGCAGACACACTGCGCCCGACGGGCAGGTCGCCGTCGTGCCCATGGTCGCCGCGGCCCCTGCCGACGCCGTCGACGCCGCGTTGGCCGTCGGCGCCAGCGCCATCCCGGTACCGATCACAGCGGCGGCGATTCCAGCAGCAGTCATAGCAATCTTGCGCATCTCTGTCCCTCCCGAGTGGTGACCTCCGGTCGGAGGTCTCACTGTCGAAGGTAGGGGCGATGACCCTGTGCAGGCAGGGTGTTCGATCCAGTTTCGGGCTGGGCCGAAAAGGGTTGATCAGTGCAGCCGCGGTTCGGCGAAGTCGAGCCAGCGGGTGGTGTCTGCGGGTGTGTGGTGGCGGATCGACCAGTCCACCAGGCGGAGCGTCATGTGGGCCCAGTAGAGGCGCAGTACGGCGGGGTCGAGCCTGGTCTCCAGGAGGTCGTCGAACCACGCCAGGTCCGCGCCGGGCAGCCGGACGTGCGCGTCGAACCGCAACGTGACCAGGGCGAACCGGCGATCGCCGCGACCGATCCCGTCCCAGTCGACGATCCCGGTGATCCGGCCGGCGTCGGTCAGGACGTTGCCGGTGTGGAAGTCGAGGTGTACGAGGTCGTCGCCCGCCATGCCGCCCGGCTCGGCGCGGCCGATCTCCTGCAGGCGGTCCAGGAGTTTCCGCGTGCGGTCGTCGTACACCTGGAGCGACTCGTGCAGGCAGAAGCCCGGGCCGCTCTCGAACAGGTACAGCGACGGGACGGGCAGGCTGCCGCCCCGGCCGGCGAACTGGTCGGTCAGCGCGATCATCGACTCCAGCAGCGCCCGGTCGACCGTCTGCGGCGCCTGCCCTGGCAGGCGTTCCTGCACGACACCGACGCTGCCGGGAAGTTCGGCCAGCAAGTCGTACCGCGGGACGGGCAGGCCCTCCTGCCGCGCCGCGTCGAGTACCTCCGCCGTACGCCGGAGGTCGGCCGCCGAGCCGAATCCGCGGGTGAGGACGCCGTCCCGCCCGTCCGGCCACCGCACGAACGCGGCCCCGACCTCGCCCGCTGCTGCCTGCCCCAGGAACTCCAGTCCGGCGTCGGTGGCGTCGTTGACCTCCCGCAGCAGCTGCTGTGCGTCGAGCTTCGCCACCGGAGCGGGTACGCCGTCAGGACTCACGACACCCGACAGTAGTTGACCTGGAGTGCACTCCAGGTCGGAGGATGGAGGGCATGACTACGTACGCACCGGCCGAGGCCTCCGAGCGCACCGGTCTGAGCCTGGACACCTTGCGCTACTACGAACGCCTGGAACTGTTCGGGCCGGTCCACCGGGACACCGCCGGACGCCGTGTCTACAGCGACCATGACGTGGCGTGGGTCGGCCTCCTGGTGTGCCTGCGCAACGCGGGGCTGGGGATCAGCGATCTCCAGCAGTTCATGGGCCGCATGCGGGACCGCTCGAGCGGCCCGACCGGCCTGGTCGAGCTGCTCGAGGAGCACCGCTCCCGGCTGCGCGACGAAGTTGCGAAGATGAACCTCGCGCTCGGCGTACTGGACGACAAGATCGCCTACTACGGCGCCCAGGACGGTCAGTCGAAGAAGTAGGGATAAGGCACCGGCTCCGGCCGGCTGGCGGCGTCGAGCCGGTCCTGGTGATCCGGGGCCAGGACGAAGTCCGCGGCGCCGAGCAGGTCGTCGAGGTACGCCGGCGTCCGCGGACCGATGATCGGTGCCGTCACGCCGGGCCGCTGCATCAGCCAGCGGACCGCGACCTGCGGCATCGTGTGCCCGGTCTCAGCCGCAACCGCCGTCAGTTCGTCGATGACGCGCCAGGTGCGTTCGTTCGCGTACCGATCCCAGTCGTGGGTGCCGGGCGTGGAGACCTTGCTGTCCGCCGGCGGTGCGGTCATGCCGCGCCGGAACGCGCCGGACAGCCAGCCCGAACGCAGAGGAGACCAGGTGATGACGCCGAGCCCCTCGTTCTGGCAGACCGGAAGCAGCTCCCACTCGGGTGAGCGGTCCAGCAGCGTGTAGAGCGGCTGAAGACTGGCGAGCGGCTGCCATCCGTTCCGCGCGCACAGGTCGACGGCTTTCTGCAGTTGCCAGCCGCGGAAGTTGCTGACGCCGATGTAGTGGACCTTGCCGGCCTGCACGAGGCTGTCCAGCGTCGACAAGGTCTCGCCGAGGGGAGTGCTGTCGTCCCAGCGGTGGAGCTGGTACAGGTCGATGTAGTCGGTTCCGAGCCGGCGCAGGCTTGCGTCGACCGCGTCGAGAACGTGCTTACGCGACAGGCCCTGATCGCTCGGGCCCGGGCCGGTGGGCCAGTAGACCTTCGTCGCGATGACGTAGTCCTCTCGCCGCTGCGTCTTCAGCCATCGTCCCAGCACCTCCTCGGACGCGCCCGCGCCGTACACGTCCGCGGTGTCGATGAACGTACCGCCGGCGTCGGTGAACGTCTCGAGGATCTTGCGGCTGTCCTGCTCGTCGGTCCGGTCGCCGAACATCATCGCGCCCAGGCAGAGCTCGCTGACCTTCAGGCCGGTCGTTCCCAGGTTCCTGTAATCCATCTCCCCGACGCTAGGAGCTGGACCGCGCTCCAGCTCAAGACCTCTGCGTCGCCGAGGGGAAGACCGCTCCGGTGTACTTCTCGCCGGGGCCCTGACCGGGCTCGTCCGGGATGCTGCTGGCCTCGCGGAACGCGAGCTGGAGCGAGCGCAGGCCGTCGCGCAGCGGCGCGGCGTGGTGATGGCCGAGGGCCGGGGCTGAGGCGTCGAGCAGGCCTGCCAGCGAGTCGATCAGCGAGCGGGCCTCGTCGAGGTCCTTGTGGTCCGGCAGGTCCGCGGCCAGGCCGAGGTTGACGGCGGCGGCGCTCATCAGGTGCAGCGCGGCGGTGGAGATGATCTCCACGGCGGGGACCTCGGCGATGTCGCGGGACGCGGTCGAGAGCGGGCCGGGCCGGGCGTCGGACTGGGCGTCCTGGTGGGGGGCAGGCTGTGAAGTGGCATCTGCGTCGGTCATGCTGCTACTCTTGCACGGCGACCGACCCGGTCTGTTGGTGACCCCTGAGTGGAATACCTCAGGTTCGCCAGCCGTTCGAGTCTAAGCGGAGGGCCACCTCCCACCCAGTCGATGAACAGTCGGCGGGTCCCGGTCAACAGTACGGCGTACCACCCTCCCGGGTCGGGACGTCGTACCGCTGGGAATTGGGCCTTCGTGTGATCGCACGAGGGCCTTCGTGTTTTTCAGGGGGCTCGCGGTGATCACGAGGTGGCATCCAGTACGAGTTCAACCCAGGAGGACCCATCACCACTGATTTGCGCGTCAACGAGCGCATCCGCGTTCCCGAGGTGCGGCTGGTCGGACCGAACGGTGAGCAGGTAGGCATCGTCCGGATCGAGGACGCACTGCGGCTGGCCCAGGAGGCCGACCTCGACCTGGTCGAGGTCGCGGCGACCGCACGGCCTCCGGTCTGCAAGTTGATGGATTTCGGCAAGTACAAGTACGAGACCGCGCAGAAGGCGCGCGAGTCCCGCCGGAACCAGACCAACACCATCATCAAAGAGATGAAGCTGCGGCCGAAGATCGACCCGCACGACTACGAGACCAAGAAGGGTCACGTGGTGCGGTTCCTGAAGGCCGGGGACAAGGTCAAGATCACCATCATGTTCCGCGGTCGTGAGCAGTCCCGGCCGGAGCTCGGCTTCCGGCTGCTGCAGCGGCTGGCCGAGGACGTGAGCGAGCTCGGCTTCGTCGAGTCCTCGCCGCGGCAGGACGGCCGGAACATGATCATGGTGCTCGGACCGCACAAGAAGAAGTCCGAAGCGCGCGTGGACGTGGAAGCCGAGAAGGCGCAGCGGAAGGCCGAGCGCGAGGCCGAGGAGCAGGCGGAGCGCCAGGAGCGCGCCGAGCAGGCTCAGGCCCACGAGGCCGAGCGCGCCGCGGGTATCACGAAGAAGCCGAAGGGTCCGGCCGACAACCTCGACCCGGAGTGACGTCACGCTCCGGCTCGTGCAGGGCCGGAGCTCGTCGCACCGAAGTTCGAGTCAACGAAGATAATCAGGAGCTGAACAGCCATGCCGAAGATGAAGACCCACTCGGGGATGAAGAAGCGGGTCCGGGTCACCGGGTCGGGCAAGATCCGTCGTGAGCAGACCGGTGTCCGCCACCTCGCCGAGGCGAAGACCTCGAAGCGCAAGCGCCGCCTGTCCGGCACCGTCGAGGTCGCCCCGGCGTACGTGAAGAAGGCCAAGAAGCTTCTCGGCATCTGAGCACCCCACCCTCCCCGAACATCCCCCGCCGAGTGGACTCCGTCCGGCTCCGGCGCAGAAATACAAGGAGTAACACCTCATGGCACGCGTGAAGCGGGCAGTCAACGCCCACAAGAAGCGCCGGGTCGTACTCGAGCAGGCCAGCGGCTACCGCGGTCAGCGCTCGCGGCTGTACCGCAAGGCCAAGGAGCAGGTCACCCACTCGCTCGTCTACGCCTACCGTGACCGCAAGGCGCGCAAGGGCGACTTCCGGAAGCTGTGGATCCAGCGCATCAACGCCGCGGTCCGCGCCGAGGACCTGACCTACAACCGCTTCATCCAGGGCCTGCGCCTGGCCGAGGTCGAGGTGGACCGCAAGATCCTCGCCGACCTGGCCGTCAACGACCCGGCCGCGTTCTCCACGCTCGTGCAGGTGGCCAAGGCCGCCCTGCCGGCGGACGTGAACGCGCCGAAGACCGACGCGGCCTGAGCACCACCCGTAGCTGCGAAGTGGCGAGTCCCGGTCTGTTGACCGCGCAATCCGCGCGGATCAAGCAGGCTCGGCGGCTCGCCACTCGTTCGTTCCGGCGCAAGTCCGGACGCTTCCTGGTCGAGGGCCCGCAGGCTGTCCGGGAAGCGCTGGAGCACCGCGAGCTCGTCGTCGAGGTGTACGCCGAGCCCGCCGTCGCGACCCGGCATCGCGATCTCCACGACCTCGCCGTGACCGCCGGGGTCCCGTGGTTCGAGGTCGATCGTGCCGCCGTCGAGGCGTTGAGCGAGACCGTCACTTCGCAGGGCGTGGTCGCCGTCTGCTCGCTGGTGACCGTCCCGCTGCCGGCCGGCTCCCTGCAGCTCGTCGCCGCCGGCGTCCAGGTCCGCGACCCCGGCAATGTCGGTACGTTGATTCGTACGGCGGACGCTGCCGGCGCCGATGCCGTCGTACTGACGACCGAATCCGTCGACCCGCACAACCCGAAGGCGGTCCGGGCCAGCGTCGGCAGCATCTTTCATGTGCCGATCACCACGGATGTCGACCTCGGCGAGGCTGTCCGCACCTGGCGTGAGCAGGGCCTGCAGGTGCTCGCCGCCGACGGGTACGGCGCGACCGATCTGGACACCTGCATCGACGACGGCACCCTGGCGAAACCCACCGTGTGGCTGTTCGGCAACGAGGCGCACGGTCTGCCCGACGGCATCAACGCGCTCGTCGACCACTCGGTCAAGGTGCCGATCTACGGCCGCGCCGAGTCCCTGAACCTGGCTACCGCGGCCGCCATCTGTCTCTACGCGTCCGCCCGGGAGCAACGCCGATGATCTTCGACCTGCCGGGACGGTTCTGGCGTGGCAACCTGCACACCCACTCGAACCGTTCCGACGGAGCGCTGACCCCGGCCGAGACCGCTGACGTGTACCGCGGCGCCGGCTACGACTTCGTGGCGATCACCGACCACTTCCGCGCCGAGTACGGCTTCCCGATGAGCGACACCCGAGACCTCCGCACAGCCGGCTTCACCACGATCATCGGCGCCGAACTGCACGCCCCGCGCACCGAAGCAGGCCAGCAATGGCACATCGTCGCAGTCGGTCTCCCGCTGGACTTCGCGCCGCCGTCCGCTTCCGAAACCGGTCCTGAGCTGGCCCGCCGAGCCCGCTCCGCCGGCGCATTCGTCGGCATGGCCCACCCGTCAGCGTCCCTCCTGACCGCCGCCGACGCGGAGAGCCTCGACGCCGCCCACTCGATCGAGGTCTACAACGCCCTCGCCGGCCGCGAAAACCGCGGGGACAGCTGGCACCTGACGGATGTCCTCCTCAACCGAGGCCACCGCTTCACCACCTACGCCGCCGATGACGCACACCTCCAACCCCAGGACCCGCCACCCTGCCAAGCCTGGGTCCACGTCCGCGCCGAATCCCTCGCGCCGGACGCTCTCCTGACCGCCCTCAAAGCCGGCCACTTCTACTCGAGCACCGGCCCCGAGCTGTACGACGTACGCATCGAAGGCGACACGATCACGGTGCAGTGCTCACCCGCGGCCAAGATCCTCCTGAGCGGAGGCCACCCCGGCGCCGAGTGGGCCGAGGGCACCGACCTCACCGAGGCCACGTTCCCCCTGAAGCTTTTCCGCGCGACCCATTGCCGCGTCACGGTCGAAGACGCCTCCGGCCGTCGAGCCTGGACGAACCCGATCTACCCGGTCAGCGTTTGACGCGGGTCTCGAGGCCGTCGAGGAGGGCGTCGAGGCCGAAGACGAAGTTCTGGGTGAGGCCGGCGTCGAGGCCTACGGCGGTGCGACGGCGGACGGAGGCCTGCATCTCGGGGTAGTCGCCGGCGACGGCCTCGGCCTGTTCGACCATCTCGGTGACCCAGTTGTCCTCGGAGCAGCCGGACTTGCGGACCATCTCGCGGGTCGCGACCTCGGCGCTGACGGTACCGAGGACGTACGACATGACGCTGCTCATCGCCAGGTCGATCTCGTGCTCGGTGAACCCGGCGGCGCCGAACAGCACCAGGCCGCGGGAGCCGAGGGACATCGCGTTCGGGCCGATGCTCGGGCGGGTGTACATCACCTCGGGCAGCCACGGGTGCCGCAGGACGGCGGACCGCAGGCTGTGCCCGAACAGCAGCGCGCCGGCCCGCCATCCGGCGAGCTCCGGCTCGGGTACGTCGATCTCGCCCCAGACCTCGTCGATCAGCAGGTCGACGAGGTCGTCCTTGGTCGGCACGTGCCAGTACAGGCTGGTCGCGCCGGCGTCGAGCTTCGCGGCCAGTTTGCGCATGCTCAGCCCGGCGACGCCGTCGGTGTCGAGGATCGTCATCGCGGCGGCCACGATCTGCTCCCGGCTGAGCGTCTCCCGGGCGGGGGAGGCCTTGCGCTCCCGGGTCCAGATCCAGTCCTTCATGACACCATCCTACAAAAAGGACTCGCACGCCGTTCGAGTAGGTCGTACAGTGTGCGAGTGACTAGTACACCGTTCGAGTCCACCACCGAGGGGCACCCTCGTCGCTGGTGGATCCTGTTGATCCTTTGCTTGAGCCTGATGGTGCTGGTCGTCGACAACACCGTCCTGAACCTGGCGATCCCGTCGCTGATGCGCGATCTGGGCGCGACGCCCGCGGACATCCAGTGGGTGATCGACGCCTACATCCTGGCCTTCGCCGGGCTGCTGCTGACCGCCGGAAGCCTGTCGGACCGCTTCGGCCGGCGGAAGATGCTGCTGCTCGGACTGGTGATCTTCGGCGGGGCGTCGCTGCTCGCGACCCTGGCCGGGAATCCGTGGCAGCTGATCGCCTGCCGCGGCCTGATGGGCGTCGGCGGCTCGCTGCTGATGCCGAGCACGCTGTCGCTGCTGTTCACGGTGTTCCCGCCGGACGAGCAGCGCAAGGCGATGGCGGGCTGGTCGATGGTCGCGATGGTGGGCGTGGTGGCCGGCCCGACGGTCGGCGGCGTCCTGCTGAACCACTTCTGGTGGGGTTCGATCTTCTGGCTGAACGTGCCGATCGCAATCCTGGCGATCATCGGCACGCTGGCGCTGATCCCGGAGTCGAAGGGCCCGGCGCGCAACGTCGACCCGGTCGGCGCGGTGCTGACGATCGTCGGGATGGCGTCCGTCGTGTGGGCGATCGTGTCGATCCCGCTGCACGGCTGGGGATCCGCCCGGGTGCTCGGTGCGCTGACCGTCGGCGTCGTCGCACTGGCGGCGTTCGCCCTGTGGGAGAAGCGCAGCGCGCACCCGATGGTGCCGCTGGCGCTGTTCAAGGACCGGCGGTTCAGTGGGACGAGTCTGTCGATCGTGCTGCTGTCGTTCACCGCGGGCGGGTTGCTGCTGGCGCTGACGCAGTACCTGCAGTTCGCGCTCGGGTACTCGCCGCTGAAGGCGGGGCTCGCGTTGATCCCGTACGCCGTGTCGGCGGCGCTGTTCAACGGGCTGGGCGCGACGCTCGGGAAGAAGATCGCGGACCGGACGCTGATCTCGCTGGGTCTGCTGATCATCGCGGGCAGCTTCGCGATCCTCACCCAGGTGTCCGACTCGACCGGGTACGGGCTGTTGATCGTCGGCCTGCTGGTGATGGGCGTCGGCGGCGGCCTGGCCGGCCCGGCGGCGTACACGCTGTTGATGCAGGCCGTTCCGCCGGACCACCGCGGAGTCGGCTCGGCGATGAACGACACCGTCCAGCAGACAGGTGCCGCGCTGTCGGTCGCCGTGCTGGGCAGTGTGCTCGCCGCGGCGTACTCGTCGGCCCTGCCGGACTCGGTCCCGGAGGCGGCGCGCAAGTCCATCGCGGACACGCTCGCGCTCGGCCCGGACTTCCTCGCCGCCGCCAAGCACGCCTTCGTCGACGCCATGTCGATCGCGATGACGGTCGGCGCGATCGGCGCCGTCGCCGGCGCGGTCGTGGCGCTGGCCATCCTGCCGAAGGGCGAGAAGAAGGTGCAGGACGCCGTACAGCCGGTGGACGACCCGGTGCACTGACAGCATTTGCGGTATGACGCGACGGTGGCTGATCGACCCGCCGACCCGGCACCAGCTCTGGTCGGCGGGCCGTGACTGAGCAGGAGATCGCGAATCTGGTCCTGATGGCGATGCTCCTGCTGCTCCCGATCGCCCTCGGAGTCATGCTGAGCGGCCGCTCGCGCGGGAACCGGTACGTCCTGAAATGGGCCCGGGGCCTGGCCGTCGCGACGATCGTCCTGGCGGTCCCCTACGACCTGGCCGGGGCAGTCTTCCTCCTCCGCGCCGAGCCGCGAGCCGGCCAGCCGTCGTGGCTGCCACCACCCGGCGCCGTCGACGACCCGTCCTTCTACCTCCCGATCGGCGTCGGCGCGTTCGTCGCCGGCCTGGGCGTCCTCATCGGCGTCGCCCGAGCCCGCCACCGCCTGGGGCCCTAGCTGATTGCCTGGCATGGGGAGGATTTCGTCCCGAATCGGGAAGAGATCCTCCCCGAGCTCGCTGTCCACAGGGGAGAAGTGGGCGATGGCGGAGTGGTGCGGCGCGTGCATGTTCTTGGGCGTGGAAGGCAGTAGCGAGAGGTACGGGGCGTTCGCGGAGTTGCGGGCGCGGCAGGCGGGGGCGTTCACCCGGGCGCAGGCGATGGCTCACGGAATCACCGACAAGGTGTTGCTCGGGCGTCGGCGGGCGCGGCAGTTGCAGCGGGTTCACGCAGGCGTGTACGTCGACTTCACTGGGCCACTGCCCTGGGAGACGAGGATGTGGGCGGCGTTGCTGGCCTGTGGACCGGGAGCGGCGTTGACGGGTACGAGCGCGCTCCGCCGGTACGGCGTTGCCGGGAGCTGGTCGGACGAGCGGATCCACGTCGCTGTACCGCACGCGCGCCGGGTCGAGCCGAAATCTGGAGTCGTTGTCACGCGCCACCGGCACCTGTCCGCGCTCGTACAGGCGTCCCGCGAACCGCCGGCCGTGCGATTGGAGGTCGCGCTGTTGGTGACCGCCGGCGCTGAGCAGGATGTTTCGCGGCGGGCCGCCGTACTGTTCGACGCGTGCCGGCAGCGCCGCACGACAGCCGTCCGTTTGCTGGCTGAACTGGATTCGCTCCCGGAGTTGCCCGGCCGCAGGATCCTCCGGCGGATCCTGGGCGAGGCGGCCGAGGGTGTGCAGTCGTTCCTCGAGCAGGCGTACCTCCGACGTGTCGAGCGCGCGCACGGGTTACCGCGAGCGCGTCGGCAGGTCCGCGCCGTCGAGGGGGTGCTGTCGTCTACCGGGACAACGAGTACTCGCCGTACGGCGTACTCGTCGAACTGGATGGTCAGATCGGCCATGCGGAGACGACCAGCCGCTGGCGTGACATGACCCGGGACAACGCCGCCGCGATGTCCGGGAAGCTGACGCTGCGATTCGGGTACCACTTGGTCGGCGAACCGTGTGCCGCAGCCGCACAAGTTGTCGCCGCCCTTCGCCTCCGCGGCTGGACGGGCACCCCCCGTGCATGCTCCGCCACCTGCCCGGTCACCTAGCTGGCCGGGGAGGATCTCGTCCCGATACGGGGGCAAGATCCTCCCCGACCCGGGATGCGGGGAGGGGATTGTGGACGGCCGATTCACGGTCTTGGGGCTGGGGTTTCTAGACTGCAATCCGCAGACGTACCAACCCGAGAGCGAGCCATGTCCGGTCCCAACACTGATTACGACCCGGTCGAAGTGACGCCGCTGCACGCCGAAGAGGTGGAGCGGACCCGCGACGAGGCGCTGGCGGCGTTCACCGGGGCGGCCGATCTGGCCGCCCTGCAGGAGGCCAAGTCCACCCATCTCGGCGACAAGTCGCCGATCGTGCTGGCCAACCGGGAGATCGGCGCGCTGCCGCCGCAGGCCCGCAAGGAGGCCGGGCAGCGGATCGGCGCCGCCCGGAAGGCGATCAACGAGGGGTTCGCGTCCCGGCTCGCAGTGCTCGAGGCCGAGCACGAGGAGCAGATGCTGGCCACCGAGCGCGTCGACGTGACGCTGCCGTGGCACAGCCCCGAGCTCGGCGCGCGGCACCCGCTGTCGCTGATCTCCGAGCAGGTCGCGGACGTGTTCACCGCGCTCGGCTGGGACGTCGCCGAGGGTCCCGAGGTCGAGGCCGAGTGGCTGAACTTCGACGCCCTGAACTTCCAGCCCGACCACCCGGCGCGGCAGATGCAGGACACTTT
This sequence comes from Kribbella sp. NPDC004138, assembly GCF_053603655.1. NCBI lineage: Bacteria > Bacillati > Actinomycetota > Actinomycetes > Propionibacteriales > Kribbellaceae > Kribbella > Kribbella sp. NPDC004138. The sequence goes on from NZ_JBSGFZ010000020.1 coordinate 167,099, forward strand.
CTTCGTCGAGCCGGCCGGCTCCGGCAAGGTGCTGCGGACGCACACGTCGCCGGTGCAGGCGCGGTCGATGCTGACCCGCAAGCCGCCGATCTACGTGATCTGCCCGGGCCGGGTGTTCCGCACCGACGAGCTGGACGCGACGCACACGCCGGTCTTTTACCAGGTCGAGGGCCTGGTGGTGGACGAAGGGATCACGCTCGCGCACCTCAAGGGCACCCTCGACCACTTCGTCGTGTCGATGTTCGGCGAGGGTCTCGAGGCGCGGCTGCGGCCGAACTTCTTCCCGTTCACCGAGCCGTCGGCCGAGGTGGACCTGAAGTGCTTCGTCTGCCGCGGCGCGTCCGTCGGCAACCCGGACCGCCCGTGCCGGACCTGCGGCAGCGAGGGCTGGATCGAGTGGGGCGGCTGCGGCGTGGTGAACCCGCGGGTCCTGCAGGCCTGCGGCATCGACACCGATCGGTATTCCGGTTTCGCCTTCGGCATGGGCCTGGAGCGGACGCTGATGTTCCGCAACGGCGTCGAGGACATGCGGGACATGGTCGAGGGTGACGTGCGGTTCAGCCGCCAGTTCGGGATGGAGATCTGATGCGGGTCCCACTGTCATGGCTTCGTGAGTACGTCGACCTGCCGGGTGACGTCACCGGCCGCCAGGTCGCGGAGCAGCTGATCCGGGCCGGTCTCGAGGTGGAGACGGTCGAGGAGTCCGACCTGACCGGTCCGCTCGTGGTCGGCAAGGTGCTGACGTACGAGAACGAGCCGCAGAAGAACGGCAAGACCATCCGCTGGTGCTCGCTCGACATCGGCAAGGACGAGCCGCAGTGGGTCGTCTGCGGTGCGCACAACTTCGAGGTCGGCGACCTCGTGGTGGTCGTGCTGCCGGGTGCGGTGCTGCCCGGCGGGTTCGCGATCGCGGCGCGCAAGACCTACGGCCACGTGTCCAACGGCATGATCTGCTCCAGCGCCGAGCTCGGTCTCGGCGACGACGGCACGCACGGCATCGTCGTGCTGGAGCCGGGCGAGGCCACCCCGGGCGACGACGCGATCGAGCTGCTGGCGCTGCGCGACGACGTGCTCGACATCGCGGTGACGCCGGACCGCGGGTACTGCCTGTCGATCCGGGGCGTCGCGCGCGAGGCCGCCACGGCGTACGGCGTGCCGCTGAAGGACCCGGCCGACCTGCCGCTGAACGGGTCCGGCGAGGGCGGGTATCCGGTGCGGGTGGACGACGCCAAGGCGTGCAGCGTGTTCGTCACGCGGACGGTGACCGGGATCGACGCCAAGTCGCTGTCGCCGCGGTGGATGCAGAAGCGGCTGCTCGCCTCCGGGATGCGCCCGATCTCGATCGGCGTCGACGTCACGAACTACGTGATGCTCGAGCTGGGCCAGCCGATCCACGGCTACGACAAGGCGCGGCTGTCCGGCGAGATCGTCGTCCGCCGGGCGAACGCCGGCGAGAAGCTGATGACGCTGGACGACCAGACGCGCGAGCTGGACGCCGAGGACCTGCTGATCACCGACGACTCCGGCCCGATCGGCATCGCCGGGGTGATGGGCGGCGCGTCGACCGAGATCTCCGAGGCCACCACGGACGTCGTGATCGAGGCCGCGCACTTCGACCCGATCGTGATCGCGCGGGCGTCGCGGCGGCACAAGTTGTCGTCGGAGGCGTCGCGCCGGTTCGAGCGCGAGGTCGACCCGAACCTGCCGCGGTACGCCGCGCAGCGCGTCGCCGACCTGCTGGCCGAGTACGCCGGCGGCACCATCCTCGCCGAGGAGACCGTCGTCGACACCCGCCCGCAGCCGTCGCCGGTCACGCTCCGCGCGGACCACCCGGCTCGCGTGGCAGGTGCCCCGATCACCCTCGAGGAAACGGTCCGGCATCTGGAGTCCGTGGGCTGCACGATCGAGGTTGCCGCGGCGGATGCGGTCGCCGCTCCGTTGGCTGCCGGTGCGCACGCTCCCGCGCTGGCCGAGGCCGGCACCACCACCGTCGCCTCCACCCGGATCGAGGGGGACGACCTGGTGACGGTGACGCCGCCTTCGTGGCGGCCTGACCTTCGGGACCCCAACGACTTCGCCGAGGAAGTCATCCGGCTGTTCGGCTACGACAATGTGCCGTCGATCCTGCCGCCCGCGCCGGGTGGGCAGGGGCTGACCGTGTCCCAGAAGCGCCGGCGGAAGGTCGCGACCGCGCTCGTCGGCGCGGGGCTGACCGAGGTCGTCTCGTACCCGTTCACGGGTGCGGCCGACTTCGACGCGATGGGCATCCCGGCCGACGACTCCCGCCGTACGACGGTCAAGCTGGTCAACCCGCTGTCCGACGAAGAGCCGTCGATGCAGACCACGCTGCTCGCGACGCTGCTCCGGACCGCCGAGCGCAACGTCGGCCGCGGCGCGAACGACCTGGCGATCTTCCAGACCGGCCTGGTCTTCCACCCGAAGCCGGAGACGAAGCCCGCGCCGCTCCCGTCGGTCGAGCACCGGCCGAGCGACGCCGAGGTCCAGTCGCTGTACGACGCGCTCCCGGACCAGCCGCTGCACGTCGGCGTGGTGCTGACCGGTGCGGTGACCCCGACCGGTTGGTGGGGCAAGGGCCGCGCGGCCGGCTGGGCCGACGCCGTACAGATCGCGCGGCTGATCGCGTCCGCGGTCGGTGTCGAGCCGGTCGTGAAGAACGCCGAGCTCGCGCCGTGGCACCCGGGCCGGTGTGCGGAGTTCTCGGTCGACGGGAAGGTCGTCGGGCACGCGGGCGAGCTGCACCCGAAGGTCTGCCAGGCGTTCGGCCTGCCGGCCCGGTCGAGTGCGGCCGAGCTCGACCTCGAGGCGCTGATCGCGGCGGGTCCGGAGTCGATCACCGCGCACCCGTTCTCGTCGTACCCGGTGGCCAAGGAGGACGTCGCGCTGATCGTCCCGGCCGAGGTCGCGGCGGCAGACGTGCAGGTGGCGCTGGCCGAGGGTGCGGGCGAGCTGCTGGAGTCGGTGCGGCTGTTCGACGTGTACACCGGTGAGCAGATCGGGGCGGGCAAGAAGTCGCTGGCGTTCGCGCTGCGGTTCCGGGCGCCGGACCGGACGCTCAAGGAGAACGAGGTCGCCGACGCCCGGCAGGCCGCGGTCCAGGTCACGGTCGACCGGTTCGGCGCCGTTCAGCGGGTCGGCTGACGGTCATGAGGGGTGGTCACCCGCGGGTGGCGGTCGCGGCGGCGAATGCGGCGGCCGCCGACGCCGGTGTGCGGGTGGCCGCGGAAGGCGGCAACGCGGTGGACGCCGCGATCGCCGCCACGCTCGTCACGATGGTGAACGAGGTCGGCATCGTGTCGCCGGCCTCGGGCGGGTTCGTCACGCTGCAGGTCGCCGGCGGCGCCCCGGTCACCATCGACGGCTGGGTGGAGATGCCCGGCCGCGGCCTGTCGGCCGACCGTTTCGGCCGCAGCGTCTGGGACATCACCACCGACTACGGCGGCGGTACGACGACCACCGTCGGCCACGGCTCCGTCGCCACGCCCGGCGGCATGAAAGCGCTCGACCTGGCGCATCGCCGCTCCGGGAAGGCGCCGTGGCACGAGGTCGTCCAGCCCGCGATCGACATCGCCCGGAACGGGTTCCCGCTCAGCCGCACCTCGGGCTACTACCTGGGCTTCACCCACGAGATCATCTTCGGCTGGCACCAGCCGAGCCACGGTGTCGTGCACGACGGCGAGGGCGAGGTGATCAAGGCCGGCAGCATGGTCGTGATCCCGGACCTCGCCGAGGCGCTCGAGCTGATCGCCCGCGACGGCGCCGAGACGATGTACACCGGTGAGCTGGCCCAGATGCTGATCCGGGACATGGCCGCCAACGACGGCATCCTGACCGCCGAGGACCTGGCCGCGTACGAGGCCGTCGTCCGCCCGGCGCTCGTCGTCGAGCAGAACGGCTGGCGCCTCGCGACCAACCCGCCGCCGGCGGTCGGGGGAGTCGCCGTGGCGGCGATGCTCGCGTTGCTCGACGGCGTACCGGCCGACGGCAGTTGGAGCCAGGCCGAGCTGGAGCGGCTGGTCGACGTCCAGCACGCGGTCCTCGGGCGCCGGCTGGCCGAGCTCGACAGGGAGGACGTCCGCAAGCTGGAGGGCCAGAAGCTGCTCGACCTCGCAGCGGCCGGCGACCTCCGTGCGCTGACCTCGCCGAGCACGGCGACCGTGTCGGTGGTCGACGACCAGGGCGACGCGTGCGCGATCACGGTCTCGTCCGGCTACGGCTCCGGCGTCCTCACGCCCGGCACCGGCATCTGGCTGAACAACGCCCTCGGCGAGCAGGAGCTCCTGCACGGCGGACCGCACAGCCTGGCCCCGGGCACCCGCCTCACCTCGAACATGGCCCCGAGCGTCGCCCGCCGCGACCGCGACGGCGCCGTGCTGGCGATCAGCTCGCCCGGCTCGGACCGGATCCCGACCGCGCTCGCGCAGGTCTACGCGCTGCACACCCACGGCGGTCTGCCCTTGCGGGAGGCCGTCGAGCATCCGCGACTGCACGTCCGCGTCCGCGAGGACGTGGTCGTCGACTACGAGGACGACCTGCCGGTGTCCGGGACGACGGCGCTGCCGTCCCGCCCGATGCCGCCGCACTCGATGTACTTCGGCGGCGTCGCGGCCGCGTTCTGGGATCCGGCCGACGGCCTGCTCGCGGTCGGCGACCCGCGCCGTACCGGAGCCGTGGCGATCTCACCCTGACCGGTAAGGTCAGCCCACAGACAGATCCGAAAGGCAGCCGATGCGGGACACCCACCCCGAGCTCTCCGTCGTCGTACCGATGTACGACGAGGAAGAGGTGCTGCCGATCTTCTTCGAGCGGATGCACCCGCTGCTCGACGGTCTGGGGATCAGCTACGAGCTGCTGGTCGTCGACGACGGCAGCCGGGACCGGACCGCGGCGCTGCTGCTGGAGGCCGCCAAGGACTGGCCGCAGCTCCGAGTGGTCCGCCTGCTCCGCAACAGCGGCCACCAGGCGGCGCAGTCGGCCGGCTTCCGCCGCGCCCGCGGGCGGTACGTGGTCACGATCGACGCGGATCTCCAGGACCCGCCGGAGGTCATCGCCGAGTTCCTGCAGGCCGTCCGCGAGCAGGACGTCGACGTCGTGTACGGCGTGCGCTCGGACCGCTCGAGCGACTCCTGGGCGAAGCGTACGTCGGCCCGGCTGTACTACCGGCTGATGTGCCGTCTGGTCGGCAAGGACATCCCGTTCGACGCGGCCGACTTCCGGCTGGTGACCCGGCGCGTGGTGGACGCGGTGAACGCGCTGCCCGACGACGGCCGGGTGTTCCGGCTGGTGATCCCGTGGCTCGGCTTCCCGAGCACCGAGGTCAGGTACGTCCGGGCGGAGCGGGCCGCGGGCTCCACGAAGTACAGCGTCTCCAAGATGGTGCGGCTCGCGTTCGACAGTGTGACCGCGTTCTCGGCGGCCCCGCTGCGGCTGGCGACCTGGCTGGGCCTGCTCGGCGGCGCGATGTCCGGGCTGTTCGTCGTCGGCGCGCTGGTGATCAAGCTGACCGGCCGGAGCATCCCCGGCTGGACATCGACGGTGCTCGCGGTCAGCGTGATCGGCGCGATCCAGCTGCTCTGCCTCGGCCTCCTGGGCGAGTACGTCGCCCGCCTGTTCCAGTCGAGCCAACGCAGACCGCAGTTCCTCGTCGGCTACGACAGCCTCGAGGACCACGGGCACCAGGAGCCCGTCCACGAGAGCACGCCCACCAACAGATGAAGCGGTCCCTCCCGTGGCTGCTGCCGATCCTGGTGGCAGCCGGTGGGTTCGCGTCGCTCGGCGACGTCGGCGCCGGTCCGCTGGTCAAGTACGTCGGGTACTTCGCCGGAGCGATCGCGCTGCCCGGGACGCTGCTGCTGCGGGCCGTGTGGCGCAGTACGGGCAACTGGGCGGAGGATCTCGGACTCGGATCGGTCGTCGGCGCGACGTGGCAGCTGATCGGCTGGGCGCTCTTCACCGCGGCCGGCCTGCAGGACTGGCTGATCGTGTGGCCGGCGCTCGTCCTGATCGGTTTCGCTGTCGCGGGGCGGCAGCACTTCCGGATCGCCGAGCCCAGCCCGCTGCCGATCGCGTGGACCGTCGGGCTGGCGGTGTCCGCGGCAGTGATGCTCGGCGCGGCGACGTTCGGCGTGATGGCGTACCACCCGATGCCGCCGCACGGCGAGGCGTACTACCCGGACCTCCTGTACCACCTGTCGATGGTGCACGAGCTGACCCGTGCAGTGCCGCCGGAGGTTCCTCAGGTCGTCGGCGAGCGGCTCGACTACCACTGGTTCGCGAACGCCGACATGGCCGCGGCCGTCGACGTCACGCGGCTCACTCCGCTGATCGTGCTGTTCCGCCTCTGGGTCCTGCCGTGGCTGGTTGTCTCGCTGCTCGTCTGCGCGACACTCGCCCGGATCGTCAGCCGCACCTGGTGGACCGGCGTGCTCGCCGCGCTCGCGCTGGCCGCGCCGCAGCTGTTCCTGCTCGTCGACACGAGTGTGAACCTCGCACCACCGGTCAGCCTGCTCAGCCCGTCGCAGAACTTCGGTATGGTCGCGGCCGTCACCACAGCCGTCTTCCTCATCGAGCTCCTGTTCAAGAACGGCAGCCACCGGCTCTGGCTACTCATCGTGCCGATCGCCGTGGTCGGCGGCGGCTCCAAGCCGACCGTGCTGCCGTTGCTGGTCGCGGCAGTCGCTCTCGCCGCGCTCTACCTGCTGGTGACAACCCGGCGGCTTCCGTGGCGTCTGATCGGTACGGCGGCAGTGCTGCTGGTGGTAGGCGCGGTGACCTTCCTGACCGTCGCAGGAAGCACCAGCGGCTCGCGGTTGCAGTTTCTGGCCGTACTGAAGTCGCTGCCCGTCTACACCGCGGCCACTGGTGACAAGACGCAGCCGGGGGCCGGTGGACTGATCCTGCCGGCGCTGGTGCACGGTGAGGTGATCGGGACGCTCAGTCTGTTGCTGGGACTACTGCTGACTCTGCAGGCGATGTCCTGGGCCGGGTTGGGCGTGGTCGGTCGCAGGGATCCGGTCGCGTGGTTCCTGCTCGGTGCGATGGTCGCGGGCTGGGCCGGCTACCTGCTCGTCGACCATCCGTCGGTCAGCGAGTCGTACTTCGTCTACACCGCCGCCCCGTTCAGCCTGGCCGGAGCGGGGTGGTTCGCCGCGACCAGTGCGCGTGCCTCCGGCCGTCCGGTGCCGATCGCGGTGGCCGCCTTCGTGCTCTCGGTCGGGTACGCCGGTCTGCTGGTCTGGGCCCGTGGTGTTCCGGCTGCCTCGACCGGTCGCCAGTTGTGGCTCAGCACGCGGATGCTGCTGGTCGTTCTCGCCATCACGCTGTTCCTGTTGCTGGTGTGGCGGCTGACGTTGCGACAAGCAGGCGGCGGCATGTTCGTCGTCCTCGTGCTGCTCTCGACCGCTCCGATCAGCTCGTTCGTGCAGAGCGCGATCCGGGGTGACACCGAGAAGGCGCCGACGTACCGGGCCGCGCGGTGGTGGGTGTACCCGGACGAGGCCGAGGCGGCGCTGTGGCTCGGGCAGAACTCCGCCCCCACCGATGTGGTGGCGACGAACACCTGGTGCCGTCCGGCGGGTTCAACCGCGCCAGGCTGCGACGCCCGCGGCTATCTCGTCAGCGGTATCGCCGGCCGCCGCACACTGATCGAGGGCTGGGCGTACACGAACCAGGCGATGGCCCGGCAGGGCGACGGCGGCCGCCGCTACACCGAGCAGCCGTCGCCGTGGCCCGACCGCGTCGCCCTCACGGACCAGGCCCTGACCGCACCGACCGCCGAGGTGCTGCGCAGGATGCACGACGAGTTCGGCGTCCGCTGGCTGTACGCCGACCTGCGCAACGGAGCGGTGTCGCCCGCGCTCGACCAGCTCGCCCTGCGCCGACACAGCATCGGGAAGGTCCGGATCTACGACCTCGGAGAGTGATTTACCCGTAACATGGAGTCTGCGTGGACCGTTACGTCTACGCAGGCCCGCCCGCCACGCGGCCGCAGCAATGCACCTGATTGCTCGGAAGGGCGGGACTGATGCGGGCAACCCGACCGGGGGCCATTCTTGTTGCCACCGGCCTGTTGAGCCTCGGCACTCTGACAGCTACCGCTTACGAAGTGCCGACCAGTCCGTTCACCGAGGCGACCACGGTGATGCCGGGCTCCGGACTGCGGCAGACGATCACCGTGAGCGGGCTGACCGAGCTCGGCGATCCGACGACCGCCGGATTCCGCGGCATCGGTCCGGCCACCTACCAGCCGGCGATCGGGACGAGCGCTCCGGCGCAGGACGTGGTGGTGAACACCGGCGACTGTGCGTCCATCGGCGGCTGCGGCGAGCGCGGCACCGTGACGATCGCGTTCTCCCAGCCGGTGCGGAACCCGGTCCTGCACCTCGGCGGCCTCGGCGGATCGGTCACGCGGACCGTGAGCGGCCGGACGACCGCGCAGTCCGAGCTGCATGCGGTCCTGAAGCTCAGCACGGCGGGCCTCAGCCTCACGAAGCTCGGCCAGGGCAACAACCTGGCGGCCACCAGCGACACGATCACCGCCGCCGACCACGACTCCGGTCCGAACTGCGTCAACACCAAGTCCCCGTCCGGCCTCGGCACGTCCGCGACCGCCGCCTGCGGATCGGTCCGCGTGAACGGGGTCGTCACCAAGGTCAGCTTCGACGTGACGGCGTTGTTCACCAAGCACCCGAAGCTTCCCGCGGTGAACAACGGCTCGTCGGGCGACGCGTTCTCGGTCGTCGCGTCGGCTCCCGAGGACTTCGGCGACGCGCCGGCCTCGTACGGCGCCGCGTGGTCCGCGCTGAGCGACGTACACCTCGGGAAGGACGTCACCGAGGACAATGCCGGCGTCGCGAACGGCACGACCGGCCCGGCCACACCGGATCAGGCCGACGACGGTGTCGCCTTCAAGCCGCTCCGGACCAGCCAAACGACGTACACGACCGACCTGCAGCTCGCAGGTACGTCGAAGTCCGGGCGGGCGTGTGCGTGGATCGACGTCAACGTCAACGGGACGTTCGAGCCGGGTGAGCGGGCGTGCGCCGCCTTCGCCGCCGGGCAGACCACGGTGACGCTCCGCTGGGCCGAGCTCGCGCCGAAGGCCGGAGCGTCGTACGCGCGGGTGCGCGTCGGGTACAGCGATGCGCAGGTCGAGAAGCCGACCGGCGCGGCCGATGCCGGCGAGGTCGAGGACTACCCGTTCGCGATCACGCCGCCGCCACCGCCGGTCCTGACCGACGACACCGCGACGACCGCGTTCAACACGGCAGTCGTCGTCAAGGTGCTCGCCAACGACAAGCCGGGTGATCCGGGTGCACCGCCGGCGCCCGGGACGCTCTGCCTCGTCGACGGCAGCAAGTGCGTGCAGATGGTGAACGTCGTGGGCCAGGCCAAGTACGTCGCCATGCCTGACGGCACTGTCCGCGTCGAGCCGGTGCCCGGCTTCGTCGGACCGGCCAAGCCGGTCACCTACAGCGTTGCCGACAGCAACGGTACGGCGGCCACCGCGAAGCTGACCGTGACCGTCTCGCTGCCGGACCGCCCGGTCGCGCTTCCCGACACCGCGACGACTCCGCAGAACGTCAGCCTGTCCGTCAAGCCGCTCGCCAACGACCGCGCCGCCGCGGGTGTGCAGCTCGTGCCTGGATCCGTCGTACTGCGTGATCCGGCCGACGCGACGTTCAAGAAGAAGGTCGTGATCGCGGGCGAGGGCGAGTACGTCGTGAAGCCCGGCGGTGGTGTGGACTTCGTCCCGAAGCCGCAGTTCACCGGCGTCGGTACGTCGATCGGCTACCGCGTCACCTACACCACCCGCCAGACGGCGGAGTCGACGCTGACCGTCACGGTCACGCCGGTGACGCCGACCGCGAACGGCGACTCGGTGTCGACCGCGTTCGACACGGACCTCGTCGTACCCGTGCTGGACAACGACCTGCCCGGTTCGCCGGACGCATCGCTCGTGCCGGCCACGCTCCGGTTGGTGGACCCGGCCACCGAGCAGCTCGTCGACCACGTGACGATCGCCCGGCAGGGGACGTACCTGGCTGCGGCCGGCAGCGTGACATTCCAGCCCCTGCACGGCTTCACCGGCGTCGGCACGCCCGTGACCTATCAGGTGCTCGACAAGAACGGTACGGCGGCGCGCGCGGAGCTGACCGTCTCTGTCGCTGCGCCCGGCCCGCCCGTCGCGAACCCGGACACCATCACCACGCTGCAGGGCCGGTCTGTCGTGGCCGCCGTCCTTGCCAACGACAAGCCGGGGCCGACGGGCGCGGCGCTGAAGCCGGGCAGCGTACGGCTGTTGACACCGACGCAGCCCGTGCTGTCGCTCGTCATCGCTGGCCAGGGCAAGTACTCGGTGCGAGCCGACGGCCGCGTGCTGTTCGAGCCGTTGCCGACGTTCAGCGGTACTGCGACCGCGGTCGGGTACCAGGTCGCCGACAGCAACAATGCAATCGGCAGGTCGACGCTGACCACCCGGGTGACCAAGGTCGTCCCGGACGCGTCCGACGACACCGCAGGTACGGCGTACGACACCAACGTGACGGTGCCCGTGCTCGCGAACGACACGGCCGGCGACCTGTCGGTGCCGCTCGTGCCGACCTCCGTGCGGCTGATCGATCCGGCCACGAAGCTGCCGACCGCGACGCTGGTGATCCCCGGCCAGGCGACCTACCGCGTGACGGTGGACGGGACGGTCGACGTCGATCCGCTGCCGAAGTTCACCGGCGCCGCGACGCCGGTCACCTACCGCGTCTCGGACGTGAACGGTACGACGGCCACGGCGACGCTGACCGTCACGGTCGCGAAACCGCCCGCGCCGACCGCCGCACCCGATACCGCGACCACGAAGCAAAACATCACGGCTCGCGTCGCGCCGCTCGCCAACGACCTCGCCGGACAGGGGACCGCGCTCGATCCGCGCAGCCTCGCGCTCGTCGATCCGGCCGACGGCTCGCTGAAGAAGGCCGTCAAGGTCCCTGGGCAGGCCGACTACCAGGTCACCCCGGACGGCGCGGTCACCGTCGATCCGCTGCCCGGCTTCCGGGGCGTGGCGAGTCCGGTCGGCTATCGGGTCGCCGACCTGTTCGGTCAGACCGCGCGGTCCACGATCACGGTCACGATCACGCCGATCACGCCGGTCGCGACGGATGACGCCGCGCGAACGCCGTACGACAAGAGCGTCACGGTGAAGGTGCTCGCGAACGACAAGGCCGGCGACGCGACGGCGCCGTTGGTCCCGGGCAGTCTGCTGCTCGTCGATCCGGCCGACGATGCACTGAAGACGACGGTGCGGATACCCAACGAGGGCACGTACTCGGTCGCCGGGGGACTGGTCCGCTTCGATCCCGGCGCCACGTTCCGCGGTCCCGGTACGCCGGTGACGTACCAGGTGGCGGACGCCAACGGGACGAGGGCGACCGCGCGGTTGACCGTCACCGTCGGCCGGCCGCCGGTCGCGGTCGCCGACAACGCATCGACGCTCCAGAACGTGACCGTGACGGTGAACGTGCTGTCGAACGACCAGCCGGGCACCGACGCGACGCTTGATCGCAGTTCGGTCGAGCTGAACGGGTCCGCGAAGAAGCTGACGATCGCCGGCCAGGGCACCTACACCGTGCAGCCGACCGGCTCGGTCGAGTTCGACCCGCTGCCGGGCTTCCGGGGCAAGGCGAGTCCGGTCAGTTACCGGGTCGCCGACTCGGACGGCAATCACGCGACCTCGACGTTGTGCATGACGGTGACGCCGGTCAACCCGGTCGCGGTCAACGACTCGGCGATCACGCCGTACGGGCACGCGATCACGGTCAACGTGCCCGCGAACGACAAGCCCGGTGACGCGTCGGCGCCGCTGAAGCCGGCGAGCGTGGTGGTGAAAGACGCGGCCGGACAGTTCGGCAAGACGATGACCCGGGCCGGCGAAGGTAGGTATGCGGTCGATGCGTACGGCGCGGTGACCTTCACGCCGGTCAAGGGGTTCCAGGGCGTGACGACGCCGACGACGTACCGGATCGCCGACGCCAACGGCACGACCGCGGAAGGTCTGCTGCTGCTGACGGTCGGCAAGGGGCCGACGGCAGTCGCGGATGCTCTTGTCGTCAAGCAGAACGTGACGGTCACCGTCGATCCGCTCGCGAACGACGAGCCGGGCACGGGCGCCCAGCTCGATCCGAAGTCTCTCCAGGTGTTCGGCGGGACCTGGGGGCAGCGGGTGACGATCGCCGGGCAGGGCGTGTTCGCCGTCCAGGCCGGGAAGATCACGTTCGACCCGGAACCGGCGTACCGCGGGGTCGTGTCGGTCGCCTATCGGGTCAGCGACACGACCGGGAACAAGGCGAGCGCGTCCGTCACGGTCACAGTCACGCCGGTCGTCCCCGTGATCAAGGACGACGTTGTGGCCACGCCGTACGAGACCGCGATCGCCGTCGACGTGCTGGCCAACGACAAGCCGGGCGACGCGAGTGCGCCGCTCGTCGCGGGTGGCGTGCGGCTGGTCGATCCGGTGACCGGGAGTCCGTTGGCGGCGCTGGTCGTGCCGGGCGAGGGCACGTTCACGGTTCAGCCTTCGGGGGCGATCCGGTTCGCGCCGGCGGACGGGTTCGCCGGGGCGGCGGTCCCGGTCGGGTATCAGGTGGCCGACGGCAACGGCACGGTCGGATCCGGTGCGTTGACGGTCACGGTGCAGGCGCGCCCGGTCGCCGTACCGGACGAGGCCCGGACGAAGCAGCACGTCGCGGTGACGGTCGACCCGCTCGCCAACGACAAACCGGGGCCGGACGCGACCCTCGATCCGGCGTCGGTGCTGCTGGTCGGGCCGGGCGGTGCGCTGGTCGACCACGTGGCGATCCCCGGGCAAGGTACGTACGTCGTTGCCGGCGGCAAGGTCACGTTCACGCCGGAGTCGGCGTTCACGGGCACCGCACGACCGGCGGCGTACGACGTGAAGGACAGCAATCGCAACTCGGCGCGGTCCACCGTCACCGTGACGGTGCTGCCGGTGCGACCGGTCGTCGCCGACGACAGCGCGAAGACGGCGTTCGGTACGGCGGTCGCCGTGAACGTGCTCGCCAACGACAAGCCCGGTGACCCGTCCGCACCGCTCCGCCCGGGATCGGTCGTCCTGCGGGATCCGGCCGACGGCCGCGAGAAGAAGACCGTGACCGTGCCGCACGAGGGCACCTTCGTCGTCGGCGCGGACGCCGTCACGTACACCCCGGCGCAGGGCTTCGCCGGTACGACGACCGCTTTGGTCTACCGAGTCACGGATGCGAACGGCACGTCGGGCACCGCACTCATCGACGTCACGGTTGCCGGCCCCCTGCTCGCCAAGGCGGTCCCTGACACGGCCACCGGTACGCCGGGCAACCCGGTCGCGGTGAACCCGCTGCTCGACGACAGCGGCACCATCCAGCCGAGCTCGGTCTGTCTCCGCACCGCGACCGGCAGCTGCGCGAAGGAGGTCACCGACCGTGCGGGCACCTGGTCGGTCGGGACCGACGGCACGGTCACGCTCAAGCCGGTGGCCGCCTTCACCGGTACGGCGAAGGTGACCTACGAGCGGACCGATGAGACCGGCGCGACGCTCGCCGCGCCGGTCAGGCTCACCGTCGGCGCCGAGCCCGCCGAGGACCTCCGCACCGTCAACCGCGTCGAGCTCCCACAGACCGGCGGACCGCCATCCGTCATCCTCACCCTCGGCGCCCTGCTCGCCGCACTGGGCACGACCCTCGTGCTGCTGTCACGCACCCGCAAGTGATTCTCACAATCGCGCCGGCGGCCGTCGCCGCGTGCCCGTGCCCGGCGCCGGCGATTGTGATGGCCTACAGATCCAGGACGAGCATGATCTCGTCGCGGTAGTCGTCGGAGGCGACGCGGACGGCACGCGGGTGGCGGCCGACGACGCGGTAACCGAGCGGACCGTAGAACTTCTCCAGGCCGAGGCCGTCGCGGATCGTCAGCTGCAGCTGCTCGAGGCCGAGGTCGACGGCGGACCCGCGCAGCCCCTCCATCAGCACCCGGCCCGCGCCGGTGCCCTGGCTGCCGGGGTGGACCATGACGCGCAGCACCGTGCGCCAGTGTGCCTGCAGCTCGCTGCCGCGGCTGACCAGCATGCCCATCCCGACGTGCCGCTCGCCGTCCTCGAGGACGCCGAGCAGGTCCAGGCCGGCCGCGACCCGCCCGAGCGCGCCGTCGAGATTCTCCGCGATCTTCCCGACCGGAGCCGGCGCGGTGTACCCGACCGCGCCGCCCGCGTTCGTCGCCGCCACCCACGTGTCCAGCAGATCTGCGCGCAAGCCCGGCTCGAGCGCGTCGTCCGGGGTTGCCACCAGGTACTTCACCGCACCTCCATCTGCGACTGAGTTGCAGATAGTCTACGGCGCGGTCACTTCACCTGGCGCAGCTTGTCCGGGTTCCGAATCAGGTACAGGTCGCTGATCAGGCCGTCGCTGACCTCCAGGAACGCGACCGTGTCCGGCTCGTCGCCGTCGTAGGCGATATAGGCGACCTCGCCGTTCAGCGTGCCCATCCGGATCTCGAACCCCGGGTTCTCCGCGATCACCGCGAACAGCCAGCGGGCGATCTTCTCCGCACCTTGGATCGGCCGCAGCGCGGCGCGCTTCTTGCCGCCGCCGTCGCTGATCAGGACCGCGTCCGGCGCGAGCAGCGCGACCACCTGGTCGAAGTCGCCCGACCCGGCGGCCTGCATGAACCGCATCGTCAGCTCGTCGTGGCTCGCCTTGTCGACGTGGTGCCGCGGCTGCCGCGCGTGCACATGGCTGCGGGCCCGGTGGGCGAGCTGCCGGACGGCGGCCTCCGAGCGGCCGAGCGTGTCCGCGATCTCGTCGTACGGCAGGTCGAAGACCTCGCGCAGCACGAACGTGGCGCGCTCGAGCGGCGACAGCGTCTCGAGGACGACGAGCATCGCCATGCTGACCGAGTCCGCGAGCTCGGCCGCGGCCGCCGGGTCATCTTCGTCGGTCGCCAGTGGCTCGGGCAGCCACGGGCCGACGTACTGCTCGCGGCGCGCCTTCTGCTCCCGCAGCCGGTTCAGCGCGAGCCGGGTGGTGATCCGGATCAGGTACGCCCGCACGTCGCGGATGTCGTCGTGCTCGATCGCGGACCAGCGCAGCCACGCCTCCTGGACCACGTCCTCGGCGTCGGAGACGCTGCCGACGACCCGGTACGCCGCGCCGACCAGCACCGCCCGGTGCTCGGCGAACTCCCGGGCGAGTTGGTCGTCGGTCATCGGACCGGCCTCAGTTCGCAGAACTCCTTGAAGCCCTGGCTGGTGAGTCCGAGGGCGGAGTTGATCCGGGAGCGGTAGTTCTCCAGCGCGACGATCGCGGTCAGCTCGACCAGCTGCTCCTCGCTCAGGTCCTGCCGCAGCCGCTCGACCTGCTCGTCGGTGACTTCCGGTGGAGTGGCCGTCATCGCCTCGGTGTAGTCCATCACCGCGCGCTCCAGATCCGTGTAGACGTCGCTGTCGCGCCACCTTGGCACATCGTGCAGCTTCGCCGGGTCGACACCCTGGTGGTGGAACTCCCAGTAGCCGAAGTCCATGCACCAGCTGCACCCGATCCGCGCCGACGCCACCATCACCGCGAGCGCCTTCAGCTCCGGGGCGAGCGCCTTCCAGCGCGCCGCCGTACCTTCCAGCAGCGCCGTCGACAGCAACACCGGCCGGTTGTGCAACGCCACCTTCACCGGATCCGGCACCTTCCGGAACTTCCGCCGGCTGCCCCACTCCACCAGCCGCACCACCAGCCCTCGCCGATGCACCATCCCAACCCGAGCCATCCCAACCTCCGAAAGTCGTCGTCACCCGGGGGACACGCGCCGCCCCGCGCGCTGTGACATGACCTGGCTCACATCTGGGCGCATGGAGTTCAGTGTGGCGGGGTATGAGCTGTGGCGCGCGGGTGGATCAACCCAACCCGAACCTGTTGGATATTCATGCGGTTCGTGGCATACTCATTCACATGAGCGTGACGGTGGCGGTGGCCGGGGCCAGTGGGTATGCCGGGGGTGAGCTGCTCCGGTTGCTGAGTGGCCACCCGGACGTCGAGATCGGCGCCCTGACCGCCGGAGGAAACGCCGGTACGGCGCTCGGCGTGCACCATCCGCACCTCGTGCCGCTGGCCGGGCGCATCCTGGTCGAGACCACGGCGGAGAACCTCGCCGGTCACGACGTGGTGTTCCTGGCCCTTCCGCACGGACAGTCCGCCGCCATCGCCGAGCAGCTCGGCGCTGACGTCACCGTGATCGACTGCGGCGCGGACTTCCGGCTGACGGAGGCCGAGGTGTGGACCGAGTTCTACGGCGGCGAGCACGCCGGCTCGTGGCCGTACGGGCTCCCGGAGCTCCCCGGGCAACGGGACAAGCTCCGCCGGTCGAACCGGGTCGCCGTACCGGGCTGTTACCCCACCGTCTCCACGCTGGCGATGCTGCCGGCCGTGCAGAGCAAGCTCGTCGACCCGACCCAGCTGGTCGTGGTCGCCGTCAGCGGTACGTCGGGCGCGGGCAAGGCGCCGAAGACGCACCTCCTCGGCGCCGAGGTGATGGGATCCGCCTCGGCGTACGGCGTCGGCGGCGTCCACCGGCACACGCCGGAGATCGAGCAGAACCTCACGCCGTACGCCGACCAGCCGGCGAGCGTCTCGTTCACGCCGGTGCTCGCGCCGATGGCCCGCGGCATCCTCGCCACCTGCAGCGCGCCGGTGGCCGACGGCACCGATTACGCGACGCTCCGAAAGGCCTACGCGGACGCGTACGCCGACGAGCCCTTCATCCACGTGCTGCCCGAGGGGCAGTGGCCGCAGACGCAGGCCACCCTCGGCGCGAACACCGTGCAGCTGCAGGTCGCCCTCGACCAGCGCACCGGCCGCGCCGTCGTCGTGGCCGCGATGGACAACCTCACCAAAGGCACCGCCGGCGCCGCCGTGCAGTGCATGAACCTGGCCACCGGTCTCGACGAGACCACGGCCCTGCCCCTCGTAGGAGTAGCCCCGTGACCGTAGGTATCACACCGGACGCTGCGCTGAATTGTGGAGTCGATCGGAGCGCCGGAGTGACCGCGCCGGCCGGCTTCCGAGCGGCCGGAGTGATCGCCGGGATCAAACCAGCCGGTACGCCGGACCTCACCGTCGTGGTCAACGACGGCCCGCACGACGTCGCCGCCGGCGTCTTCACCACCAACAAGGTGAAGGCCGCGCCGGTGCTGTGGTCACAGCAGGTGCTGTCGGCCGGCGCGCTGAAGGCTGTGGTGCTGAACTCGGGCGGGGCCAACGCGTGCACCGGGCAGGAAGGCTTCCAGGACACCCACAAGACCGCCGAGAAGCTGGCCGAGGTGCTCGGCGTCGGCGCGGCCCAGATCGGGGTCTGTTCGACGGGCCTGATCGGCGAGCGGCTTCCGATGGACAAGGTGCTGCCCGGGATCTCCGCGGCGGTCGATGCTCTGGGCGACGGGCCCGAGGCCGGTCTCGCGGCCGCGACCGCGGTGATGACGACCGACAACGTGCCGAAGCAGGCCGCGCTGAAGCACGCCGACGGCTGGAGCATCGGCGGGTTCGCCAAGGGCGCGGGGATGTGCGCGCCGAACATGGCGACGATGCTGAGCGTGATCACCACCGACGCCGTCCTCGACCAGCCGCACCTCGACCACGCGCTGCGGAACGCGGTCGCCAAGACCTTCAACCGGCTCGACGTCGACGGCGGCACCTCGACCAACGACACCGTCCTGCTGCTCAGCTCGGGCGCGTCCGGCGTGCCGGTCACGCCCGAGGCGTTCGAGGCGGCGCTCACGGACCTGGCTGCTGACCTGGTGAAGCAGCTGCAGGCCGACGCCGAGGGGGCCACCAAGCACGTGACCATCACGGTGCAGGGCGCCGCGACCGAGGCGGAGGCGCTGGCCGCCGCCAAGATCGTTGCCGAAGACAACCTGTGCAAGACGGCGTTCTTCGCCTCCGATCCGAACTGGGGACGGATCGCGATGGCGGTCGGCAACGCGCCCACGGCGTTCGACCCGTCGCTGCTCGACATCACCCTGAACGGCGCGGCCATCTGCGTCGCAGGCGGCAAGGGCGTCGACAGATCCGAGGCGGACCTCAGCGGTCTCGAGATCGACGTGGTCATCGACCTGCACGCCGGCCCGGCGTCCGCGACGGTCCTCACCACGGACCTGTCGCACGCGTACGTCGAAGAGAACTCGGCGTACGCGTCATGATCCAGGCGGATGCGATCGAGAAGGCCGCCGTACTGACCGAGGCGCTGCCGTGGCTGAAGCAGTTCCACGGCAAGACCGTCGTGGTGAAGTACGGCGGGAACGCGATGGTCGACGAGAAGCTCAAGCGCGCCTTCGCCGAGGACATCGTGTTCCTGCGGTACGCCGGGGTGCGGGTCGTCGTCGTGCACGGCGGCGGGCCGCAGATCAGCGACATGCTCGGCCGGCTCGGCATCGACAGCGAGTTCCGCGGCGGGCTCCGGGTCACCACGCCCGAGGCCATGGACGTCGTCGGGATGGTGCTGGTCGGCAAGGTCGGCCGGGAGCTGGTCGGGCTGCTGAACGCGCACGGCCCGTTCGCGGTCGGCATGTCCGGTGAGGACGCGGGCCTGTTCACCGCGGAACGCCGGACGGCGCTGGTGGACGGCGAGCAGGTCGACATCGGCCTGGTCGGCGACGTGGTCGGGGTCCGCCCGGAGGCGGTGATCGACCTGATCGACGCCGGCCGAATCCCGGTGGTGTCGACGATCGCCCCGGACGAGGACGGTCAGGCCCACAACGTGAACGCGGACACCGCGGCCGCGGCGCTCGCGTCGGCGCTCGGCGCGGAGAAGCTCGTCGTCCTGACCGACGTCGCCGGGTTGTACCGGAACTGGCCGGACAGCGACGAGATCATCACCCAGATCGACACCGCCGAGCTGGCCCGGCTGCTGCCGTCGCTGGCGTCCGGCATGGTGCCGAAGATGGAAGCGTGCCTGCGCGCCGTCGAGTCCGGGGTCTCCCGGGCGACCGTGATCGACGGCCGCGTCCCGCACTCCTTGCTGCTCGAGATCTTCACCGACGCCGGAAGTGGAACCCAGGTGATCCCGTCATGACCGAACTCTTGACCGTCGACGGCACGCAGGCGGCGCTGACGTCGCGCTACTCCAGCGCCCTGATGAACACCTTCGGCGCGCCGAAGCGGGTCCTGGTCCGCGGCGAGGGCGCGTACCTGTGGGATGCCGACGGCAACAAGTACCTCGACCTGCTCGGCGGACTCGCGGTGAACTGTCTCGGCCACGCGCACCCGTTCGTGGTGTCCGCGGTGACGTCGCAGCTCGCCACGCTCGGCCACGTCTCGAACTTCTTCGCCTCCGCGCCGCAGATCGCGCTCGCCGAGAAGCTGCTCGGCCTGTTCGACGTGCCGGGCAAGGTGTTCTTCACCAACTCCGGCACCGAGGCGAACGAGGCGGCGTTCAAGATCACCCGGCGCACCGGCCGGACCAAGATCGTCTCGACGGTCGGGGCGTTCCACGGCCGGTCGATGGGTGCGCTCGCGGTGACCTGGAAGCCGGCCTACCGGGAGGCCTTCGCGCCGCTGCCGGGCGACGTCGAGTTCGTCCCGTACGGCGATGCGGACGCGCTGGCCGCGGCGGTCGACGGCCAGACGGCGGCGGTGGTGCTCGAGCCGATCCAGGGCGAGAACGGCGTCGTCGTACCGCCGGCCGGCTACCTGCAGGCGGCGCGGCGGATCACGTCCGAGCACGGCGCTCTGCTGTGGATCGACGAGATCCAGACCGGGATCGGCCGGACCGGGACCTGGTTCGCGTACGAGACCGACGGCATCACGCCGGACCTGGTGACGGTGGCGAAGGGCCTCGGCGCCGGGATCCCGATCGGTGCGTGTGTCGGGCTCGGCCCGGCGGCCGACCTGCTCCAGCCGGGCAACCACGGCACGACGTTCGGCGGCAACCCGGTCGCGGCGATCGCCGGGCTGGCGGTGCTGACCGTGATCGAGCGGGACGGCCTGCTCGCGCAGGTGAATGCCGTCGGCAACCACCTCGCGTCGTCGATCATCGCGCTCGACCACCCGCTGATCGCGGGCGTCCGGGGCCGCGGGATGCTGCTCGCGATCCAGCTGACCGCGCCGGTGTCGGACCAGGTGGCGGCACTCGCGCTGGACGCCGGCTTCGTGATCAACAATCCGGTCCCGGACGCGTTGCGGCTGGCGCCGCCGTACATCCTCGGCAAGGCTGATGCCGACAGTTTCGTCGCGGCCCTGCCGGGGCTGCTCGACCAGGTGGAGGTTCCGTGACGATCCGGCACTTCTTGCGGGACGACGACCTGTCGCCGGTCGAGCAGGACGAAGTACTGACGCTCGCGGCGCAGCTGGCGGGGGATCGGCACGGGCACCAGCCGCTCGCGGGTCCGAAGACCGTCGCGGTGATCTTCGACAAGTCGTCGACCCGGACGCGGATCTCGTTCGCGGTCGGGATCTCCGAGCTCGGCGGCGTACCGCTGGTCATCGACGCGCAGACCTCGCAGCTCGGCCGCGGCGAGCCGATCGCCGACACCGCCCGGGTGCTGGACCGGCAGGTCGAGGCGATCGTCTGGCGGACCTCCGGCCAGTCGCGGATCGAGGAGATGGCCGCCGCGTCGTCGGTGCCGGTGATCAACGCACTGACCGACGAGTTCCACCCGTGCCAGATCCTGGCCGACCTGCAGACCGTGCGGCAGCACAAGGGCTGGACCTCCGGGCTGAAGCTGGTGTACCTCGGCGACGGCGCCAACAACATGGCGCACTCGTACCTGCTCGGCGGCGCGACCGCCGGCATGCACGTCGTGATCGGTTCGCCCGCGGACTACCAGCCGGATCCGGACGTCCTCGTGCGCGCGGCGGCGATCGCCGAGGCGACCGGCGGATCGGTCGCCTGGACGGAGGACCCGATCGCGGCCGCGGACGGAGCCGATGTGCTCGCCACCGACACCTGGGTGTCGATGGGCCAGGAGGCCGAGGCGGCCGAGCGCGAGGCGCCGTTCGTGCCGTACGCCGTGACCGAGGAACTTCTCGCCAAGGCGAAGCCTGATGCGATCGTGTTGCACTGCCTCCCCGCCTATCGTGGCAAGGAGATCGAGGCGGCCGTGATCGACGGACCGCAGTCGGTCGTCTGGGACGAAGCCGAGAACCGGCTGCACGCGCAGAAGGCGCTGCTGTCGTGGCTGCTGGCAAGGAGTTTCTCGTCGTGAGCGTTGCGGTTCCCACCACCAAGACGGCCCGCCAGCAGCGGATCGTCGACCTGCTCGGCCGGCAGCCGGTCCGGTCGCAGACCGAGCTGGCCGACCTGCTCGCCGCGTCCGGGCTGGTCGTCGGCCAGGCGACGCTGTCCCGCGACCTGGTCGAGATCGGCGCGGTGAAGGTCCGCGACGCCTCCGGCCAGCTCGTGTACGCCGTACCGGGCGAAGGCGGCGACCGCACGCCGCGCGCCGGCGAGGCGGCTGCTTTCGAGGCCCGCCTGGCCCGGGTCGCGTCCGAGCTGCTCGTTTCCGCCGAGGGCAGCGCCAACCTCGTCATCCTGCGAACCCCGCCGGGAGCCGCCCAGTACTTCGCGTCCGCGATCGATCACGTCGGCCTGGACGACGTCCTCGGCACCATCGCCGGCGACGACACCGTCATGGTCGTCTCCCGCAACCCCACCGGCGGCCCCGACCTCGCCGCCCGTTTCCTGTCCCTCGCCGCCCGCGAACCGAAGTAGAGGAAGTTGTTGTGAGCACTGGAGAGAGCGCCGCCCGGGACTCCGCGTTGTGGGGGGCCCGGTTCTCGGGAGGGCCGGCGGAGGCGTTGGCGGCGTTGAGCAAGTCGACGGATTTCGACTGGCGGCTGGCGCCGTACGACATCGCCGGGTCGAAGGCGCACGCGAAGGTGCTGCACCGCGCGGGGCTGCTGACGGACGAGGACCTGGACGCGATGCTCGCGGGCCTCGACGGGCTGCTGGCCGACGTACTGTCCGGCGAGTTCCAGCCCGCTGCCGAGGACGAGGACGTGCACACGGCGCTGGAGCACGGTCTGCTCGTTCGGCTCGGGCCTGAGCTGGGCGGACGGCTGCGTGCGGGACGGTCGCGGAACGACCAGGTCGCCACGCTGTTCAAAAGCTACCTGCGTGACCACGGCCGGATCATCGGGCGGTTGCTGCTGGAGCAGGTCAACACGCTGGCGGAGCAGGCCGAGCGGCACCTGGGTGTCGCGATGCCCGGGCGCACGCATCTGCAGCACGCGCAGCCGGTGCTGCTCTCACACCACCTGCTCGCGCACGCCTGGCCGTTGATCCGGGACCTCGACCGGCTGGTCGACTGGGACGTCCGGGTGGCGGCGGATTCGCCGTACGGCTCGGGCGCGCTGGCCGGCAGCTCGCTCGGGCTCGACCCGGTCTTCGTCGCGCACGAGCTGGGCTTCACGAACTCGTCGGCGAACTCGATCGACGGTACGTCGGCGCGGGACTTCGTCGCGGAGTTC
Organism: Kribbella sp. NPDC004138; assembly: GCF_053603655.1. Classification (NCBI taxonomy): domain Bacteria; kingdom Bacillati; phylum Actinomycetota; class Actinomycetes; order Propionibacteriales; family Kribbellaceae; genus Kribbella; species Kribbella sp. NPDC004138. The sequence goes on from NZ_JBSGFZ010000020.1 coordinate 189,607, forward strand.
GCGTTCGTCACCGCGCAGATCGGCGTCGACCTGTCCCGGCAGGCCGAAGAGGTGATCATCTGGGCGACGAAGGAGTTCGGTTTCGTCGAGCTGGACGACGCATTCTCGACCGGGTCGAGCATCATGCCGCAGAAGAAGAATCCGGACATCGCGGAACTCGCCCGCGGCAAGGCCGGCCGCCTGATCGGGAACCTGAGCGGTCTGCTGGCCACGCTGAAGGCGCAGCCGCTCGCCTACAACCGGGACCTGCAGGAGGACAAGGAGCCGGTCTTCGACTCCATCGACACCCTCGAGGTGCTGCTGCCCGCGTTCACCGGCATGATCCGCACGGTGCGCTTCAACGCCGACCGCCTCGCAGAACTCGCCCCTCAGGGCTTCTCACTGGCCACCGACATCGCCGAATGGCTGGTCCGGCAGAAGGTCCCGTTCCGCGTCGCCCACGAACTGGCCGGCGCCTGCGTCCAGGAATGCGAGAAGCGCGGCATCGAACTCTGGGACCTCACCGACGACGACCTCGCCGGCATTTCCCCCCACCTCACCCCCGAGGTCCGCAGCGTCCTCACCGTCGACGGCTCCCTCGCGTCCCGCAACACCCGAGGCGGCACCGCCCAACCCCGCGTAGCCGAACAACTCACCGAACTCCGCGACCGCGCCGCCGCCCACACCGCCCGCCTGACCTGACGGCAGGCACCAGCAGTTCGCCGGCGATTCGGGAGACCTGAGACAAGTAACGGGGTCTGGAGACCTGCTATTACCTGTCTCAGGTCACCAGGTCCGGTCTCCGGTCGGTGCTCTCGCCCACCCGGCTAAGGTGCTGCGCATGCGTCGTTCTCAGCTGGCGGGTCCTGTGTTGGAGGTGGCGCCGCGGCTGCTGGGGATGGTGCTGCGCAGCACCACCGACGAGGGCAGGGTTGCGGTCCGGGTGACCGAGGTCGAGGCGTACGACGGGCCGAACGACCCCGGCTCGCACGCCTACCGGGGTGAGACACCGCGCAACGCGGTCATGTTCGGTCCGCCCGGCTTCCTGTACGTGTACTTCACCTACGGCATGCACTTCTGCATGAACGTCGTCGCCGGCCCGGAAGGCGTCCCCTCGGCCGTCCTGCTCCGCGCCGGGGAGGTTATCGAGGGTCTCGAGCTCGCCCGCGCCCGCCGCGGTCAGACAGCGCCGCAAAAGGTGGTCGTCAACCAATCAGTCGGCGTCCGCAAAGGCCCGCTCCCCAAACGCCCGGCCAACAACCCGGACCGCGACCTCGCCCGTGGCCCGGCCCGCCTCTGTGTTGCCCTGGGCATCGAACGCGAGGGCAACGGCGCCGACCTGCTGGCGAAGACGTCGTCCATTCAGCTCCTCGACGGCCCCGGCTTCGACGGCGTACCCGACACCGGCCCGCGCGTCGGCCTCCGCGAAGCACCCGACCACCCGTGGCGCTTCTGGATCCCGAACGACCCGACGGTCTCGCCCTACCGCCCGCACGTCCCGAAGAAGCGCGCCTAGCGGTTCGCCAGCTCGAGCACGTGGTCCAGCTGCGGCAACCCGTGCTCGACCTCCGGATCCGGGAACAGCCCCACATGGTGCACCCCGGCCGCCTCTAGCCCGGCGATGTGTTCGGCCGCGTCGTCGACCGTGCCGATCGCGCCGATCGCGGTCCACCAGTCAGTCGGCATCCCGACCAGCCCCGCCTCGCCGGACGCGTCGTACAGCGCCTTCATCTCGTCGAAGAACGGCAGCGCAGTCAGCTGCGGCGGCCGGTCGCCGATCCGCGAACCGAGCCACGGCGCGGTCCACTCGTACGCCGTCTTGCGGTCCTTGCGCACGCACATCGACGTGAACACCGCGACCACGAACCCGTCGGGCGATCCGGCCTGCTCCACCGACTGACGCACATACGCCGCGGTGGCGGGCTCGGCCAGGACGACCCCGTCGGCCACCCGCCCGGCCAGCGCCATCGACTTCGGGCCCTGCACCCCGAGCAGGATCGGCGGTACGTCGGCCGGCGGCGCGTCCAGCTTCACCTTGTCGAGGTGGACCGTCGTCCCCTCGAAGCTGACCTCCTCGCCGCGCAGCAACCGGGTCACACTGGTCGTCACCTCGTCGAGCGCCGTCAACGGCGACTTCGGCCGGACGCCCATCTGCCCCATCCACGACTGCACGCCGTGACCGATGCCCGGCAGGAACCGCCCGGGCCCGAGGGCTTCCAGCGTCGCGAACTCCATCGCGGTCACCGCGGCCGTGCGCGCGACGGCCGGCACGATCCCGAGCCCGACGGTCAGCCGCTCGGTCGACGTCAGCGCGGCCGACACCAGCGACGGGCCGGCGGTGAAGAAGCAGTCCTCGATGATCCACAGCTCGTCCGCGCCGCCGCGGTCGAGCCGCCGCGCCACGTCGGTGACGAGCGCGGCCGGATAGGTACGCGGGAAGCACATTCCGAGAGCGGTCATGCAGAGACGGTAGGCGACGCGACCGACAGTTCGTGAAGGACGTGTGAAAGGTGTCCGCGGACCGCGAGGCAGGACGACTAGCGGCCCGTGCGACGGGTAGGTTTCTGGTATGGCCCGTCCGCACTACTCGTCCCGTCTCGAGGACTGGTTCAACCTCGGGGTGCAGGCGGTGCTTCGGCGTCGTGGCTGGCAGGAGCGGATCATCCCGCAGGTCGGCTACGGCAACACCGAGTTCGTCCGGGTGCTGGCCCGTGTGGTGCTCGGCCGCGATCCGCGCAACCAGCCGCGGTACGACGAGGACCAGGTGGTGCGGGGCTGGCGCGTGTTCGTGACGGCGCCGGCGACCAAGGTGCCGGTCACCGTCACGGTCAGCGGGCAGACGTTCGAGACCGTGACCGATCGCGGCGGCTTCATCGACCTGAACGTACCGGTGGTGCTGCCTCCGGGGTGGCACGAGGTCGTGCTGGGGGTGCGCGGCGACAGGCAGGCGCGGGCGCGGATCTTCGTGCCGGACCCCGAGGCCACGTTCGGACTCGTCAGCGACATCGACGACACGGTGATCCTGACGATGCTGCCGCGTCCGCTGATCGCGGCGTGGAACACGTTCGTCCGCGACGAGCAGGCGCGCCGCGTCGTCCCTGGAATGGCGGGTCTGTACGAGGAACTGCTGGCGGACCACCCCGGTGCGCCGATGTTCTACCTGTCCACCGGGGCGTGGAACACCGCGCCGACGCTCACCCGTTTCCTGGCCCGGCACGGGTACCCGCTGGGCCCGTTGCTGATGACGGACTGGGGACCGACGAACACCGGCTGGTTCCGGAGCGGCCAGGAACACAAGCGGACCGCACTGCGCCGGCTGGCCCGCGAGTTCCCCACCGTGCGGTGGGTGCTGGTCGGTGACGACGGCCAGCACGACCCCCAGTTGTACGGCGACTTCGCGCAGACGCATCCGGACCATGTGCTGGCCATCGGGATCCGCCAGCTGACACCGGCCGAGCAGGTCCTGTCCCACGGTCTCCCGGTCCCGAACACGGACCCCGGCGCCCACGACCCGCACAGACCGACCGCGGTCACGGTGCAGGGACCGGACGGACACGCGCTGCGCCCACAGCTCCGGTCGGTGCTGACACGTCCCGAACCCACCTGAGTCGCGGTACGCCGCCGTACAGGACACTGGTACCGACCCGACGTACTCGAGGAGAGAACTAGTGACCGAACGCCGCACTCAGGTGCTCGACGACCTGCAGAGCCGTGGCCTGATCGCCCACTCCACCGACCCGGACGCTCTCCGGGCCTCGATGGCGGCAGGACCGATCACCTCCTATGTCGGGTTCGACCCCACCGCGCCCAGCCTGCACATGGGCAACCTGCTGCAACTGCTGACGCTGCGGCGGCTCCAGCTGGCCGGCCACAACCCGATCGGGCTCGTCGGCGGCGCCACCGGGCTGATCGGTGACCCCAAGGAGACGTCCGAGCGGGTGCTGAACCCGAAGGACGTCGTGCACGAGTGGGTCGAGAAGGTCCGCGCCCAGGTGGAGAAGTTCGTCGACTTCGATCCGTCCCTGCCGAACCCGGCCCGGATCGTCAACAACTACGAGTGGACGAAGGACCTCAACACCCTCGACTTCCTGCGAGACATCGGGAAGCACTTCCCGGTGAACCGGATGCTCGGCCGGGAAGTGGTGAAGGCCCGGCTGGAGCAGGGGATCAGCTACACGGAGTTCAGCTACGTGCTGCTGCAGTCCCTGGACTTCCTGGAGCTGTACAGGCGGCACAACTGCACGCTGCAGACCGGTGGCAGCGACCAGTGGGGGAACCTGACGGCGGGCGTCGAGCTCATCCGCCGTACGGAGGCTGGCAAGGCACACGCGCTGGCGACACCGCTGGTGACCAAGGCCGACGGCACGAAGTTCGGGAAGACGGAGTCCGGCACGGTGTGGCTGGACCGGGAGCTGACAACGCCGTACGCGTTCTACCAGTTCTGGTTCAACAGCGACGACCGGGACGTGATGCAGCTCGTGCGCTTCTACACGTTCCGTACGCCGGAGGAGCTGGCCGCCCTCGAACAAGCGACCGCGGAACGTCCTCAGGCCCGCGAGGCGCAGCGAGCACTGGCGGAGGAGCTGACGACCCTGGTTCACGGGGCCGGCGAGACTCTGCGCGTGCAGGAGGCGTCAAAGGCGTTGTTCGGCCAAGGGGAGTTGGGGTCGCTGGACGGCTCGACCCTGGTGGCGGCGCTACGCGAAGCACCGCATGTGGAGCTGGGCGCCGGCGAGCCGATGCCGACGTACGGCGACCTGCTGGTGAAGTCGGGGCTGGTGGCCAGCAAGTCGGCTGCGCGGCGGACGGTCGCCGAAGGCGGCGCGTACCTGAACAACGAGAAGGTGAAGGACGCGGAGTACGTGCCGGCCGCGGAGGACCTGCTGCCTGGTGGCGTGCTGGTGCTGCGTCGCGGGAAGCGTTCGTTCGCAGGGGTTCTCGCCGCGCGGACGCAGGGCTGACGGTGCCGGCGTGGGAGTGGGCTTCACTCCCACATCGGGGTTGCCGACGGCAAATTACAGGCCTGTGATTCAGCGCACCGGGAACCGATTTGACCGTCCACCTGCGGGCCACGTAATGTTCTCTTCGTTGGAGCGAGGCGCGGGACGCGAAAGCGGCCGGTCGCTCCGAACCCCCCAAGGCTAGCTGAGCCGAACCGGGTTGTCTGACTCGGGGCGGTAGCTTGGATGCGGGTGGAGGGTCAGAAAAACTGGGACTTGTCTCGGTGGATCTGCTCCGGTATAGTAACGAAGGTTGCCCCGGGAGCCTGGCCGAGAGGTCAGACTGCGGTGTGCGTCCGATTCTTGAGAACTCAACAGCGTGCCGAAAGTCAATGCCGAAAGATGCATTAACCCTGTCCACAGGCGTTGAATGACTTCTC